>JBFXIT010000051.1:0-11128 GCA_050175655.1 Leucobacter sp.
TGGCCCCAATCGCACGTTGCCCTCCCGGCGAATCGCACGGCAGCGCTCGGCGAGATCCTCCTTGCGAGTCAGCGTCGCAGGCGTATAGCCCATGAGCGAGGCGCTCGTGACACGCTCGAACACCTCGGAATCGGCGTGCGCCAACAGCACCTGTCCGGCTGCGGTGCAGTGCAGCGGCACGCGGCGGCCGAGCACGGGTCGTTCCGAGATGGCAGCACGGCCCGCGTAGCGCTGGACGTAGAGCGCCGCGTAGCCGTCCCGCACCGCCAGCTGCACGCTCTCATGCGTGAGCTCGTAGAGATCCTGGAGCACCGGCACTGCGACGTCCCTGATCCGCCACGCCTCCGGATACCGCAGCCCCAGCTTCCAGAGCTTGAGCCCCAACTGGTACTCGCCGGCGTCGTTCCGCTCGATCCCGCCCCAATCGACGCACTGCGCCAGGATCCGATGCGCGGTGGAGGGGGCCAGTTCGGCCCTCTTCGCGAGCTCGCGCAGCGGCAGCGAGCCGGCGTTCTCGGAGGCGAGGGCGTCGAGGATCGCGAAGAGCCGTTCGATCATCGACCGATCGTCATCGCGCTTTCTCGACACTCTCGCCCCCGACGTGGACGGGAAAGCCCTCGCGTCCGGGTCAGACCTTGCGCTCGTCCGCGTACTTCGACGGCCAGATGCCGTGACGGCCCGGCGAGAGGATGCCCTCGGGATCGACCGCGTCCTTGATCTTCTCGACGAAGCGACGGTAGGCGTGATCGCCGAACGAGTATTGCGCCTGCGCGAGATCCATGAAGTACATGTGCGCGCGATACTCGCCGTAGCCCAGCTCGCCGAGCTCGACCACGAAGCGGCGCGCGAAGTCGAAGGTGGCGCGCACCTGCTCGGTGTTGGTGACGTCGTACTGCATGCCGGCCACCATCACAGCGCTGCGGTCGCCGGTCACCAGCAGGCCCCCCGAGAAGTTGATGCCCTGGGCGAGGATGCGGCTGCGCATCTCGTCGACGAGCTTGCGCACCTCGCTGCCGGTGAGCGCGACCACGGGCGAGAAGCCGATGTGCGCGACATGGTCAGGCGTGTTCTCGATCGCCGTGAGGTTCGGGATGCCCGCCTGGATGCGGTCGGCCGCGTACTCGATCTCGCCGTACTCGTCGGGCGAGAAGAGGCCCCGCTGCCGGAACCTCCCGCTCGGGATCTTCGACCAGGCCTGCTCGATCTTCTTCAGCGACAGCTCGACCTCATCCCGATCGCCCCACACCGCCGCGCGCATCGACCACGCGCCCACGTTGTGCTTGACGCCGATCTCGCGCACCTCGGCCCCGGTCAGCTGCCGCTTCGGCGACACCACTTCGGCGTCCTCGATCATCACCGCCGCGCGCAGCGTCGGATAGAACGACTGCGCGCCGTCGAGCAGGTTGCGCTGGCGGAGCTCTCGCAGAGTGTCCACCGCCTGCTCCAGATCCTCGTCCTCCATGATCGTCAGCACGACCGGCGCATAGGCCTCCTGCTTGCGGTTCAGCCACACGCCCGCGCGCACGACGATGCCGAAGTTCGACTGCACGAACAGCCAGTCGAGCGAGGGGCCGAGGCTTCGACGGTAGACGTGACCGACGTTGCTCTTCGGGTGGGCGCCCTGGTTGGTGCGCAGCAACGAGCCGTCGGCGAGTACCACCTCGAGACCGCAGATGGCCTGGTACTCGGCGCCGGTCGGCATATAGGTGATGCCCGAATCCATCGAGTTGCCGATGATGCTGCCCCAGCCGAGATCGGGCACGCTGACCGCCCAGTTGCTGCCGGCGGCCTCGAGCGCGTCGTAGAGGTCGAACCAGCGCACGCCCGGCTCCACGACGGCGAAGCCGAGCTCCTCGTCGATCTCGAGCACGCGGTTCATCCGGTGGAACGATATCTGCAGGCTGCCCCGCTTGACCGGGCTCGCACCGCCGTAGCCGAAGTTGCGACCCTGGCTGTGGGGCCACACCGGCAGGTCGAACTCACCGGCGATGCGGATGATCTCCTGCACCTCCTCCGTGCTGCTGGGCAGCACCACTGCCGACGCCGCATAGGTCTCGTCACCGGGGATCCAGTAGGGATCCTTGTACTCGTCGACGGTGGGCCGATCGACGACGAGACGGTCGTCGCCGAGCAGGGCGCGAAGCTTCTCCTCGGCGCCGGCCGGGAGTTGCGGGAGGGCTTCTGCAGTCTGGGTCATCGGGTTTCCTTCTCTTCGATGCCTCCGTCAGGGGAGGTCTGGGCCTGGATCGGGGGATATTGCGCGAACGCCTCCCGGAGCTGCTCGAAGCGCTCCTCCACTCGGTGCCAGAGGCCCGGATGGGTGATGGCGAAGCGGTCGTCGTTGCGGATGGCGCGGGTGACAACCCGGCCGGCCTGCTCGGGAGTCAGCCACACCGTCTCGGCGGTAAACGCCCGCGGCGAGGCCGCGAGATCCACGTCCTTCAGGCCGCGCGCCCGCTCGCCCTCCGAATCGGGGCGGTTGCGCTGGCTCGTGGCGATGTCGGAGTGCACGTTGCCGGGCGCGAGCAGAGTCACACCGACGCCGGTCCCGGCTGCGACCATCTCCTGCGCCAGCACCTCGGTCAGTGCCCAGACCCCCATCTTCGACACCGAATAGGCTCCGAGCGGACTGTTGGGCGCGAACGAGGCCATCGAGCCGGTGTTGACGATGTGCGCGGGCTTCGGATTGGCGATCAGGTGGGGCAGGAACGCGGCGATGCCGTGGATCACGCCGTTCAGGTTGACGTCGAGCATCCACTTCCAGTCGCCCAGCGTGAGATCGGCGATGGGAGACATGGGCCCGACGCCGGCGTTGTTGACGAGGATCTCGACGCTGCCGTGCCGGCGGATCGCCTCGTCTGCGAGCGCCTGCACGCTCTCGGCGCTCGTCACGTCGACCGGGATGGCGTCGGCACCGATCTCGGCGGCGGTCAGTGCGAGGCGCTGCTCCTCGATGTCGGCGATGACCACGGTCGCCCCCTCGGCGATGAGCTGCTCAGCGATGCCCCGGCCGATACCGGCGGCTCCGCCGGTCACCACTGCCACGGCTCCCACGATGTCGGTCACTCGGCCCGCCTCTCGAATAACAACCCGGACTACGCCTTCGCAGTCAAAGGCAGTCTGCCATATGCTTGTCAGACAGGCAACACGAGAAGGAGATTCGCAGTGGCGCGATCCCGATTCACCGATCGATCCGTGCTCATCACCGGGGCCGCTGGCGGCATCGGCGCAGCGGCAGCCGTCGCCTTCGCCCGCGAGGGCGCTCGGGTCGCGCTGGCCGATCGTGACCCCGAGCGCGCCGAGGCCGTCGCCGCGGCGATCCGGCGGGACGGGGCGGCCGCGATCGCGCTCGAGGTCGATGTGAGCGAGGCGGTCTCGGTCGAGCGCATGGTCGAACAGACGGTCTCAGCCCATGGCGGCCTGCACGTCGCCTTCAACAACGCAGGCATCCCCTCGGCAATGAGTGACCGCTTCGAGGATCTCTCGCCCGACGACTGGCAGAGCATCATCGACGTGAACCTCACCGGGCCCTTCCTGTGCATGCGCGCCGAGATTCCGGCGATGCTCGCCTCGGGCGGCGGGGCGATCGTCAACACCGCCTCGATCCAGTCGCTCTCGGCCAGCCGCGGCATGCCCGGCTACATCGCCTCGAAGCACGGCGTCGCGGGCCTCACCAAGGCCGCGGCGCTCGACCTGATCGATCGCGGCATCAGGGTCAACGGCGTGTGCCCGGGCTTCATCGAGACGCCCATGCTCGCGCCGCTATCGAACGACCCCGGGATCCGATCCGCCCTCGAGGCGAAGACGCCCGCGGGGCGCATCGGCACCGCGGAGGAGGTCGCCGAGGCCGTGCTCTTCCTCGCCTCCGACGACGCGTCCTATGCGGTCGGCTCGCTGCTCAGCATCGACGGCGGACTCGCCGTGCTCTGAACGCCGACGGCGGACTCGCCGCGTGCCGAGTTCCGTCGACCGCGCACGCCCGTGGCGAGGCTCGCGAGGAGGGGACGGGTCAGAAGATCACGTAGAACTTGGTGAGCGTCTCGGTGATCTCCCAGGTGCCCTTCCAGCCCTGCGGGAAGGCGACGGAGGTGCCGGGGCCGAAGGTCTGGGCCTCCTCGCCCTCGCGCTGCACGGTGAGCGAGCCGTCGATGACGTAGATGACCTCGTTGTTGTCGCTGAAGTCCCAGGCCGAGACGCCCGGCGCGCAGCGCCAGTAGCCGGTGAAGACGCCGCGCTCCACGTTCTCGTGGAACTCGTCGACCCAGGTGTCCGTCGGCCCGGTCGACGAGACGCCGAGGGGCGCCTCGAGCGGCTTGGCGGGCGAATCGGCGAAGGCGTCGTTGATATGCAGAGCGTCAGTCATGAGCACGATCCTAATCTCCCGGCACCCCGTTCCGCGAACCGGGCCGGCAGGGCGTCCTCGGAAGGCGCGCATAGGCTGGTGGCGTGAGCGAGCAGGCGGCGGGCGGAGCGACGACGGGCAGACGAGCGGCGGGCGAACCAGGGCCGGATCCCGACAGTGCTCAGCTCGACAGCGCTCGACCCGACAGCGCTCGACCTGACAGCGCCCAGCTCGACCGGCTGGCCGGGCTCTTCGCCGACGGGCCGGCCGCGCTGCTGACCGGTGCCGGGATCAGCACCGACTCGGGCATCCCCGACTACCGCGGCGAGGGATCCCCGCCGCGGGCGCCGATGCGGATCGACCAGTTCCTCGGCGACCCCGCCTACCGGCGGCGATTCTGGGCCGGGGCCCGCGTCGGAGCACTGCGCATGCGCGGCATCGAACCGAACGCCGGGCACGTCGCCGCAGCCTCTCTCGAGCGCGGCGGCCTGCTCACCGGCACGATCACGCAGAACGTCGACGATCTGCACCGCCGCGCGGGCTCGGTCGAGCTCGCCGAGCTGCACGGCAACGGATCGGTGATCCGCTGCGTCGAGCACGGCCACCGCTGGAGCCGGGCGGAGGTGCTCGGCTGGTTCGACGCCGCGAACCCCGGCTTCGCTGAGCGCAATGCCGAGGCCGGGATGACTCCCGACGGCGATGCGGACGTGGGCGGGGCCTCCGGCCTGGACGGGGTCGCGGTGCCCGTGTGCCCCGCCTGCGGGGCGCTTCTGCGGCCCGATGTCGTCTACTTCGGCGAGCACGTGCCCACCGCGGTGTTCGACCGCGCGGCGCGCATCGTGGCCGAGGCCTCTGCAGTGATCGTCGCGGGCTCCTCGCTCGCCGTGAACACCGGCGTGCGCCTCGTGCACCGCGCCGAGCAGCGCGGGCTGCCCGTCGCGGTGATCAACCGCGGGCCGACCTCGATCGACGCCCGGCCCTCGGTGCGGGTGCGCATCGACGGCGGCACGAGCGAGTGGCTGACCGCGCTCGTCGCGCGCCTCGGCGCCTGACCGCCTGGCGCTTCACCGCCCTCCGCAGCGCGGAATCCTGGAACCGTTGTGCGCTGAAGACCGCCTCTTGAACGCACAACGGGGGAAGGATCCCGTCCGGGGCTCTACTCCCCGCGCGAGATCCTGGTCATCTCGTCGCGCGGCACGACCTTGACGCGCGTGCGGCCCTCGGCCTCGCCCAGCCCGAGCTCGTGCTCGTCGAGCCGGTGCCAGCCCTCCACCGTCGTGTAGGGCACGCCCCGCGACTCGAGCAGGGCGGGGACGGCGTCGAGGCCGGTCTCGGCGGGCTGCCACCAGGTCTCGCGATCCTCGAGCAGGCACTCCAGGGTCTCCATGGCGTCGCTCTTGGTGTGGCCGATGAGCCCCACGGGGCCGCGCTTGATCCAGCCGGTCGCGTACACGCCCGGCACCCGATCGCCATGGGCGTCGAGCACCCGGCCCTGCTCGTTCGGGATCACGCCGCGCTGGTCGTCGAACGGGATCTCGTCGAGCGGCGACCCGAAGTAGCCGACGGCGCGGTAGAGCGCCTGCATAGGGATCACCTCGAACTCGCCCGTGTCGACCACGCCGCCCTGCCCGTCGGGCGCGGTGCGCTCGACCTTCAGCCCGGCGACGCGGCCGCCCTCGGTCACGACCTCGACCGGCTTCGACCAGAAGTGCAGGTGCAGCCGGCGCGACGAGGGCTCGACCTCTCCCGACTCGCGGGCCGCCTGATCCTCGCGCCACTTGTTCATGATGCGGCTCATCACCACGACCTGCTTGTTCTTGGTCAGCACCTCGTCGACGTAGGGATCGTCGAAGGCGAAGTCCCGCTCGTCCACGACCATGTCGACGTCGCGCACCTCGCCCAGCTCGCGCAGCTCGAGCGGCGTGAACTTCACGTACGCGGGGCCGCGCCGCCCGAAGACGTGCACCTCTTCGATCGGGCTGGCCTTCAGCCCCTCGTAGACGTTCTGAGGGATCTCGGTCGGCAGCAGGTCGTCGGCGTGCTTGATGAGCATACGCGAGATGTCGAGGGCGACATTGCCGTTGCCGACCACCCCCACCTGCTTCGCCTCGAGCGGCCAGGTGCGCGGCACGTCGGGGTGCCCGTCGAACCAGCTCACGAAGTCGGCCGCGCCGTATGATCCCTCGGCCTCGATGCCCGGGATGGCGAGCGCGGCATCGCGGATCGACCCCGTGGCGAAGATCACCGCGTGGTAGTGCTCCCTGAGATCGTCGAGCGTCAGATCCCGCCCGTAGCGCACGTTGCCGAAGAATCTGATGTCGCCCCGGTCGAGCACCTCGCGCAGCGCCGTGATGATGCCCTTGATGCGCGGATGGTCGGGCGAGACCCCGTAGCGCACCAGGCCGTAGGGCGCCGGCAGCTGCTCGAAGAGGTCGATCTCGACTTCGAAGTCGCGCTCCGCCTTGATCATCAGGTCCGCCGCGTAGATCCCAGCCGGGCCCGCACCGACGACCGCCAGACGCATCTTGCTCATTCTTCTCCGCTCAACCTTCCCTCGAGACGATGGACTCGGCCATGCGCTCCAACCCTCGCTTCACCGAGGACCTCGGCAGCACGTCCAGCGCCGCGACCGCGGCAGCGGCCCAGCGGCGGGCCTCCTCCTCGGTCTCGCGGGTCACCGGGTGCGCTCGCAGCGCCTCGACCTCGGGGTCGAGCAGCGCGGCATCCTCGCCCGCCGCGATCCTCGCCACGCCCGAGTCGATGCGGGCGCACAGCTCCGCGGCCTCGGCGTCGCCCTCCGCAGCGCGGGCCCGCAGCAGCAGCAGCGGCATCGTCACGACGCCGGCGCGCAGATCGGTGCCCGCGCGCTTGCCCGTCTGCTCGGCCTTGGGCGACAGGTCGATCACGTCGTCGATCAGCTGGAACGCGACCCCGATGCCCTCGCCGTACTCGGTCACCGCGTCGGCGTACTCGCGCGGCGCCCCCGAGAAGATCACTCCCATGCGGGCGGCCGTGGCGATGAGGGCGCCGGTCTTGTCGGCGAGCACCTGCAGATAGTGCGCCATGGGGTCGTCGCCCTCCCGCGGCCCGACGGTCTCGTGCAGCTGCCCCAGGCAGAGCCGCTCGAACGTCGCGGCCTGCAGCAGGATCGCCTCTTCGCCCATGCCCGAGACGAGCGACGAGGCGCGCGCGAAGAGCAGGTCGCCCGCGAGGATCGCCACCGAGTTCGACCACACGGTCTGCGCGGCGGGCACCCCCCGGCGCAGGCGGGCGTCGTCCATGACGTCGTCGTGGTAGAGCGAGGCGAGGTGCGTGATCTCGACCGCCTGCGCGGCACGACGCACCATGTCGTTCGGCCCTTCGCCCAGCTCGCTCGTGAGCAGCGTGAGCATCGGACGGATCCGCTTGCCTCCGGCCTCGGCGAGGTAGCGCGCCGGGGCGTCCGCCACCTCCGAGGCGAAGCGCAGATGCTCGAGCAGCCCCTGCTCGACGATCTCGAGCTGATCCTGCATCTGCTTGGCGCGGCGGCGGTCGGCAGCGCCCTGGAACAGGCGCATCGGCAGGGCCTGGGTGGCCGTGTCCTCGGTGATCGGGGGTATTCCGCCTGGCTGGGTCATGCGCCGGCACCCCCCTTCGGGGCCGGCTTCTCAGCAGGCTTCACCGCTGACTTCGGCTTCGCCGCGGTCTTCGCGGGCGCCTTCGGCTTGGCGGCGGCCTTCGGCTTCGCCGCGCTCTTCGACTTCGCGGGCGACGCCGGCTTCGGCTGAGCGGGCTCACGGGGCACGAAGCCGCGGTGCAGGGCGACGATGCCGAAGGTGAGATTGCGGTAGGCGACGCGCTCGAGGCCGGCCTCGCGCAGCCAGGCGGCGAGCTCGTCCTGCGCGGGCCAGCGCTCGATCGACTCGTTCAGGTAGTGGTAGGCCTCTTCGGCGTCGCGGTTCAGCAGCCCGGCGATGCGGGGCAGCACGTGCCGCGAATACGCGGAGTAGGGCGCACGGATCGCTTCGGCCGGCCGCGAGAACTCGCAGATCACGATGCGGCCGCCGGGCTTCACCACGCGCTTCATCTCGGCGATGGCCTGCTTCGGGGCGTCGACGTTGCGCAGGCCGAACGAGATGGTCGCGGCGTCGAAGCTGTCGTCGTCGAAGGGCAGGTCGGTGGCATCGGCCCAGACGAACTCGATGAGGTCGTTGCCGGCCTGGCGCCCCCGCCCAACCGCGAGCATTCCCTCGGAGAAGTCGGCGGCGACCACGTGGGCGCCGTGCCCCGCGATGGCGGCGCTCGAAGTGCCCGTGCCCGCAGCGAGGTCGAGGATCCGCATCCCCTTGCGCGGCTGGAGCGCACGGGTCATGGCGATCCGCCAGAGGCGCGAGTTGCCGGCCGACAGCACATCGTTGATGAGGTCGTAGCGGGGCGACACCTCGTCGAACATGGTCGACACGTCGGCGGCCGGCTTGGTGGCGGTGTCGGGGCGGGTCACCCGTCCATGCTAGCCGGTCGGCGCTGTGCTGGGCCCTGACGCCCTTCACCGGCGGGGGCATCAGAGTGCACACGGTGGGCAGAGAGTAGATTGTCAGAGTGGAAAGCGGATCGGGGATCCCGGCGAGGCCGGTGCTGCACGCGATCACCCGACCCCTCTCGCGGGTGCCGGCCGACCTCCTGGCCTATGCCGACCCGCACGAGCCGCTGGTGTGGACCCGCGGCGACCGCGGCTGCATCGGCGCGGGCGAAGCCCTCCGGCTGACGTTCGAGGGGCCGACCCGGTTCGCCGATGCGGCGCTGGCCTGGCGAGAGATCTCCGCGGCCGCAGTCGTGGACGATCCGGTCGACCTGCCCGGCACCGGGCTCGTCGCCTTCGGATCCTTCGCGTTCGGCGACTGGAGCGGGGCGAAGAGCGTGCTGGTCGTGCCGCGCGTGATCGTCGCCCGGCATCGCGGCAGCGCCTGGGTGACCGAGGTCAGCCAGGGCGCACTCGGCCGTGAGCCCCAGCTGCCGCAGGGGCTGCCGATCGGCGCCTGGTCGGGCGTCGATCTGCCGGTGACCGACCCCGACGGGGCGTATCTGACCGGGGTGCGCGACGCGACCGCGCGCATCGAGCGGGGCGTCGCGCCCGACGGGAAGGCGATCGAGAAGATCGTACTCGCGCGACGGGTGCGCGGATCGATCGCCGCGGACGAGGATCTGCGGGTGCCGCTCGAGCGCCTCGCCACCCGCTACGACGACTGCTGGACCTATGCCGTCGACGGCCTGATCGGGTCGAGCCCCGAGACGCTGGTGCGCCAGACCGACGGCACGATCTCGGCGCGGGTGCTCGCGGGCACGCGCGGACGCAAGCCGGGGGACCCGGAGGCCGACGCCCGTGCGCGCGACGAGCTGCTGACGAGCGCCAAGGAGCAGCACGAGCACGACTTCGCGGTGCAGAGCGTGGTGACCGCGCTCGCGCCGCACGTGCGCGACCTGCGGACGAGCGAGGAGCCGTTCGCGCTGGAGCTGCCCAACGTCTGGCATCTCGCGACGGATCTCGGGGCCGTTCCGGGCGACGAGGCGTCGTCGCTCGAGCTCGCGGCCGCGCTGCATCCGACCGCGGCGGTGGCCGGCACGCCGACCTCGGCAGCGGTGCGGGCGATCGCCGAGCTCGAACCCTTCGATCGCGAGCGCTATGCGGGCGCCGTGGGCTGGATCGATGCCGCGGGCGAAGGCGAATGGGTGATCGCGCTGAGGTGCGCACAGCTCGGTCCGGCCTCAGCCCGGGGGGCCGAGACTGGCGACCGCGCGGGATCCGCACCGGCGCCTCGTCGCAGCATCACCGCCTATGCGGGCGGGGGCATCGTCGCGGGCAGCGACCCCGACCGCGAGTTCGCAGAGACGGTCTCGAAGTTCAAGCCGATCTCAGAGGCGTTCTCCTCGGGAACGCCTCGGTAAGCGCAGGCGTTCTCCGCGGCAACGCCCCGATAGACCGCGCCACGACGAGCGCGACCCTGCTCGGCCGGGGGCCTCAGCGCGGAGCGAGGCGCGAGGTGAGGTGCGAGGCGGCGGCCTCGTCGAGGAACCAGTGCACGTTGCCGTGGTTGCGCAGCAGGCTGGCCGGCAGCTGCTCCGTCTCCGGGCCCTCGATGGCGGCGGCGACGGCCTCGGCCTTCGCCTCGCCGATCGCGACGACCACGAGCTCGCGCGCCTCGAAGATGGTCCCGAGGCCTTGGGTGATCGACTCGTCGGGCACATGGGCAGCGTCGCCGAAGAATCGCGCGTTGTCGGCGATGGTCTCGGCGGCGAGCGGAACGACGCGGGTGCGGGAGTGCGCGGGCGATCCCGGCTCGTTGAACCCGAGGTGCCCGTTGCGCCCGATCCCGAGGATCTGCACGTCGACCCCGCCGGCCTCGCGGATCGCCCGCTCGTATCGCGCGGCCGCGGCATCGGTGTCGCCGTGCCCCTCCGGCACGCATACCAGTTCGGGGTCGAGGCCGGTCCTCGCGACCGCGTCGCGGCGGATGACGCTGTGGTAGCTCTGCGGGTGGGCCGGATCCAGGCCCACGTACTCGTCGAGCGCGAAGCCCCGCACCCGGCTCTGATCCAGCCGCGATTCGGCGGCCTGGCGCCCCCAGGCGTCGTAGACGCATACGGGCGACGAGCCCGTCGCGAGACCGATCACGGCCTCGGGATCTCGCCGGATGGCGGCGACGATGCGCCTCGCGGCGTCCGCTCCGAGGGTCGCGGCATCGGGATGGATGCGGATCTCCACTGCGTCTCTCCCCTGTCTCTCCCGGGCCGGTCTCACCGGTCGACCAC
>JBFXIT010000052.1:0-11109 GCA_050175655.1 Leucobacter sp.
GCGATGTGGCCGAGCACCGATTCGTACTGCGAGCGGTTGGCCACCGGCCCGAACACGGTCGCAGGATCGAAGGGGTCGCCCTGCCGGGCGGCGCCGACGACCTCGGTGATGCGGTCGACGATCTCCTCGTACCGCGAACGCGGGGCGAGGATGCGGGTCGAGATGTAGCAGGTCTGCCCCGAGTTGCGCATGCACGAGCGCACGAACACCCGCGCGAAGGCGTCGAGGTCGACGTCGTCGAGCAGCACCGCGGCCGACTTGCCGCCGAGTTCGAGCGTCACCGGCCGCAGCAGCTCACCGCAGGCCGCGGCGATGCGGCGCCCCACCTCGGTCGAGCCGGTGAACGCGACCTTGTCGACGAGCGGATGGCGCACCATCGCGTCGCCGAGCCGGCCGGGGCCGGTCACGAGGTTGATGACCCCTGCGGGCACGCCCGCGGCGCGGGCCGCCTCGACGATGTGACGGATCGACAGCGGCGTGGGAGAGGCCGGCTTGATCACGACGACGTTGCCGGCGAGCAGCGCGGGGGCGAGCTTGATCACCACGAGGTTGATGGGGAAGTTCCAGGGGGCGATCAGCGCGCACACGCCCACCGGGTCGCGTCGCACGACGCTCTCGCCGGCGCCGCCGGCAGGGCCCCCGCCGCCAGGGAACGGGCGCACGTCCTCGCGCTCGAGATGGGGCGCGAGGGTCGCGAAGTAGCGCAGGATCCCCGCAGCGTTCGCAGCGGCGCCCGACGTCTCGGCGACGGGCGAGCCGTTCTCGCGGGTGTTGGTGGCCGAGAGCCTCTCGGCCCGCGCCTCGACCTCGTCGGCGAAGCGGCGCAGCACCTCGGCGCGCTCGCTCGGGCGCATGCGGGGCCACGGCCCCTCGTCGAAGGCGCGGCGGGCGGCGCCCATCGCGGCGTCGAGATCCTCCTGCACCGCCGCGGGCACGCTCGCCCAGACGTCGCCGGTCGCGGGGTTCACGACCTCGATGCGCTCGGAGCCGATCGAGGGCGCCCACTCCCCCGCGATGAAGTGATCGCTCGGGTGCCAGTCATCGACCCTGAAGTCCATTGCGGGATCGCCGCCCGCCGCCGCGCCGCTCATCGCAGCACGCCCGTCTTGAGCAGGGCCTGCGAGCGGTCGAGGTCGGCGTTCGCCATGGCGATCCCGGCCTCGGTGAGCAGCTCGGGGATGATCTCGGTGCGCAGCCGGTCCGAGTAGGTGGCGGGGTCGAGGCCGAACCAGCTCGAGGCGAGGGCGATGCCGGCCTGGTCGAAGCGCCACAGGCGGTCGGCGTCGCGCACGAGGGCGTCTTCGAGCGAGTGCGCCTCGGCCCGCGTGTCGTGTCCGTCGATGATGGCGCACACGGCCTCGACGAACTCGTCGTCGTATCCGAGGCCGGGCAGCACCTCGCGGGCGATCTCGCACCCCTGCTGCTCGTGCTGGAACCGGATGTCGGCCTTGCGCCAGTCGCCGCCGAAGCCCTCCGAGATGATGCGTGTCTCGTCGACGCGGCCCCAGCCGGTGTCGTGCAGCAGCACGGTGACGCGCACCAGCTCCGAGTTCGCCTCGGGGTGGGCGGCGAGCAGGCGTTCGACGAACGCGAGCGAGATGGGCAGGTGCACGTCGTTCGCGCGCGCCCGGGTCTCGGGCACCACGGCGGCCCAGATGGGATCGAGGTCGACGCCGCTCGCCGGCGTGAGCGCGATCGGGGAGGTGTCGATCGGGCCATTGGCCGGGATCGGCGCCTGGGGCAGGGGATGGGTCAGCACGGGATGGCCTCAGCTTTCCTGTTCGTGTGCGACGAGCACCTGTTTCAACGGGATCCTGGGGTCGCCCACCTCGTCGGCGGGCAGGTTCACGCCCTTCGTCAGGGCCTGGCGCACGGTCATGAAGTCGAGGGGGGTGTTGATCGCATCGGCGGCGATCAGCCTCCCGCTCTTGTAGTAGAGGATCGAGAACTTCCTGGGGTCTTCCGGGCTGCGCAGCACGGTCTGGTCGTAGCCGAGCGAGAGACCGGCGATCTGCAGCTTCAGCTCTCCCTGATTCGACCAGAACCAGGGGATGTTCTCGTACTCCTCCTGGCGGCCCATCATCTTGTAGGCGGCGACCTTGGCCTGCTCGATGGCGTGGTTGACGCTCTCGAAGCGCACCCGCTCGCCCTCGGGGGCGCCGGGGATGGGGTTCGGCAGGTTCGAGCAGTCGCCCACGGCGAGGGTCACCCCGTCGGAGGCGGTCGCGTAGTCGTCGACGACGATCCCGTTCGAGACGTCGAGGCCGAGCTGCTCGGCGAGCTCCGTGTTCGGGATCACGCCGATGCCGACCAGCACGATGTCGGCGGGCAGCACCTCGCCCCCGGTGCGTACGCCGGTGACGCGGCCGCCGTCGCCGACGAATTCGTCGACCGCGGTGCCGAGCCTGATGTCGATGCCGCGCTCGCGGTGGTGGTCGAGCATGAACTGCGAGGTCTCGGGCCCGACGGCGCGCTTGACGAGGCGCGCGCCGTGCTCGAGCAGCACGACCCGCTTGCCCATGCCGTTCAGGCTGGCGGCCGCCTCGATGCCGATGAACCCGCCGCCGACCACGACGACGTTCTCCGCCGCCCCGACGCGGGCCTTGAGGTCGAGGGCGTCATCGGCGTTGCGCAGGTAGAGCACGCCGTCGAGCTCGGCGCCCGGCACCTCGATGCGGCGAGCGCGCGCTCCGACGGTCAGCGCGAGGCGCTCGTAGGCGAAGCTGTCGCCGCTCGCGGCGTGAGCCACGCCGGAGCCGTCGGGCCGCTGCTCGAGTCGTTCGATCCATTCGCCCTTGACGAGGTCGATGCGGTGCTCGTCCCAGTACTCGGCGCTGCGGAAGATCAGCGACTCCTTTGAGATCTTGTCCTGCAGGAACTCCTTGGAGAGCTGGGGCCGCTGGTAGGGGCGGTGGTCCTCGTCTCCGAGCAGGGTGATGGGCGCCTCGTAGCCGAGCGCGCGCAGCGAGCCGGCGAGCTGCACGCCCGCCTGCGACGCGCCGATGATGAGGAGTCCTTCGCCGGTCATGGTCAGATCTGGGTCTCGGGCAGTGCGACGTGCAGGTCCATGTCGTCGGTGATGCGGATCTGGCAGCTCAGGCGGGAGTTGTCCTGCCGGTCCACCGCGGTGCCCCACAGCATCTCGTCCTCCATCTCCTCCATCGCGGGCAGCGCGTCGACCTCGTCCTCGCGCACGAAGACGTGGCAGGTCGCGCACGAGAGCGAGCCGCCGCACTCGGCGACCATGCCCTTCACGCCGTTGCGCATGGCGGTCTCCATGACCGAATCGCCCGTGTTGGCTTCGATCTCGACGACGTTCCCGTCGGGTTCGGTGTAGGTCACCTTCGGCATGACTGCGCTCCTTCGGCGATGTTCAGAGAATTGATGCTCAGAGAATTGGTGCTCAGATGAATTGGCGGCCGCCGTCGACCACGAGGGTCTGGCCGCTGACGAAACCGGAATCGGGGCCGGCGAGGAAGAGGGCGGCGCCGACGATGTCTTCGGGCTGGCTGGCGCGGCGCAGCGCCCCGCGATCGACTCCGTAGCTCGCCGCATCCTCCATGTGCCCGTAGCTCGCCTCGGTGAGCGTGAAGCCGGGGGCGATGGCGTTGACGCCGATCCCCCTCCGGCCGAGCTCCTTCGCCATCACGCGGGTGAGGCCGATCACGGCGCCCTTCGAGGCGACGTAGTGGGCCCACTGCTCCGAGCCGGAGAACACGGTGGCCGAGGCGATGTTGATGACGCGCGAGCCGTCGCCGAGATAGGGCGAGACGGCCCGGGTCATCAGCCAGGGCCCCTTGGCGTTGACCGCCATCACCCGATCCCACTCGGCGGGATCCAGCTCTTCGATCGGAGCCCGGGTGATGCCGGCGTAGAGGGCGGCGTTGTTCACGAGCACGTCGATGCGCCCGGATCCGGATCCGCCGCCGAACTCGGCAGCGAACTCAGCGACGGCCGCCGCCGCGGCCTCGGTCGACTCGACCGAGGTGACGTCGACCCGTCCGTGCCAGGCACGAGCACCGAGCGCCTCGACCAGCCCCGCCGTCTCGGCGGCGCCCGCCTCGTCGATGTCGGCGACCGCGACGACGTAGCCGCGCTCGGCGAAGCCGAGGGCGAAGGATCGGCCGAGGCCCCCGGCCGCACCGGTGATGAACACCGTGCGGCCGGAGCCCTCGCTGCTGTGCGGCGCCATGCTCAGCCTTCGAGGATCTCGACGCGGCCGGAGTTGCCGTCGACCCGCACCAGCTGACCTGTCTGGATGCTGGTCGAGCCGTTGCCGGTGCCCGTGACGGCCGGCAGGCCGTACTCGCGGCAGACGATCGCCGCATGGCTCATCATGCCGCCGATGTCGGTGACGGTGGCCTTGATCTTGCCGAACACCGGGCCCCACGAGGGGGCGGTGATGGTGGCGACGAGGATCTCGCCATCCTGCACCTGCCCGAGGTCGTCGGCGTGGTAGACCACGCGGGCGCGGCCCTCGACCACGCCGGGCGATGCTGCCATGCCCTTGATGGCGCCGTCATCGCCGTCGTCGTCGCTCAGCCACTGCTGCACCTGCTCGGTCGTGATGCCCCAGAGCATCTGGGTGAAGGGCTCGGTGATCTCGGCGGGCGGCGTGTTCAGGGCCGGCTGCGGGCGCTGGGTCTGCAGGGCGGCGACGATCTTCGCGCGTCGCTCGATCTCGGCCGGCCAGTAGTTCGGCCCGACGGAGTCGCTGCCCACGGCCCAGCCGGTCACGTAGTCGAACAGCGCGTCGCGCACGTCGTTGCGGGTGAGGTAGAGGATGTCGCTCTCGTCGGCCCAGAAGCCCGCGGCCACGAAGACGCGGCCGAGCTCGCGCACCTTGCGCCAGAACACGCCCATCGTCCAGTGCTCGATGTAGAAGTTGTGGTTCTCGACGTAGGGGTAGGCGGTGGCGGCGAGGCCGAGCTTCGCGTTGAAGGCGGCGAGGTTGTTGCCCTCGAGCAGGCTCCGGTATTCGTTGACGATCCGGTCGCGCTCGGCGATCAGCTCGTCCTTGGGGCGGAGGATGTCGTGCCCCGCCTCGACGCGGCGGATGTAGTCCTTGATGTAGCCGAGCGGGATCTCCTGGTGCTCGTTCCAGTACTTGTCGTGGCCGTAGAAGCCGTTGCCGACGGTGAAGTTGAACCACGGATCCTGCGCGTCGCGGTAGCGCGAGAGCCACAGCGCGCCCCCGTCGTAGCCGCCGATCGCGGCGAGCGTGCCGGCGACGTCGTCGGTGTTCTCGAAGGCGCCCTGCAGGCCGAGCTCGACGGCGAGCGTGGCGAGCTCCTTCAACTCGTCGTCGGGCTTGAAGAGCTCCATGTCGACGCCCTGCACCATCTTCGCGATGGCCTGATCCGGGATCGAGGGGAACACCTCCTTCGCGAAGGTGAAGAAGTCGAGGTAGGCGAGGTAGCCGAGGTTCAGGAACTCGAAGTGGTACTGCCAGTTCTGGTAGGCGAGCTGGATGAGGCGATCGTAGCCCTCCATCAGCACCTCGGAGCCGTCCTTCGCCTTGCCGCTCTCGATGTCCTCGAAGGGCACCATCTCGGGCAGCGGCGCGAAGTGCAGGGTCTCCATCTCGGCGATGGTGCCGCGCACCTTCACCTTCCAGTCGTCGAGCAGCCGCTCCCAGTTGCCGAAGTAGTGGCCGACACGGCGCTCGAACTCGGGCACGCGGGCGGGGATGTCCTCGGGCGCCACCGCGACGGGGCTCATGTAGAGGTAGCCGAGGTGGATCTTGAACTCGATGCCGTTGGCCGGCGGGATGAGCAGGTGGCGGGTGTTGTACTGCCCGAGGCACTTCACGGCGAACTCGCCGCCGATGGTCTCGAACGGCTTGAACACGGTGGGCCAGTGCTGGCTGTCGCAGAACCAGAACTTGTTCTCCGACCCGTCGCCCTCGCGGAACGGCAGGTAGTAGGGGTAGAGCTGCTCCCAGCCCTCGGCGCCCTCGGGCACGGGGATGTCTGCGGCGCTGGGGAAGGACTTCATGGCCGGGGTATTCGAATCTGACGTCATTGTTCGGATCCTGTTCTTGTCGTTGTTCGTCGTGCTGCGGTGTTCAGGGAAGTTTGAGCGATCCCGTGAGCATCGAGGTGAGGCTGCTCACTCCGATGGTCGCGGTGGTGGGCTCCGCCTCCTGCGGCTTCGAGGAGTGCACCGTCTCGGGGCGCGCCTGGAGCAGCAGGAGGTTCTCGCCGTCGGGCAGATCGCGGTCGATCGCCCACTCGACGTCTTGCGGGGTGCCGTAGTGCTTCTCGGCGCGCTTGGCGAGCTCGGCGACCGCGCGCAGTTCGGCGTCGCTGAGGCTGCGCACCCGGCGCCGCTCGGCGTCGACCTCGATCTCGACCAGTCCCCGCTGGGCGGGGTCGGGCACCAGCTCGATGTGCTTGTCGCCGATGTGCTCGCTGACGATGCTGAGCATCACCTTGTCGAGCATGATGTTGTCGGGGGTGACGTGGCCCGAGACGACCGCCTCACCGATGCCCCACGAGGCGTCGATGACGACCTTGGAGCGGTCGCCGGTCGACGGGTTGAGGGTCATGGCGACGCCCGCGGTGCGGGCCGACACCATCTTCTGCACCGCCACCGCCATCGACAGGCCCTCTTCGGGGATGCCGTTCTTCAGGCGGTAGGTGATGGCGCGGCTCGTGTAGAGCGAGGCCCAGCACTTGCGGATGTGCTCGTGCACCTCCTGCTCCTCGGTGAGCCAGAGGTAGGTGTCCTGCTGACCCGCGAAGCTGGCGTCGGGCAGATCCTCCGCCGTCGCCGAGGATCGGACGGCCACCGGCACCGGCTCGGCGAAGCGGCCCTGCAGCTGCCCCCACGCGGCGATGACGGCCTCGCGGAGGTGCTGCGGTACGGGGGCCGAGCAGATCCTGTCGCGGATCAGCTGCGACACCCGGTCGACGCTGGTGACGTCGTCGGCGTCGAGATCCTCGAGCAGCGTCGAGATCGTCGCGGCCAGGCCCGACTCTTCGACGAACTCGTCGTAGGTCGCCGTGGTCACGGCGAAGCCGGGCGGCACGGGCATGCCGGCCGCCGTCATGGTGACCAGCGAGGCGCACTTGCCGCCGAGCAGGTCGTGCTCGGGCGCGATCCCGCCGTCGAAGAACTGCACGTACCGGGTGTCGATGCCGCTCATGCCGCCGCCTTCCAGGTGACGGGCACCTCGAGGGGCACCCGGAACGAGAGGTTCTCGCGGAAGCCGATGTCGGCCCCCTCCCGCAGCTCGACGTCGGGCATCATCCGCACGATCTCCTCGAGCGCGATCTTCGCCTGCAGCTTCGCCAGCATGTTGCCCAGGCAGTAGTGGATGCCGTAGCCGAAGCTCAGGTGCTCGCGCGCGTTCTCGCGCTCGATGTCGAAGGCCTCGCCGTCGTCGAAGCGGCTCTCGTCGCGGTTCGCCGAGCCCATCACGAGCAGCACGTTGTCGCCCGCCGCGATGTCGACGCCGCCGATCTGCGTGTCCTTCGTCGCGCGGCGGCGCCAGGCGACGATGGAGCCGCTGTAGCGCAGCACCTCGTCGATCGCGGGGCCGATCCGGCTCGGATCCTCGACCAGCCGCCGCCACTGCTCGGGGTGCGAGAGCAGCACGCGCATCGCGTTCGAGATGAGGGTCGTGGTGGTCTCGTGACCGGCGAAGAGCATGCTGTAGACCACCGAGGCGATCTCGTGGTCGGTGATCTCGTCGCCGTCGCCCTGCGCCCGCACCATGTCGCCCACCAGCGAGTCGCGCTCGTTCTCGTGCGCGTCCTGCACCAGGCGCAGGCACTCCTGCCAGTAGTCGACCAGGTTGTGCGCGTGGGGGATCTGCTCCTCGTCGCTGAGGTCGCCCCAGGTCATGGCGGCGCGCGAGTCGCTCCACTGCTTGAACTGGTCGACCTTGCCGGTGTCGGCGCCGATGAGGGTGAGGATCGTGACCGTCGGCACGTCGTAGGCGAGATCCATCAGGAAGTCGCCGGAGCGCTCGGGGCGGGCCCTCATCTTCTCGAGCTGCGACACCACGTGCGCGCGGATCGAGGGCTCGAGCGCGCGGTAGCGGCGGGGCGTGAACGCCTTCTGGGCGACCTTGCGGATGCGGGTGTGCTCGGGCGGGGTGCGGGCCGAGAGGCCGGAGTAGGCGGTGAACCCGCCCTCCTCCATGATCCGCTTGGTCTCGGCGCTGCGCTCGCGAACGGGCGCCTGCGCGTTCTCGCTGCTGAAGGTCTCCCAGTCGTCGAATGCGGCCTTCACCTCGTCGTAGCGGGTGACGACCCAGTAGCCGATGCGCTCGTCGAACATCACGGGCTCCTCGCGACGCAGCTCTGCGTAGGCGGGGAACGGATCCTTCTGGTCGAAGGGCTTGAAGCCGTGATGAACGGGGCACGCGTTTTCAGTCATGACCGACTCCTGATTCCTCACTGAACGGGTGGCGTATCGAAAGTATGCGCCGTGATACCCGAAACACTCCGGTAACTTTCCATTCAGCGGAAACGACTTGCCGGCTCACAGACTTCGGGGCGGGGCCGCCGGCCGCAGCGAGATCGCCGCCTCGATGCGACGCGCCACGCCCTGCATCACCGGCAGATGCCGGGTGAGGGTCGGCTGCTGCGCAGCGAAGGTCACGATGCCGATCGCCGCCTCGCTGGTGCCGGGCACCGGGCCCTGGCCGATCCCCACCGGCACCGCGATGGAGCACGCGCCGGCCCGGGCCTCCTCGCCGGTGACCGCGTAGCCGCGCTCGGCGATCTCGGCCAGCTCGACCTCGAGCACCGCGGGGTCGACCCGCGTGTAGGGCGTCAGCGACTTCAGCGTGCCGGCCAGGTAGGCCTCGCGGAACCACGGCTCCTCGTAGGCGAGCAGCACCTTGCCGACCGCGGTCGCGTGCAGCGGCAGCCGCCCGCCGATGCGAGACGCCCTCGGCACCCGCTTCGAGCCGTAGATGCGGTCGACGTAGAGCGCCTCGTTGCCCTCGCGCACTGCGAGATGGGCGGTCTCGCCGGTGAGCGAGAAGAGATCCTGCAGGAACGGCCGCGACGTGTCGCGCAGCCGGCGGCTCGCGTTCTGCGCCAGCTCCCACAGCCGCAGCCCCACCTGGTAGCGGCCGTGCGGGTCGCGGCTGAGAGCGCCCCACTGCTGCAGTTCGCCGACGATGCGATGGGCGGTGCTCAGCGGCATGCCGGCCGACTCCGCGATCTGCGAGAGCGACAGGCTGGGGCCGCCCGTCTCGAAAGCCTCGAGCACCGCCAGGATGCGCGAGGCCACGCTCCGCCCGCTCTCGCCCGTTCGCACCGTGCGGCTCAGCCCAACTCGACGCGCTCGGGGAAGACGTCGGCCGACGCGACCGCCGCGAGGCCGCGCGCCATGTGCCGTGCGGCCTCGGTGTGC
The DNA here is from genome assembly GCA_050175655.1 of Leucobacter sp. GTDB lineage: Bacteria > Actinomycetota > Actinomycetes > Actinomycetales > Microbacteriaceae > Leucobacter. The sequence continues at coordinate 9,376 of JBFXIT010000052.1, forward strand.
AGGTAGTCGTGCACGCGCCAGGAGCAGAGCCGGTTCGCGGCGGCGCGGTCGAGGCCGAACCAGTCCATCACGGTGTCGATGCCGTGGGGCGTCAGGCGCCAGACCTTGTCGGCGTCCTTCACGACGGCGTCGTTCGTCGACTTCGCCTCCTTCATGCTGTCGTGCGTGAGCACGATGTCGACGATCTCGTCGATGCGGTCGCGCTCGTACCCGAGCTCCGAGAGGATCCGTTCGGCGATCCTCGCCCCCTCCCGCTCGTGCAGCAGCACGAGTTCGGGGTCGCCGCCGCTCGGGCTGATGGCGCGCAGCACCAGATCCTCCGGCACCTGCGACCAGCCGGTGTCGTGCAGCAGGATCGCCGGCAGCGCGATGCCGGCGTCGGCATCGGGGACCGCCTCGCACAGTGCTCGGGCGATGCCGTAGGCGTAGAGCGTGTGGGCGTCGTTGCTGCGCACGCGCAGGTGGGGCGCGGCGAGCCGCCAGATCTCCCGGTGCTCGGGCGCGAGCCCGAAGACCCCTGCGGTCTCGGCGGGGATGAACTCGGCGACGGGGGCGCCGTACTGGTTCTCGTTCGGGGCAAGTTTCGGCAACATGAGTCGATCCCACACCTCCTCGTACTCGCATTCCAGCATATCTTCCATTCAGCGGAAAGGGAATGCGCACCGCGGTTCGCCCGTCGCCGGGAGCGGATCGGCGTGGCATCCTGAGTGCATGGCCAATTCACCCAGCGGCGACTCGCTGATCGAGCGGGTCGTGCGCGTGCTCGACACCTTCGACGTCGACCGCACGGTGCAGACCGCCAGCGCGATCGGCCGCCGCGCCGGCCTGCCGAGCTCGACCGCGCACCGCCTCGTCGACGAGCTGGTGCAGGCCGGCCTGCTCGAGCGCGACGACGAGCACCGGGTGCGCCTGGGCATGCGGCTCTGGGAGCTCGCCCTGCGGGGGTCCACCGCGCTGCGGCTGCGCCAGGCCGCGCTCCCCCACATGGAGCGGGTGCAGGCGGCGCTGCGCGAGCACACGCAGCTGGCGGTGCTCGAACAGGAGGAGGCGCTGTTCCTCGAGCGGCTCTCGCATCCCGCGGCGGTCTCCAACATCACCCGGGTCGCGGGCCGGCTGCCGCTGCACGCCTCGTCGTCGGGGCTCGTGCTGCTCGCGCATGCCGATCCGGAGTTGCGCGAGCGGGTGCTCGCGGGCCCGCTGAGAGCGGTCGGTCCCGAGACCGTGACCGACCCGGCGGTGCTGCGACGGGTGCTCGCCGAGGCGCGGCGAGCCGGCTACGTCGCGGCGCCCGGCTCGATCGAGGCGGTGTCCACGGGCGTCGCGGTGCCGATCCGGGATCGCGGATCCGTCGTCGCAGCCCTCTCCGCCGTCCTGCCCCGCGAGGCCGCAGTCGACCCCGCGATGCGCGCCCTGCGCGAGGCTGCCGAGCTCATCGAGAGCGATCTGCGCGCCTCCCGCGCCTGATCCTCTCACCGCTCCTCCATCTCTGCTCCTCTCGCCGCGATCCCGATTTCTTTCCTGTTGAATGGGAATAAACTGCCGATTGAGGATGCCGGGGCGCACACTGGATCGCAGCACCGCGGTTCGGGCTCATGTCGCTGGCCGCTTCGCACCGTCAGTCCGGCAACACCGTCGAAGGAGACCCCCATGACCATCGAACGCACCCGCGTCGCCATCGTCGGCGCCGGCCCCGCCGGTCTCGTGCTCTCGCACCTGCTGCAGCAGGCGGGCATC
>JBFXIT010000053.1:0-11059 GCA_050175655.1 Leucobacter sp.
GGGGTTGGGATGCTGTGATCGCACCCGCAGCGCAACCGACCGACACGGCCCAGGCCGACGTCAACCTCAGAAGCGCGGCTGTGCGGGTGAGCCTCGAGAAGAGCGTTTCGGTGTCGCACGGCGCCACCAGCGACCGGACCGTGTACGAGACGGATCCTCAGGCACCCGTCAGCGTGCTGCTCACCGCGCGATCCTCCGACGATTTCGGCAACTCGACCGCGCCGCTGAACGACCTCAGCATCTCGGACCGGACCGCCGGCTTCTGGGATCGCTTCGAGTTCGTCTCATTCGGCACGCCCGTGCATCCGAGCGATGCCGACCTGGCCGGGTTCAGGGTGTACGACGGCACCGCCTGGGTCTCATACGACAGCTTCGTCGCCGGCGGGGGCGATCTCGCCGACATCCGCGGTGCCGGCGTCGTCTTCACCCGCAGCGGGGGAGGGCTCTTCCCGCAGGGCGGGACCTCGTGGAACGCCTCGTGGGGCACCGCGACCCTGCCGTTCACGGTGAAGCTGCGCTCCGATGCGGTCGTCGACTGGAGCGGCGACGAGGAGCCGAACGTCGCGGCGGTGCTCGCCAACAACGAGCAGTACGGCCAGGCTTCGGCCGACGCCGACGACCGGGTGACCTTCTCGCCCGGCGTGCATCAGCTCCAGGTGGTCAAGCGGGCTCCGAACGACACCTCCACCCACCAGGTGGAGCCGCTCATCAGCCTGCCGTGGAAGCTCCAGTTCACGAACACCGGCAGCAGCTATCTGCCGATCACCACGGTGACGGATGCGCTGCCGGCGACGCTCTCCTGGGACGGGGAGGATCCGGTCATCACGAGCAGCGTCGCGACGAGCGAGCTGACGGCGAACGCGCCCGACCTGTTCGCCTCGAGCAGCCAGCTCGTCTTCGACTGGAGCGCCGGCGCCCCGCGCATGCAGCCCGGGGAGGTCGTGGAGATCGAGCTGGGGCTCATCATGCAGCCCATGGCGGCCGGCAGCCGCGCGACCAACGAGGTCGTCGTCGGCACGGGCGTGCCGCTCGCGCTCTGCCAGCAGCCGACCGACTTCGGGCAGGATCCCGAGGCCTGGGATGCCGATCAGAACCCGAGCGAGTGCTCCAACACCAACTACGTGCAGCCTCGCATCGGCACCGTGATCGGCGCCAGGAAGACGGTCAGCGGCGAGCCCGGCGACACGCTCGGCGAGAACCTCGTGAACGGGGCGCTCGACGTGCGCAACGGCGATGAGTGCCGGTCCGGCAATTACCTGCCCATCGGCAGCGACTACACGCGCAACCCGTGCGCGTCGTACACCGCGGTGGGCGCGACGGACACCTGGAAGCTCGAGAACATCAACTCGGGGACCCAGCCGTTCTCGCGCATGACCGTCGTCGACATGCTGCCGAACCCCGGCGACCAGATGCTCGCCGGCGGCGCCCCGCGCACCTCGACGTTCCGGCCCGTGCTGGCCGACCCGAGCGGCATCCGCCTGAGCGGGCTGCCGGTCGGCGCGAGCTACACGGTCGAGGTCACCACGAACCCGACGGCGTGCGTCGGCCCGAACCCCGGCTCCTCGCTGTGGGTCGCGGATCCGGAGTGCGCCGACACCGCCGCCAACCCGGCGAACGTGTGGACGATGCTGGGGGCCTACACGGGCGACGTCGAGGACATCGTGGGCCTGCGGTTCAGGATCGACATGAGCGCGACCCCGCTGCCCCCGGGCGGCAACGTGATCGTCGAGTTCGAGACCGTCAACCGCGTCGTCGACCAGGCGGGCGAGGGCCTGCAGCCGACCCTCGCGCAGTACGAGAACGCTCAGTTCGCGTGGAACCAGAACGGCGCGATCGCGTGGGACGTCGCGGGGAACCGCCTCAACCTGCCCGCCGCTCCGCAGCGCGCCGGCGTGACGGTGAAGACCGGGTCGCTGGTCGTCTCGAAAGCGATTCTGGGTGAGGGCGCGGCCAACGCCCCGGCGTCGTTCCCCGTCGACCTCTCGTGCACGGTGCCGAGCGGCGTGGCGGACCCGGAGCGGGTGCCGCTCGACCTCGATACGTCGAGTGCCGGCGCCTCATCGACCCTGACGGTTCCGGCGAACGGCTCGGTCACGCTCGACGGCCTGCCGATCGGCACGAACTGCGTGCTGGAGGAGAGCGGATCCGTGGGCGCCCACGGCGAGACCGGTCGCTCGATCGCGGTGACCGACGGCGTGACCCCCTCGACCGACGGCCTCTCGGCCGAGGTGCTGATCCGCGAGCGCGTCGGCGACGACGCCACCCTGGTGAACCTGAGCAACACCTACACGCTCGGCGAGCTCGTCGTCGAGAAGGCGCTGCTCAGCGGTAATGGACACGAACTCTCCGCTGACCAGAAGAAGACGGTCTTCGAGTTCGAGCTCGAGTGCGTGGCGAACGGGATGAACGCCCCGGTTCAGCGCTCCTTCCAGCTGAAGGGCGGCGAGCGCCACGTCGAGACCGGGCTGCCCGAGGGGGCCACCTGCACCCTTGAGGAGACGAGCACCGGCGGCGCCGTGCGGACCACGATGACCGTCGCGGGCGTCGAGACGGAGGGCGCGAGCCTCGGCCAGCTGGTGATCACCGACGCGGGTCTGCACGTGCTCGTGTCGAACCTGCTCGACGGGCCGACCCCCAAGTCGCTGTCGGTGACGGGAGCGAACTCGGGTCTCGTCGGTCTCATCACCGGTGCGATCCTGCTGCTCGGCTTCGGCGGGCTCGCCCTGCTCGTGGCCCGGCGCCGCGGCGAAGGCGACATGGGCGACTGAGTCGGACGGGGCGGGTTCCGCATCGTGCGGAGCCCGCCCCGTCGTCGATCAGGCGTCTGCGAGCGCCGCGGCGACCGCCTCCGGGATCGCGTGTGCGACGTCCAGGGCGGTGATGGGCGAGTTCTCGCGAGCGGCGATCCGTGCGGCGTCGTCGTGCAGCACCGCGGCGCTCGCGGCGAGCGGGCCCAGCAGCTCTGGGTCGTCGCGCACTGCTGCGGCATGGGTCGCGACCAGGGCGCCGAGGATGCCCGCGAGCACGTCGCCGGTTCCCGCGGTGGCGAGCCACGGCGTCGCGGGGCCCGCGGCCGCTCGGAACCCGCCGGGGGTCGCGGCGATCGTGAGCGAGCCCTTGAGCAGCACGGTCGCCCCGAGCCTGGCCGCGAGCATCGCGGCGGCCTCCGCGAGCTCGCCCTCTCCGGGCGGGCGATCCCGTTCTCCGGGCCACCCGGTAGGCCGGTCGCCCAGGTCCAGCGCCCGCCAGAGGGCGAGGAACTCCCCGCGGTGCGGCGTCAGCACGGCCGGGGCGTTCGGGGTTGCGCCGAGCACCTCCGCCAGGGCTCCGGCGTCGACCACGACGGGGGCCTCCGCCGAGAGGATCGCGCGCAGCGCCTCGCGCTCGGAGAAGCTGCGCTGCCCGGGGTCGGTGCCCGAGCCGATCAGCCAGGCGTCGCATTTCGAGCGGGCTTCGGCCGAATCGGCGGCGAACACGGTCTCCGGCCGCGCGGCGAGCACGGCCGCCGCAGGGGAGGGCAGCCCGAGCGCCGGCGGCGCGTCGTCGATCGGGGGCGTATAGCGCACCAGCCCGATGCCGGTGCGCCAGGCGGCCTCCGCGCCGAGCACCGCGGCCCCCGGGTAGGCGGTCGATCCCGTGCGCAGCCCGAGCACCCCGCGACGGTACTTGTCTGAGTCGGCGCCCGGCCGCACGAGGCGGCGGGCGAGCTGCTCCGTGCCCCAGCTCGGCAGGGGCGAGGTCTCTGCGCGGTCCCGGCTCATGATCCCATCCTCCCGAGGTAGGCGCGCACGCCGGCCTCGATGCCGGCGAGCGCGGTGCCCGCCGCGGCTCGGCGATCCTCTGCCGACCCCTCGTCGCTGAACGCGTCGAGATAGACCTTGAGCTTCGGCTCGGTGCCGCTCGGCCGGATCATCACCCGCGATCCGCCCTCGAGGTCGTACGAGAGCACGTTCGCCGCCACGACGGCCGCCCCGGAGAGCATGAGGTCGCTCGACCCGAGCACGGCGAAGGGGCCGAAGGCCTCGGGCGGGTGCTCGCGCACCCGGTCGGCGAGCGCCTCGACCTCGGCCATCCGGCCGAGACGCAGGACGATCTGGGCGCTGGCGAAGTGCCCGAACCGCTCGCTCGCCTCGTCGAGCAGATCCCAGACCGTGCGGCCGGCGACGTGCAGCTCGCGGGCGAGAGCCAGCGCCTCGGCGGCGGCCGCGATGCCGTCCTTGTCGTGCACGATCGAGGGCGCGGTCAGGTAGCCGAGCGCCTCCTCGAAGCCGAAGACGAGCCCCGGCACGCGCGCGAGCCACTTCGAGCCCGAGAGGGTCTCGACGTGTTCGAGGCCGTAGGCCTCGGCGACCGGGCGCAGCGAGGGGGAGCTGACGATGGTGTTGGCGAGGGTGCCGCGGGGGCTCCGCCCCTCGCGCCTCGCTGCGGAGCTCGCCCGCTCGGCCGCGCGCCAGCCGAGCAGCAGGCCGAGTTCGTTGCCGCTCAGACGGCGGTAGCCGAGGGAGCCTGAGGAGTCGGCGTGCGGCGCCGCGACGGCGAGCCGATCCGCGTCGGGGTCGTGCGCGACGATCAGCTGCGCCCCGCAGGCCCGCGCATCGCGGCAGGCCAGGTCGAGGGCGTCCGGCTCCTCGGGGTTGGGGAACGCGACGGTGGGAAACGTGCCGTCGGGGCGATCCTGCTCCGCGACCGGTGCGACGGCCGGCAGGCCCGCCGCCGCGAGCACGCGCCGGGTGATCTCGGCCCCGACCCCGTGCATCGCCGTGTATACGACGGTGAGCGGGGGATCGGACGGGGCGCCGGTCGCAGACCCGGCACCGGGAGGCGGATCGGGAACCGGGGCGCCTCCCGCGCGCACCGCCTCGGCGACGGCCTCGATATATGCGTCGACGACCTCGGGGCCGGCGATCTCGTATCCATCCGACCGCGGCAGGCTCTCGAACGGCCGGGCTGCCGCGGCATCGATCCGATCCGCGATCTCGCGATCCGCGGGGGGCACGATCTGCGCACCTTCGTCGGCGCCGCCGAGATACACCTTGTAGCCGTTGTCGCGGGGCGGGTTGTGGCTCGCGGTGACCATGACGCCGGCCGCGGCGTCCAGATGACGCACGGCGAAGGCGGTCACTGGCGTGGGCACGGGAGCGGGGAAGAGGATCACCCGCAGGCCCGCGCCCGCCATCACCTCGGCCGCGTCTCGGGCGAAGACGTCGCTGTTGACGCGGGCGTCGTAGCCGATGACCACCGAGGGGCGATCCTCCGCCGCTCCGCGAGCGCGTTCACCGGTATCTTCGCCGGCGCTCCCGCCGGCGCGCCGCAGCAGGTGCTCCGCGAGCCCGGCACTGCTCTGCGCGATCACGATCCGATTCATGCGACGCGGCCCGGCGCCCTGCTCGGCGCGCAACCCGGCCGTGCCGAACGCGAGACGGCCCTCGAAGGCGTCGCGCAGCAGAGCGGCGGCCGCGTCGTCCCCGGCTTCGGCGCGCTCGAGCAGGGCGAGGGCCTCGGCGCGGGTCTCGGGGTCCGGGTCGATAGCGATCCAGTCGGCCACCTGCCGGCTCAGTCGCTCGAAGTCGGGATCGCGAACCGCCATCCCCTCAAAGTACCACTCGGAACGGCGACCGAGCCGCGACCGCTCGCCGCTGAGGTGAAACGGTAGTCGCATCGGGCCGGGAGTCACATGGCCGAACAGCCGAGCGCAGGCGGCTCCCCGAACCGCCGAACCGCCTTCTCCTGTCCGTTGAGACAGGATCCTGCGGATGGGCTCGCGGACGCTTGTGGGGCATCGGGGCGGCTGTTACACAGTAACGGTACGAGTGCGAGGGGAGCAGGCGATGGAGCGAGATCTCGTCGGATACGGCAGGAGCCGGCCGGAGGGCGGCTGGAGCAACGGAGCCCGGCTGGCCGTCTCGATCGTGCTGAACTACGAGGAGGGCTCGGAGCAGAGCCTGCTCGAGGGCGACCCGGCTCAGGAGACGGGCACCGAGTGGGGCGACTACAGGTTCCCGCCCGACATCCGCAACCTCGCCATGGAGACGATGTACGACTACGGCGCCCGGGTCGGAGTGTGGCGCATCTTCGACATCCTCGACTCGTTCGGCGTGCCCTGCACGATCTTCGGCTGCGCGGTCGCCTTCGAGCGGAACCCCGAGGTGGCGGCCTACGTGCGCGATTCGGGGCACGAGGTCTGCAGCCACGGCTACCGGTGGGAGGAGGTGTTCGCGCTCTCCGAAGAGGAGGAGGCGGAGCACATCCGCCTCGCGGTGGAGAGCTTCGAGCGCACGGTCGGCCGGCGGCCCGTCGGGTGGTACTGCCGCTACGGCCCCAGCGAACGGACTCGGGAGCTCGTCACCCGGCACGGCGGATTCCTCTACGACTCCGACTCGTACGCCGACGACACCCCCTATTACACGTCGTCCGCGGGCGAGACGCGCCTGGTGGTGCCCTACACCCCCGACAACAACGACTTCCGCTTCTGGCAGGCGAACGGTCCGACGACGGCGCGGGAGCTGGTGGAGTACCTGGTCGACGCCTTCGATGTGCTCTACGCGGAGGGCGCCGAGGGCCCGCGGATGATGTCGTTCGGGCTGCACCCGCGCATGATCGGCCGGCCGGGCCGGATCCGGGCGCTGCGCGACTTCATCGAGTACGCCCTCGGACACGAGGGCGTCTGGTTCGCGACCCGGGAGGAGATCGCGAGGGACTGGCTGCGGATCGCGCCGCCGGAGGGAGGGACTGAGAGATGAGACTTTCGCATACGCGCTCGATGCCCGAGGTGCCCGACCGGGAGCCCGGCGTCTACCGGTGGACCCTCGCGGGGGAGCCCGGGGAGTCGGCGGAGCGCAACCAGGTGGGACTCACGCGCATGGAGGCGGGGAGCGCGACTGACATCGATCTGGTGCACTCGATCCCCGAGTTCGTGATGATGCTGAGCGGCGAGCTGCTCGTCACCGTGGACGGGGTGGAGGAGCGGATCGAGCCCGGCCACTTCTTCACCGTGCCCGCGGGGGCGACCCACTCCTACCGGAACGTCGCCGACGAGCCGGCTCGGATGCTCTTCGCCTTCGCGGGCGACCTGGTGCCCCTGGACTCGGAAGATTGACGGCATGACGACGGTAGAGACGGAGCAGACCATGGAGACCCAGACGGCCCCGAGCGGGACCGCCGAGGATCGGCGCAGGGCCGTGCTGGCCCAGATGATCCGCTCGCGCGTGTTCGAGGAGCGTCTCGGCGAGGAGTTCGCCGCGCAGCGCGAGCACGCCAAGCAGGCCTATGGGGGGAGGAACAGCGCGTTCGAGGATTACAACGCCGAGTTCCGCATCCCCATCCAGGGCAACATCGAGCTGTCCATCGGCCAGGAGGCCGGCCCGGCCGCGGTGTGCGCCTGGCTGGACGACGACGACTACGCGGCGGGCACGCATCGCTCGCACTCGCTCGCACTCGCGAAGGGGGTGCCCGAGCGCGAGATCCTCGCCGAGATCTACGGCAAGGAGACGGGGCTGTGCGGCGGGCGGGGCGGAGACTTCATGCTCAACGACCCTCGCGTCAATTTCGAGAACAGCGCGATCATGGCGCAGCTCACCGGCGTGGCCCTGGGGTTCGCGTTCGCAGCGAAGCGCCGGGGGACCGCCTCCGTCGCGACGGTGTTCGTCGGCGACGGTGCGAGCAACCAGGGCATCGTCCACGAGGCGATGAACCTGGCCGCGGTGTGGAAGCTCCCGATGATCTTCGCGATCGAGGACAACGGCTACGCGATCAGCACCGAGTCCCGTGCCACCGTCGCGACAGGCGACCTGTCCCGTCGAGGCCTCGCCTACGGCATCCCCAGCGCGCGCGTGGCCGATCGCGACACCGATCGCCTCATCGACGAGGCCGGGTCCGCCGTCGAGCGTGCGCGGTCGGGGGAGGGGCCCTCGCTGATCGTGATCGACACGAACCGGTTGCGGGGCGCGTTCGAGGGCGACAACCAGTCCTACCGCCCCGACGGCGAGCTCGACACGGCTGCGGAGCAGGATGCGCTGCCCGTCTACCAGGCGCTGCTCCTCTCCGAGGGGGTCGTCTCCCGGGAATGGATCGACGAGCAGCACCGGCTCGCCCAGGCGGTGTTCGACGAGGCGCTGGCGTTCGCGGAGAGCTCGCCCTTCCCGAGCGCCGAGACGGCGATGGAAGGGGTGTTCGCATGAGCGGGTCGCGGATCGAAGAGGCGGAGGCCGGGACGCGGATCGGCGCCCCGCGTGAGGGGGAGAACGGCATGGGCAGGCAGCTCGTCATGGCTGACGCCATGAAGGAGGCCCTCGAGGCGTCGATGAACGCCGACGAGAACGTCTTCGTGCTCGGAGAGGACATCGGCCGCATGGGCGGTGTCGCGGGTCAGACCCGCGGCCTCTACCAGAAGTTCGGGCCCGACCGCCTGATCGACGCCCCCATCTCGGAAGCGGGGTTCTTCGGGCTCGCAGCCGGGGCGGCGCAGGCCGGTCTCCGGCCGGTGATCGAGCTCATGCGCGTCGACTTCGTCGGCGTCGCCATGGATCAGCTCTACAACTACATCGCCAAGATCGGCTACTGCACGGGCGGCCGCCGGCGCATCCCGCTGACGCTCATGACCCAGGTGGGCAACCCCCTGCGCCAGGGCGCGGTGCACGCGCAGACCCTCTACGGGACCTTCGCCCACATCCCCGGCCTCCGGCTCGTCGCCCCCGCGACGAGCTACGACGCCAAGGGGCTGCTGCGCAGCGCGGTGCTCAGCGACGACCCCGTCGTGTTCTTCTTCCACGCGAGCCTGCTCGCGCTGCCCCACGGCCCAGGCATCGAGGAGTGGACGGCGATCGACGTGCCCGAGGAGGACTACGCGCTGCCGCTCGACCGGGCGGCGGTCCGTCGCGAGGGCGACCAGGTGACCGTCGTGGCCGCGTCCCTCATGGTGCACGAGAGCCTGCGGGCCGCGCTCGCCGCAGAGGACGACGGGATCTCGGCCGAGGTGATCGACCTGCGCTCCATCGCCCCGCTCGACATGGACACCATCCTCGGATCGGTCGCGAAGACCGGGCGCCTCGTCGTGGTCGACGAGGACTACCGGGAGTCGGGGCTCAGCGCCGAGATCGTCGCCCGGGTCGTGGAGTCGGGGCTCGCCCTGCGGGCGGCGCCCGAGCGGGTGACGCGCGAGCATGTGCCGATCCCCTACAGCGCCCCGCTCGACGATGCGGTGCGCCCCACCCCCGCGAAGATCCTCGCTGCGATGCGCAAGACGGTGCGGCGCTAGCGCAGCGGCGAACGACGGCGGCGGCGCGGAGGCGCCGCCTGCCCGATCCGAAACATACGAATCAAGAGGAGTCGACAATGACGACGACAGCAACGGCGACGAACGAGCGGTCCTTCGAGGGGAAGGTCTTCCTCATCACCGGAGGTGCGCGCGGCCAGGGCCGCCAGATCGCGCTGAAGGCAGCGGAGCAGGGCGCCGACATCGTGATCATCGATCGCTGCGACGACATCGAGAAGGTGCCCTACCCCCTCTCGACCCAGGCGGATCTCGCCGAGACGCAGCGCATGGTCGAGGAGCTCGACCGTCGATGCGTCACGGTCGTGGGAGACGTGCGGTCGCAGGAGGACATGGATGCGGCCGTGGCCGCCGCGGTCGCCGAGTTCGGCCGCGTCGACGTGTTCTGCGCCAGCGCGGGGGTGCACAGCTTCAAGCTGCTCTGGGAGATGCCCGAGGAGGAATGGGATGCGATCGTGGACGTCTGCCTCAAGGGCGTCTGGCACGGCATCAAGGCCGTCGCCCCGGTGATGATCGAGCAGCAGAGCGGATCCATCATCATCACCTCGTCGGTGAAGGGCAAGGAGGCCGGCAAGGAGCTCGCGCACTACGCCGCGGCGAAGCACGGCGTGCTCGGCCTCATGAAGTCCGCCGCCTACGAACTGGCCCCGTACAACGTCCGATGCAACGCGGTGCTGCCGAGCGTGGTGCACACCGCGATGGGCGAGAACCCCGAGACCCGCAAGTGGATCTTCGGTCGCGACGACGCCACCACCGAGGACTACATCGAGACCACCAAGCACTGGCACATCCTGCCCGGTCGCCCGGGCCTGCCGCCCCGGTCGATCGCCAACGCGGTCTGCTGGCTCGCCTCGGACGAGGCGCAGTACATCACGGGGATCGAGCTGCCCGTCGACGCGGGGCATCTGCTGCTCGAGGGCTTCAACCACGACCTGCGGAGCCATGAGGGGCAGGAGGTCGGTCCGTGGTACTGAACGAGCAGGAGTTCGCGGGCCGCACCGTCGTCGTGAGCGGTGCCGCCCGCGGGCAGGGGCTCAGCCACGCGCTCGAGTTCGCCCGCCGCGGCGCGAACCTGGTGCTCGTCGACGCGCCGTCGGGGCTCGGCACGATTCCGTATCCCCTCTCTTCCGAGCAGGAGCTGCGCGAGGCGGAGGCGCTCGTGAGCGAGACCGGACCGGGTCGTGCGCGCTCCTTCGCCGTCGATGTGCGGGACGCCGACGGCGTGCGCGCCGCCGTCGACGAGGCTGCACGGGAGTTCGGAGGCGTGGACGTGGTCGTCGCGAATGCCGGCGTGTTCAGCTTCGCCGAGAACACCTGGTCGATCCCTGTCGAGACCTGGCGGGAGTGCGTGGACACGATCCTGCTCGGATCGTGGGCTCTCGCCGCCGCCTGCGTGCCGCACATGCTGGGTCGCACGGGGGCGAATCTCGTGTTCATCGGCTCGGTGTCGGCCCACAAGGGCATCGGTGCGACAGCGCATTACGTCGCGGCGAAGCACGGAGTCGTGGGCCTGATGAAGACGCTCGCGGTCGAGCTCGCGCCGCACGCGGTCCGCTCGAACCTCGTCTCGCCCACGGCGACGCGCACGACGATGTCGACCAACCCGGCGATGGCCGAGTGCGTGAGGTTCCAGGAGGCCAGCGGCTCGGACATGAGCAACCTCCTCGACGTCGACATGCTGGAGCCGCAAGACGTGACCGAGGCGGTCGTGTGGGTGGCGTCGGATCGCGCTCGCTACATGACGGGCTCGGAGATCCGGGTCGACGCCGGCTTCACCGTGCGGTAGGCGCC
>JBFXIT010000054.1:0-10890 GCA_050175655.1 Leucobacter sp.
GTGGGGCGTGCGGGGCTTGAACCCGCGACCGACGGATTATGAGTCCGCTGCTCTAACCGGCTGAGCTAACGCCCCCTGGGCAACTTGACCAGTCTAGTGGTTCAGCATGTCGCGAGGGATCCGTCTCACGCGAAGAGGGGACTCGCGCAAGAATAGGAGCATGAGGATCGCGGTAGCGGGTGGAACCGGAGTCGTCGGCGCGCATGTCGTGCGCGCGGCGGAGTCGGCGGGTCACGAGGTCCGGGTGCTGTCGCGTTCGCGCGGGGTCGACCTGATGACCGGTACCGGGGTCGACCTGACGGGAGTCGAGATCGTTATCGACGTCACCGGGCCGAGCACGACCTCGGCAACGAAGTCGAGGGCATTCTTCGAGGCCGAGACGAACACGCTGCTGCGCGTGGGCCGGGCAGGGGGAGTGGCGCACCACCTCGCCCTCTCGATCGTCGGCGCGGCTCGCGCTCCATACGGCTACTACGCGGGCAAGGCTCTCCAGGAGCAGCTGATCTCGGCATCCGACGCTCCATGGACGATCCTGCGGGCGCCCCAGTTCTTCGAGTTCGCCGAGCAGAACGCCGTGTCGCTCGGGCGCTGGGCGATCCTGCCCGTGATGCGCTCGCGCCCCATCGCGGCCCGCACCGTCGCCGAGGAGCTCGTGCGTCTCGCGGAGCTCGGGCCCGCGGGCGACACGGCGGACATCGCCGGGCCGGAGGAGATGAGCATTGCCGAGCTCGCCCGCACGGTGTTCGAGGCGCACGGCGATCGTCGCCGCGTGGTCGAGATGCCGCTGCCCGGCGGATTCGGGAGGGCGCTGCGCGACGGATCGATCCTGCCGGACCCCGAGGCCCGCGTGCTCGGCCCCGCTCTCGCCGAGTGGCTGCAAACCTGAGCGGAGCTGAGCGCCGCGCTATGCCGCAACGCGGGTCGAGACGATGTAGTGCTCGATGAAGCGGCCCAGCACGAGATGCGAGGCGCGCACGTCGGCCGCCTCGATGCGCTCGATCAGCGCATCGACCTCCGCGGGGTCGAAGTATCCGTGGTTCGCGTAGGCCCGCACTCGCGAGAGCATGCTGTCGGCCTCGAGCTCCGGATGGAACTGCGTCGCATACACGTTGCTTCCCACGCGGAACGCCTGCACCGGGCAACCGGGTGACGAGGCGAGAACCGCGAAGTGCTCGGGAGCCTCGGCGATCGCCTCCTTGTGCCCGACGAACGCCTCGAACTCTGGCGGCAGCTCGTGGAAGAGCGGATCGGCGCGCCCGGCGGGGGAGAGAGTGATCCTCGTCGCCTGAGTGCTCTCGCCGAAGGTCCGATCCACTCTCGCCCCTTGATGCCGGCCGATGGTGCCGATGCCGTAGCAGATGCCGAGGAACGGGAAGTCGAGGTCGAGCACCCGGTCGAGCAGCTCGGCGAGCTCATGCTCGACGCGCAGCTCGTCCGCCGACTTCTTCTCGACCGGCTCGCTGACCGTGAACGGACTGCCGGCCAGGATGATGCCGCTGTAGTGATCGAAGTCGACCTCGCCGAGCGGCTGCCGCTCGATCCTGCGCCATTCGAGATCCTCGGGCAGCAGGCCGGTCAGCCGACAGTATGAGGCATGCTCCTCCGCCGCGACGCGCTCGTCGTCGCGCGACGTGATGAGGAGGAACGGCTTCACCCTCCCACCGTACCCTCGGGCGTTGCAGAATCAGAAGCCGCTGTGTATTCGGAGGTCATACTTTGCGTCTGCGCGGAATCATGGCAGGCTAGGGGATGACGGAACGGCGAGAGCCGACCCGCCGATTCGACGTTGGGGAAGACGTTCCGAATCGAGGGGAGACCGTCATGACGTCGATAGCAGCTCGAGCCCAGGCCTCGGGGGTGCTTTTCGTGCACTCCTGCCCGAAGGCGCTCGCCCCGCACGTCGAGTGGGCGCTCGCACGAGAGATCGGCTCCGTCGTGAAGCTCGACTGGCTGCCTCAGCCCTTGCTGCCCGGTGCGTTGCGCGCCGAGGCGGAATGGCGAGGGCCCGTGGGCACCGCGGCCGAGGTCGCCTCGTCGCTCTTCGGCTGGCAGCAGCTGCGATTCGAGATCAGCGAGGATCAGACCTCGCTCAGCGACGGCGGGCGCTGGATGCACACTCCCGCACTGGGCATCTTCCACATGCGCACCGACAGCGCCGGCAACGGCATGCTCAGCGAGAACGCGGTGCGCGCCGCGATCGTCGGCGCGGAGGGAGACGCCGATCGTCTCGCTCGCGAGCTGCGCCTCGCCCTCGGCGAGGCCTGGGACGAAGAGCTCGAGCCGTTCCGTTGCGCCGAGGAGGGCGACGCCACGATCTTCGAGCTGCCCCGCCTCGGCGTCGGCTGAAACCGGCGTCGGCTGAACCTACCCGTCGTAGGAGCGGATGGCTACAACAGCGTTATGCCCTCCGAACCCGAACGAGTTCGAGATGGCCAGCTGCGGGCCGTCGCCGAGGGGCTGAGCATCGATCGATGCCGAGAGCGGGATCTCGGGATCCTGGTTCACCAGGTTGATGGTCGGAGGCGCGACGCGGTTCTGCACCGCCAGCGCGGTGAACATCGCCTCGAGGGCGCCCGTGCCGCCGAGCAGGTGGCCCGTGGCCGCCTTGGTCGCCGAGACGGGGATCTGCTTCACCCGATCGCCGAAGACCTTGTGCAGGGCGGTGTACTCGGCGATGTCGCCGACCGGCGTCGAGGTCGCGTGCGCGTTGATGTGGGTGACCTCGTCGGGGGTGGCGCCCGCCTGTTCGAGCGCCATGAGCACGGCGCGGCTGGCGCCCTTGCCCTCGGGATCGTTGGCGGTGATGTGGTACGAATCGGCGGTGACGCCGCCGCCGGCCACCTCGGCGTAGATCTTGGCGCCTCGGGCGAGCGCGTGCTCCTCGGTCTCGAGCACGAGGGCTGCCGCCCCCTCGCCCATGACGAAGCCGTCGCGGTCGATGTTGTAGGGCCGCGAGGCGGTCTCGGGGGAGTCGTTGCGCTTGGAGAGCGCCTGAGCTGCGCCGAACGCCGCGACGGTGATCGGGTGGATGGCGCTCTCGGATCCTCCCGCGATGACGACATCGGCGAGACCGGCCTGCAGATGCTCGTAGGCGTTGACGATCGACTCGGTGCTCGATGCGCAGGCGGAGGCGACGGTGCGCGCGTAGGCGCGGGCCTCCAGATGCATCGACACGGCGGCCGCAGGGGCGTTGGGCATGAGCATGGGCACCGTGAGGGGCATGACGCGGCGGGGGCCCTTCTCGCGCAGGGTGTCCCAGGCGTCGAGCAGCGACCAGAGGCCGCCGATGCCGGTGGCCCAGTCGACGCCGAGGCGCTCGGACGGCACTTCGGGGCTGCCGGCGTCTGCGAACGCCTCCTTGGCGGCGATGAGCGCGAACTGGCTCGAGGGGTCGAGGCGCTTGGCGACGGGGCGCTCGAGCACCTCCTCGGGGCGGACCTTGGCCTCGCCCGCGAAATTCACTGCGAGATCGTATTCCCCGACCCAGTCGTGGGTGAGCGTGTGGATGCCGCTCTCGCCTGCGAGCAGCGCCTGCCAGCTCTCGGGGGCGGTGCCGCCCAGCGGAGTCGACGCACCGATGCCGGTGATGACGATCTTCTTGCTCATGATGTGCCTCGCAGGGCGCCCAGGCGCAGAGCGCTCGAACGCGGGATGTGTGAACAGATGACGGGTGGGAAGGGGTGAGTCGCGGGGGCCCGGCGCGCGTGCACCGAACCCCCGGACGTCAGCGGGCTCAGGCCTGAGCGCCGGCGATGAAGCTGACGGCGTCGCCGACGGTCTTGAGGTTCTTGACTTCGTCGTCGGGGATCTTCACATCGAACTTCTCCTCGGCGTTCACGACGATGGTCATCATCGAGATCGAGTCGATGTCGAGGTCGTCGGTGAAGGACTTGTCGAGGGCAACGACGTCCGCCGCGATGCCGGTCTCGTCGTTGATGAGCTCGGCGAGGCCTGCCAGGATCTCTTCGTTGCTGTATGCCATGTGTTTCTCCTTGTGGGTTGGGATAGGGGTGAAGCTCGGAATGCTCTGAATCAGATTACCGGTGCGATCGAGGATCGGCGCGATGGTCAGGGCAATTCGACGACCTGGGCGCCGTAGACGAGGCCCGCGCCGAAGCCGATGGTGAGTGCGAGGCCGCCCGAGAGCTCGGGGCGTTCGGCGAGCAGCGCGTGCATGGCGAGCGGGATCGAGGCCGCCGAGGTGTTGCCCTGCATCTCGATGTCGCGGGCGATGGCGACGGTGTCGGGCAGCTTCAGCTGCTTCGCGAACTCGTCGACGATGCGCATGTTGGCCTGGTGCGGGATGAAGGCCGCGAGATCCCCGGCCTCGATGCCGGAGGCCTCGAGGGTCTCGCGCGCGACCTTGGCCATCTCCCAGACGGCCCAGCGGAACACGGTCTGGCCGTCCTGGCGCAGCGTGGGCCAGGGCACTTCGGTCGGGTTGTTGCGATACTCCTCGAAGGTGGAGGTCACGCGGATCGCATCCCACTTCTCGCCGTCGGAGCCCCAGATCGTGGGGCCGATGCCGGCGTGGTCGCTCGGGCCCACGACGACCGCTCCCGCACCGTCGGCGAGGAGGAACGAGATGCTGCGATCGGTCGGATCGACGATGTCGGAGAGCTTCTCGGCGCCGATCACGAGCACGTTCTTGCAGAGGCCCGCGCGCACGAGCGCGTCGCCCTGCGCGACGCCGTAGACGTAGCCGGCGCAGGCTGCGGAGATGTCGAAGGCTGCGGCCGGGGTGAGGCCGAGGCGGTGCGCGGCGAGGGAGGCCATCGAGGGGGTGACCGCGACGTTCGAGATCGTGGAGATGATGACCCCGTCGATATCGGATCGGTCGAGCCCGCTCTTCAGGATCGCCTCCTCGCCCGCTGCGACCGCCAGGTCGACCGCGCCGACATCGGCGCTCGCGCGACGACGCTGGACGATGCCGGTGCGCTGCCGGATCCACTCGTCCGAGGAGTCGATGGGGCCGATCAGATCGTCGTTCGGCACATCGAGGTCGCCGCGGGCCGCACCGACCGAGAGGATGCGGGTGTGAGCGGGGCCTGTGAGCTGCACGAGCGTTGCCATGTGGGGTTCCTTCCGATCCTTGATCTGCTCTGCACCGGTGGCGGTCACGCCGCGACCGAGATCATCTCGACGGCGGCATCGAGATCAGCGGGGGTCTTGACTGCGACGGTCGGCACGCCCTTCAGCGCGCGCTTAGCGATGCCTGCGAGGGCGCCGGCGGGGGTCAGCTCGATGAGGCCGGTGATGCCGGCCTGCTGGAAGCTCTCCATGCAGGCGTCCCAGCGCACGGGGTTCGCGATCTGCGAGACCAGCAGGTCGAGATAGGCGGCACCGCTGGTCACGCGAGAGCCGTCGGCGTTGGTCCAGAGCGGCAGCGCGGGATCGGCGGAGGAGACCGAGGCGGCGGCCTCCGCGAGCACGGGCACGGCGCTCGCCATATACGAGGTGTGGAAGGCGCCCGCGACCTGCAGCGGGATCACGCGCGCGGCACGAGGGGCGTCCTCTGCGAGGGCGCGGAGCGAGTCGAGTGCGCCCGCGGCGACGATCTGGCCGCCGCCGTTGCGGTTCGCCGCGGTGAGCCCGTGCTGTTCGATCTTCGCGAGCACATCGGCCTCGACGCCGCCGACGACGGCGCTCATACCGGTCGCCTCCCGGGTCGCGGCCTCGGCCATCGCCCGACCGCGCACACCGACGAGCTGCAGCGCGTCGCCTTGGGAGAGCACGCCGCTCGCCGCTGCCGCCGCGAACTCGCCGACCGAGTGGCCCGCGACCCCCACGCCATCGAGCGAGACGCCGGCCTGAGAGAGGCCGTCGCCGAGCGCCCGCCACGCGAGCAGGCTGGCCGCGACGATGAGCGGCTGGGCGATCTGCGTATCGCGGATCGTGTCGGCATCGCTCTCCGTGCCGTGCTTCAGCAGATCGACGCCCGAGCGCTCGGATGCCTCGGCGAGGAACTCGGGGGCGCCTCTGTGCTCGAGCCACTCGGCGAGAAAACCTGGGGTCTGTGAGCCCTGACCGGGGCATGCGACGATAATCACGCCTTACAGTTTCTCAGATATGCCCGGTTCGGACTGCATATACGCACCTAGAAAATCGACGAATCGTTGTGAAATGTCGATAACTACTTCCGTGAAGCAGATCTCCGAGTACCAAACTGCGCGATGGAGCCGACGATGAGGGCCGATTGCAGGATCAGTGCCTCGCGCGCCCCCGTCGCGTTCCAGCCGATGACCTCGCTCACCTTCTTCAGGCGGTAGCGCACCGTGTTCGGGTGCACGAACAGCTCACGGGCGGTCGCCTCGAGCGAGCGGCCGTTGTCGAGATAGCACCACAGCGTCTCCATCAGCTCGCCCGATTGGGCGCTGAGCGGATCGTAGATCTGCTCGATCAGGGTGCGCCTGGCCAGCCCGTCGCCCGCGAGCGCCCGCTCGGGCAGCAGGTCGTCGGCCTCGACGGGTCGCGTCGCTCCTCGCCACGAGCGCGCCACGGCGATGCCTGCGAGTGCGGCCCGGGCGCTGCGGGAGGCGGCGACCAGATTGTCGACCGCGGGGCCGAGCACCAGCGGGCCATCTGAGAAGAACCCCGCCAGGCGCCCCGCGATCTCGATGAAGGGCAGCGGGTCGGGCGGCCCGGCCCCCGGCTCCTTCGGCTCGACGTCCATGCGCCCGAGCACGAGCACGAGACGGGTGCCCTGCAGCCCCACGAGCACGTCCGCGCCCGAGTGCCGGGCGGTGCGGCGGATCTGATCCACGTCCACCGTGCGATCGGAGGTGCCGACGAGCACCGACGCTTCTCCCGTACCGTGCCAGCCGAGCGCCGCGATCCTGCTCGGCAGCTCGTCGTCGCTCTCGCCTGTGAGGATCGAGTCGACGACGAGCGCCTCGAGCCGGGCATCCCACAGCCCGCGGGCCTCCGCCGCCCGCGCGTAGACGTCCGCGGCCGCGAAGGCGACGTCGCGCGAGTACTGCAGCACCGCCTCGCGCAGCTGCTCGCTGCGCGGGGCCACGCGCTCCTCGACGACCGACACGACCACGCGGATCAGCTGCAGCGTCTCCTGCAGGCTGATGCTGCGCAGCAGCTCGCGCGGAGCCGAGCTGAACACGTCGCTGGCGATCCAGGGCGTCGCGCTCGGGTCGTCGTACCACTGGATGAACGAGCTGATGCCGGTCTGCGCGACCAGGCCGACGGCGCTCCGCCGCCCCGGCGGCATGTCGCCGTACCAGGGCAGCGTCTCCTCCAAGCGGGTGATGGTCTGCGTCGCGAGCTCGCCCGCGATCGTGCGCAGCCAGCCGAGCTCGCGCTCCTTCGATCGTTCCATCCGTGCCGTGCCTCTACCGTGCCGTGCTCCGTCGCCCCGGGCGGCGGGTCAGGCCTCGCCGCCCGCGCCGCCGGTGGTGCCGGCGTTGACGTCGCGCAGGCGATACTGCTCGGCCGCCTGGCGCGGGATCGATCGGTCGATCCGGCCCTGCGCCGCGAGGCGCTGCAGCACCCGGACCACGACCGACTCGCGGTCGATGCCGAAGAAGCGCCGTGCCGCGGCCCGGGTGTCGCTGAAGCCGAAGCCGTCGGCTCCCAGCACCGTGTAGTCGCCGGGCACGAACTGCCGGATCTGATCGGGCACGTCGGTCGCCCAGTCGCTGACCGCGACCACCGGGCCCTCTGCGCCCTCGAGCTTGGCCGTCAGGTAGGGCACCTGAGGCTCGTCCTCGGGGGAGAGGAAGTTGTGGCGGTCGGCCGCGAGGCCGTCGCGGCGCAGCTCGCTCCACGAGGTCACGCTCCAGACGTCGGCCGCGACACCCCAGTCCTTCGCGAGCAGCTGCTGCGCCTCGATCGCCCACGGCACCGCGACGCCCGAGGCGAAGATCTGCGCCTTCGGGGCGTCTCCGCCCAGACCCTCGGAGACCGACACGCGGTGGATGCCGCGCACGATGCCCTCTGCGTCGACGTTCTCGGGCTCGGCCGGATGCACGATCGGCTGGTTGTAGACCGTCAGGTAGTACATGACGTTCGGGTCGGGGTGCGTGCCGCCGTACATGCGCTCGATGCCGCTGCGCACGATGTGGCCGAGCTCGTAGCCGTAGGCCGGATCGTACGAGAGCACCGCCGGGTTCGTGGTCGAGAGCACGAGCGAGTGGCCGTCGGCGTGCTGCAGGCCCTCGCCCGTCAGAGTGGTGCGGCCGGCCGTCGCGCCGATCATGAAGCCGCGCGCCATCTGGTCGCCCGCCGCCCAGATCGCGTCGCCGGTGCGCTGGAACCCGAACATCGAGTAGAAGATGTAGATCGGGATCAGCGGCTCGCCGTGAGTCGCGTAGGAGGTGCCGACCGCCGTGAACGCCGCCGCCGCGCCGGCCTCGTTGATGCCGACGTGCAGCAGCACGCCCTGCGGGCTCTCCTTGTAGGCGAGCAGCAGCTCGCGGTCGACCGAGGTGTAGTTCTGCCCGTGCGGGTTGTAGATCTTCGACGTGGGGAAGTAGCTGTCCATGCCGAAGGTGCGAGCCTCGTCGGGGATGATCGGGACGAACCGGGCGCCGAAGCCCTCGTCGCGCATCAGATCCTTCAGCATGCGCACGAACACCATCGTGGTCGCCGCCTCCTGGTTGCCCGACCCCTTGGCGGCGATCGCGTAGCTCTTCGGCTCGGGCAGCTGCACCGGCACGTGCGACGAGCGCCGCTCGGGCAGGTAGCCGCCCAGCGCGCTGCGCCGCTCGTGCAGGTAGCGGATCGCCGGATCGTTCTCGCCCGGGTGGTAGTAGGGAGGCAGGTAGGGGTTCGCCTCGAGCTGCTCGTCGGTGATGGGGATCCGCATCGCGTCGCGGAAGCGCTTCAGATCCTCGAGCGTCATCTTCTTCATCTGGTGGGTCGCGTTGCGGCCCTCGAAGTGCGAGCCGAGCCCGTAGCCCTTGATGGTCTTCGCGAGGATGACCGTCGGGCGCCCCTTGTGCTCCATCGCAGCCCGATAGGCGGCGTAGACCTTGCGGTAGTCGTGGCCGCCGCGGCGCAGGCCCCAGACCTGCTCGTCGGTGTAGCCCTCGACGAGGCGCAGCGCGCGCTCGTCCTTGCCGAAGAAGTGCTCGCGCACGAAGGCGCCGCTCTCGGCCTTGTAGGTCTGGTAGTCGCCGTCGGGCGTGGTGTTCATCACGTTGAGCAGCGCGCCCTCGGTGTCTCGGGCGAGCAGCTCGTCCCATTCGCGGCCCCAGATGACCTTGATGACGTTCCAGCCCGCGCCGCGGAAGAAGCTCTCGAGCTCCTGGATGATCTTGCCGTTGCCGCGCACCGGGCCGTCGAGGCGCTGCAGGTTGCAGTTGATGACGAAGGTGAGATTGTCGAGGCCCTCGTTCGCGGCGACCTGCAGCTGGCCCCGGCTCTCGACCTCGTCCATCTCGCCGTCGCCGAGGAACGCCCAGACGTGCTGGTCGCTCGCGTCCTTGATGCCGCGGTTGGTCAGATAGCGGTTCAACTGCGCCTGATAGATCGCGTTGATCGGGCCGAGGCCCATCGAGACGGTGGGGAACTGCCAGAACTCGGGCAGCAGGCGCGGGTGCGGGTAGCTGGGCAGCGCGTTCGGCGCGTGCGACTTCTCCTGACGGAAGCCGTCGAGCTGATCCTCGCTGAGGCGCCCCTCCAGGAAGGCCCGCGCGTAGATGCCCGGCGAGGCATGGCCCTGGATGAAGATCTGGTCGCCGCCGCCCGGGTGATCCTGGCCGCGGAAGAAGTGGTTGAAGCCGACCTCGTAGAGCGACGCCGCCGAGGCGTAGCTGGAGATGTGGCCGCCGACACCGATGCCGGGGCGCTGCGCGCGGTGCACGGTGACGGCCGCGTTCCAGCGGATCCAGCGGCGATAGCTGCGCTCCAGCTCCTCGTTGCCGGGGAAATCGGGCTCGTCGGCCGAGGCGATCGTGTTCACGTAGTCGGTGGTGGGTACCTGCGGCACGTTCAGATGGCGCTGACGGCTGCGGGCGAGCAGGCTCGTCATGATCTCGCGACCGCGAGCCGCTCCTCGCTCATCGACGACCTCGTCGAGCGACTCGATCCACTCTGCGGTCTCTGCCGGATCGATGTCGCTCTGGTCGGGCGCGTACGGATCCTCGGTATTTACAGCCACGTTCTTGCTCCTTCACGGGTGCCGCGCAGCTTTGGGTCGCCGCCGCGCGATCAGGCCCCGCCGGTAGGCGAAGCCGAAACAAGACTATCGAAAACCGACGACGAACTGGTGCCGATGATCGTCTTGCGTGTTGGCAGTCAACAAAACGCGCGAGTACCCCTAGGCTTGAGCCAAGCGAAGAGAGGACTCGAACGATGGTTATTCAGGTTGGCGAAACGGCCCCGGACTTCACGCTTTCCGATCAGAACGGTGAGGAGCTGACGCTCTCCGAGCTGGTCGCCGAGCAGCCCGTCGCGCTCGTCTTCTTCCCGCTGGCGTTCTCCGGCATCTGCACCGGAGAGCTGTGCGAGCTGCGCGACAACATCGCGGTCTTCGGCGACGCGCGCGTCCGCCTGCTCGGCATCTCGGTCGACTCCGTCTACGCGCTGCGCGCATGGGCGACGCAGGAGGACTACGAGTTCTCGATCCTCTCCGACTTCTGGCCGCACGGCGCCGTCGCCCGCGAGTACGGCGCTTTCGTCGAGGAGGCGGGAATCGCGACCCGGGCTACCGTGATCATCGGCAAGGACCGCAAGGTGCTGGCCTCGTTCGAGACTTCGCCGGGCGAGGCGCGCGACTTCACCGCCTATCGCGAGGCCGTCTCCGCGCTCTGACCGAATCGCGTCATCCCCTATGCTTGGGGAGGCCCGCTTCGCGGGTCCGGGGCCTGTAGCTCAGCTGGTAGAGCGCCACGTTTACACCGTGGATGTCGTCGGTTCGATCCCGGCCGGGCCCAC
>JBFXIT010000055.1:0-10818 GCA_050175655.1 Leucobacter sp.
CCGACGGCTACTCGCTCGGCGGCGAGCAGTCCGGTCACGTGATCATGAGCGAGTTCGCGACCACCGGCGACGGCATCCTCACCGGGCTGCACATCGCCGCCGAGATCGTGCGCTCCGGCAAGCCGCTCGCAGAGCTCGCCCAGTGCATGACCGTGTATCCGCAGGTGCTGGTGAACGTGCGCGGCGTCGACCGCTCGAAGGCCGCGAGCGACGAGGTGCTGCAGCAGGCGGTCTCGCAGGCCGAGCTCGTGCTCGGGGGCCAGGGCCGCGTTCTGCTGCGCCCCTCGGGCACCGAGCCCGTGGTTCGCGTAATGGTCGAGGCTGCCGACGAGGCGCAGGCCAGGCAGCTCGCCGACGACCTCGCGGCGATCGTGAAGGATCGTCTCGCGGTCTGATCCCGGCGTCTCCCATCCCGCAGCGAGGGTGCGAGGATCGGGCCCGACGGGCAACCTTTGCGGGCTCAGAAGTCATAAATTCGACTTATGTGTCGAATTATGAATCGTTAGGTTACGCGACGTTTCTGTCTGCTCCTCGCGGGCATCGTCGACCTCCCTAAGCTCGTCGGCATGTCCTCTGTCATCGTTCCTTCCCGACGCTCTCCGAGGCGTGCGCTGCTCGGCGCCGCGCTCGCGATCGCAGCCCTCGCCTCCACGCTGATCACCCCCGCCGCGCCGGCCCAGGCGGCGGTCGGCGACGCGTACAAGTACTACGCCGGCTATGCGAGCGGCACGAGCATCCGCACCACCCTCTCGAGCAGCAACTACGCCACGGCCCTCTCCAGCCTGCAGGGCCAGAGCGGCGCGAGCAGCACTTCGAGCTACTCCGTCGACTTCACCGGCACCCCGCCGAACAACAACAACTACTCGCAGCGGGACTGGACCGAGCTGCCGCAGCAGCTCGACGCCTCCGTCCGGGGGCGGGTCGAGTGGATCCTCAAGAACTCCTACCCGAGGGTCACGACGACCGTGCTGAGGGACACGATCCGCGCCACCCCAGGCTTCACGACCTTCCCCACCGGCTACTTCAGCGAGGCAGAGGCGATCGCGGGCACCCAGGCCGCGATCTGGCGCCTGACGGACGGCGTCGAGCTCGACCAGGCCAACTCGAACCCGAACACGACCCGCATCAAGCTGCTCTCGCAGTACCTGCTGCAGGGCTCGGATGGCAAGGCGGCGAGCACGAGCGCCCCGCCGACGGTCGACATCGTCTCGGAAGCGGGTCGTACGGCATTCTCGATCGAGCCCGGCGCCGCGTTCGGGCCGTTCGTCCTCGAGTCGAGCATCCAGGTCACTCCGACCGTGACGGGAGCCGCACGGCTCATCGACGACGCGGGCGACGCCATCGCCGGCGCCCAGCCC
The DNA here is from genome assembly GCA_050175655.1 of Leucobacter sp. Classification (GTDB taxonomy): domain Bacteria; phylum Actinomycetota; class Actinomycetes; order Actinomycetales; family Microbacteriaceae; genus Leucobacter. The sequence goes on from JBFXIT010000055.1 coordinate 1,359, forward strand.
GCAGGCACGCGCTTCTGGGTGCAGCCGAGCGCGGAACCCGCGGCGGCCGGCTCGGCGACCATCGCCGCGCAGACCGCCCCGGTGTCCACCACCGTCGTCAACGCGGCGATCGGCGTGCAGCACGTCAGCCCCTACGCGGCGCGCGAGAACCTCGCGGTGCTCTCCACGAGCGCGGCGACCGGCAGCGATGCGCTCACGGTGAGCTGGGAGATCGATCGAAACGCTCCCGATTCGTTCGACGCCGCCGGGTAGGCCACCGAACGGAGCTACGACTACTTCCAGAGAGGGGAGCAGAGCGTCACCCTCGAGACGCTCGTCTTCCGCGACGGAGACCTCTACACCAGCGATCTGATCCGGCTCACCGGGGTCGGTACGGCGCGCAGCGCAGACGTCTACTCGGCCGACTACGCGAACACTCCGAACACCACCTTCGGGCCGCTGCTGCCGGGCGGGTCCCGCTATCAGGAGAAGGACTGGAGCGCCACCGCGGCTCTCGCAGGCAATCAGTCCCAGGGGGAGGTCGCCCGAGTGCTGTCGAGCGCGTACCCGGAGCGGTCCGTCGGGGAGCTCACGGCCGACCTCAAGGCGGCCGGTCGCCTCGCATCGTCAGCCGGGAACATCAAGAACTGGGAGGCCATCGCCGCAACGCAGGCTGCGATCTGGCGCTTCACCGACGGGAAGGAGCTCGACACGACGCGCTACGCCGATCCCGTCTCCGTCCTGGCGTCGAGTGCTGCCGGGGGCTTCGGGGCCGAGAACGTGCTCTCGGGCGACCCGGCGTCGGGATGGCGCGCTTCGGAAGCCGGCCCTGCGCATCTCGACTTCGTGTTCCCCGCGCAGTTCCAGCCGCGTTCGTACACCGTGACCACGCTCGACGGCGGCAGCGCGGGCAGCACGCCGGCCTCGTGGAAGCTCCAGCGCTCCTCCGACGGGGGCGCCACCTACGTCGACGTCTCCGCATCGTCGGCTACGGGATCCTTCTCCGGGGGAGCCGCGCAGTCGCGGAGCACCAACATCCCCGACGGAGCCACCTACGGCTCGTACACGGACCGCTACCGCCTGGTCTTCACGGGCGCAGTGGATCCGGGTGCACCCGTGGAGGTCGGCGGCGTCTCGTTCGAGGGATTCGGCGTGTTCGGCGCCCAGCCGAACTACGTCTACCGGGCGTATGCGAACCCCGCGAACGTCGTCGCGGCCTACGAGTACCTCGTCGACCTCGCCCTGCGAAGCCCGAGATCGGTCGTGGCGCCGGTCACCGAGCTCACGGGCCCGGCCGCTCCGGTCGAACGCGGCGAGACCTCAGAGCTCATCGGCCCGTTCCGGCTGGGCGGAAACGTCTCGGCCGAGGTGTCGGTCGGCGGGGTCGGCGGAGCGGAGCTGCTGCTCGATCCCTCGGCGACTCCTGCGGCCAGCCTGGTGCTGCCCGCCGGGAGCGAGTTCTGGGTGCGGACGGGCGATGTCGAGAGCGGAACGCTCAGGATCAGCGCTGCGAGCACCGCGGTGAGCTGGGTGACGGCACGGGCGCTGGAGGGCGCCGGCGTCCCCGCGCTCACCCAGCTCGGGGTGCAGACGCTCCGCTCGACGCAATCGGTCGACCTCTCCTTCGCGGCGGCGCCTCCTGCCACGGCCCCCGTGATTCTCCCCGCGGCGACGCTCTCGAGCCCGAAAGCACCCGGGACGGCGGTCGTCGGTGCGCTGACGACCACCGGTGCCGAGCAGCGCGGCGGACCTCTCGTCGCACTGCTCAGCGGCGCGGTCGCGCTGCTCGGCGGCACAGCCCTGCTGCTGCGATCCGCGGCCCTCCGGCGGGCCGCGCACCGACGCCGGGCCTGACGAGGCGGGGGACCGCGCGGCGAGCCGCGAGCCGCGGGCCACCGTTCGCGTTCCATCGAGCCGCGCTCCGCCGAACGTCGGTGGTGCGCGGCCCCGCGGCGCTCGTTATGCTGGCGTCATGGCCACTCTCCTGCGCATCGACAGCAGCATCTCGGGGGAGTCCTCGTTCTCCCGCCGTCTGACCGGGGCCTTCGCCCGGGCCTGGGAGGGCGCGGGCGGCAGCGTCGTCACTCGCGACCTGCACGCCGATCCGCTCCCGCACCTGCCGAGTGCCGGCCTCCATTTCGCGGATCGCCCGGGCATACCGGAGGGGATGCCGGAGGCCGCCCTGCAAGACGAGGCGATCCGGCAGGTATTCGACGCCGACGCATTGGTGATCGGGGCGCCCCTGTACAACTACTCGATGCCGTCGACGCTGAAGGCCTGGCTCGACTACCTGCACGTGCCCGGGCGCACCTCGCCTGCGCCGGGCGATCCGGCTCCGCTGGCGGGCAAGCCGGTGGTCGTGGTCTCGAGCCGCGGCATCGCCTACGACACGGGCACGCTCGAGGCCGACCGCGATCATGCGGTGCCGGTCTTCAGGGTGCTGCTGGGCGAGGACATGGGGATGGAGGTCGAGGCGATCACGCTCGATCGCACGCTCGCCGGCATCCTGCCCGAGCTGGACCAGGAGCTGGCGGCCCGGCTGCTCGACGACGCGCTCGCTCGGGCGAGCGCCCGCGGACGCGAGCTCGCCTCCGCGCTCTCCGGCTGATCCGAGCCTCGCGATCAACATCTGACGAAGCCGGTCTCGAGCCGTGCCGTTCATCCAGTTAGCGGTTAGTCTGAAAGGGCAGCGATCATTCCCTGCAGGTCCACTCAGAACCGATCGAGCAGAAAGCAGAGATCATGACCACTCCCGATACCCCGCAGGATCCGCAGAACTTCCAGCCGGCGACACCGCCTGCCGCACCGCCTGCTGCGCCGGCCGCCGAGCCGGCGGCTCAGTCCTACCAGGCCGCGGCGCCCGCCGCGCCGGCCTATCAGCCCGCCCCCGCGGCATCGCAGCCCGGCAAGGTGCTCGGCATCGTCGGCCTGATCCTCGCCTTCATCATCCCGCCCGTCGGCCTGATCCTCGGCATCGTCGCCCTGGTCCAGTCGAAGAAGGCCGGCGCCAAGAACGGCATCGCGCTCACCGCGATCATCCTCGGCGCGATCTTCACCATCGCTTGGATCCTCTTCTGGATCATCATCGGCATCTCCGCCGCGGCGATCGGCGGCTCCGCCATGGATGCTGCGGAGGCCTGCCTGAACGGCGCCACCTCGGTCGAGATCGCCGGCCAGACGATCCTCTGCTCGGACGTGCTCAGCCAGTAGACGGAGAACGGGAGGGTCGGCGGGCGGGTCAACGACCGCCCGCCGACCCCGCCGCCTGAACCCGGGCGTCGGCCCTACAGCTTCCTGAGCAGCACCTTCTGCACCCTGTGGTCGGCCTCCTTGCGCAGCACGAGCGAGGCGCGGGCGCGGGTGGGGCGGATGTTCTCGATGAGGTTGGGTTCGTTGATGCCCTTCCAGTACTCGTGGGCGACCGCGCGCGCCTCGTCGTCCTCCAGCCCCCCGAAGCCGCGGAAGTACGAGTCGGGGTTGCGGAAGGCCTCGTCCTTCAGCCGGAGGAAGCGCTCGGTGAACCAGTTCTCGATGTCCGCCGTGCGGGCGTCGACGTAGATGGAGAAGTCGAACAGGTCGGCGACCGCGAGCGGCCGCTCCATCGAGGCCGGCTGCAGCACGTTGAGGCCCTCGACGATGAGGATGTCGGGGCGCCGCACGACCGTGAACTCGCCGGGCACGATGTCGTAGACGAGATGGTCGTAGTGCGGCGCGACGGCCTCGGTGGCCCCGGACTTCACCTGCGAGACGAAGCGCAGCAGCGCGCGGCGATCGTAGGACTCGGGGAAGCCCTTGCGGTGGGAGATGCCGCGGCGCTCCAACTCGGCGTTGGGGTAGAGGAACCCGTCGGTGGTGACGAGTTGCACCTCGGGGGTCTCCGGCCAGCGGGCCAGCATGTCGCGGAGCACGCGCGCCACGGTCGACTTGCCGACCGCGACCGAGCCGGCGATACCGATCACGAACGGCGAGGGCCGATCCGACGGCCGCTTCAGGAACCCGCGGGTGCGCCGGTGCACCTCGCGCACCGCGATCGCATACTGGTTGATGAGGCGGCTGAGCGGGCGGTAGACGTCGCTCACCTCGGTGAGGTCGATGGGGTCGCCGAGCCCACGGTAGGTCCCGAGTTCGGCCTCGGTGAGGGGCATCGGGGTCTCCCCGGCGAGCCGCGACCACTCCTCCCGCCCGATCTCTATGAAGGGGCTGGTCACATCGTGCCGAGTGATCGGCACGGTGTCGGTGCTCGGTGCGGTGTCGGTGGTGGGCGCGGTCGGTGCCGCGCCTGTGTTCGGCTCAGTCATCGCTTTCATCGTGCCACTAAACTGGCCTCCATGTGTGGAATCGTGGGTTATGTCGGCCCGAACGACACCGTCGAGGTGCTGGTCAACGGTCTGAGGCGGCTCGAGTACCGGGGGTACGACTCGGCGGGCATCGCCGTGTTCGACGGCACGGGCGAGATCTCGGTGCGCAAGCGCTCGGGCAAGCTCGCACGGCTGGTCGAGCTGCTCGAGGCGAGCCCGGTGGAGGCCGGCAGCGTGGGCATCGGGCACACCCGCTGGGCGACGCACGGCGGCCCGACCGATGTGAACGCGCATCCGCACCTGGGCGACGGAGGCAAGCTGGCCCTGATCCACAACGGCATCGTCGAGAACTTCGCCGAGCTGCGCGCCGAGGTCGAGGCCGACGGCATCTCGCTGCAGAGCGAGACCGACACCGAGGTGGTCGCGGCGCTGCTCGGCCGCGAGGTGGCGCGCACGGGCGATCTCGAGGGCGCGTTCCGCGAGGTCGTGCGCCGGCTCCACGGCACGTTCACGCTGCTGGCCGTGCACCGGGACACCCCCGACACGGTGGTCGCCGCGAGGCACAACTCGCCGCTGGTGGTCGGCCTCGGCGAGGGCGAGAACTTCCTCGGCAGCGACGTCGCCGCGTTCGTCGGCTACACGCGCCGCGCGGTGGCCGTCGACGAGGACAACATCGCGGTCATCACCCCCGAGGGTGTGCGCATCACCGACTTCGACGGCGAGCCAGTCGACTTCTCGGAGTACGAGGTCGCCTGGGACGCCGATGCGGCCGACAAGGGCGGCTGGCCCTCGTTCATGGCGAAGGAGATCACCGAGCAGCCCGAGGCCGTGGCGAACACGATCCGCGGCCGGGTGGTCGACGGGCGCGTCGAGATCCCCGAGCTCGCCGAGCTCGACGACCGGCTGCGCGAGATCGATCGCATCGTCGTCATCGCCTGCGGCACCGCCTCGTACGCGGGGCAGATCGGCGCCTACGCCATCGAGCAGTGGGCGCGGGTGCCCGTCGAGGTGCAGCTGAGCCACGAGTTCCGCTATCGCGATCCGGTGCTCAGCGAACGCACCCTGGTCATCTCGGTGAGCCAGTCGGGCGAGACCATGGACACGCTGATGGCCGTGAAGTACGCGAAGGATCGCGGCACGATGAACATCTCGGTGTGCAACACTCAGAGCGCCACGATCCCGCGCGAGAGCGACGCGGCGGTCTACACGCACGCGGGCCCCGAGGTCGCGGTCGCGTCGACCAAGGCGTTCACGGCGCAGATCACCGCGCTCTACCTGATCGGCCTGCACCTGGGGCGGGTGCGCGGTGCGCTCGGCGCCGATGAGCAGGCGGCTGCGATCGCCGCGCTCGACGACCTGCCCGACGCCGTGGCCGAGGCGGTCGAGACGCACGAGCAGATCGCCCAGCTGGCGCACTGGATGGCCGACACCCGTTCGGTGCTGTTCCTGGGCCGCCACGTCGGCTATCCGGCGGCGCTCGAGGGCGCGCTGAAGCTCAAGGAGATCGCCTACATCCACGCCGAGGGCTTCGCCGCGGGCGAGCTCAAGCACGGGCCCATCGCCCTGATCGACCACGGCCAGCCGGTGTTCGTGCTGGTGCCGAGCCCGCGCAAGGCGCCCGTGATGCACTCGAAGGTCGTCTCGAACATCCAGGAGATCCGGGCCCGCGGAGCCCGCGTCATCGCGATTGCCGAGAAGGGCGACACCGCGGTGCTGCCCTACGCCGACGACGTGATCCGCCTGCCGCTCACCGACGCCCTGTTCGAGCCGCTGGTGCAGGTGGTGCCGCTGCAGTGGTTCGCGCTCGAGCTCTCGACGGCGAAGGGGCTCGACGTCGATCAGCCGCGCAACCTCGCGAAGTCGGTGACGGTCGAGTAACCCGTGATCCTCGGGATCGGCGTCGACACGGTCGACATCGAGCGGTTCGGCCGCCACCTCGGTCGCACCCCGTCGCTGCGCGACCGGCTGTTCACCGAGGCGGAGCGCGGGCTGCCGCTGCACTCGCTCGCGGCACGTTTCGCCGCCAAGGAGGCGCTCGTCAAGGCGCTCGGGGGCTCGGGAGGCCTCGGCTGGCACGACATGGAGATCGTGAAGGACGAGGATCGCGCCCCGTCGTTCGCGGCGACCCCCGGCCTGCTGCGCGAGTTCGCACTGCGCGAGCCCGCACCCCAGCAGTCCGCACCGCGGGCGGGCTCACCCGGCGATGCGGATGCCGGTGCGGGTGCTGCGGTGCGCGCGCATCTGTCGATGACGCACGACGGCGGCTTCGCAACCGCGTTCGTTATCCTGGAGCGGTCGACGGACGGAGCAGGGCTGTGAGAACTGGGGCGATGCGCATCGCGGAGATCTCGGTGCCCGCGATCCGCCACAACGTGCGCCGCATCCGAGACTTCACCGGTGGCGCCTCGGTCATCGCGGTCGTGAAGGCGAACGGCTACGGGCACGGAGCCGAGATCGCCGCGCGCGCCGCCATCGAGGGCGGAGCCGCTCTGATCGGCGTGACCGATCTCGAAGAGGCGCTGGCGCTGCGCGAGGCGGGCATCGAAGCGCCGATCCTCTGCTGGCTGCACGGTGCGAAGGTCGACTTCGATGCGGCGGTGGCCGCGGGCATCGAGATCGGCGTGAGCCATATCGCGCAGCTCGACGCGCTCGCCCAGGCGGCCTCGCAGGGCGGGCGCACCGCGACGCTGCAGTTCAAGCTCGACACGGGCCTCAGCCGCAACGGCGCAGGGCCGGGGGAATGGGCCGAGCTCTTCGCGCGGGGCGCCGAGCTCGAGCGCGCGGGACTGGTGCGCGTGAGAGGCGTCTTCAGCCACCTGGCGAACGCGGGCGATGAGAACGACCGGGCCCAGGCCGCGCGCTTCGACGCGGCCGTCGCCCAGCTGCGCGAGGCCGGCAGCGACCCCGAGCTGATCCACCTCGCGGCGTCTGCCGCGACCTTCGGCTCGCCGCACCTGCACTACAACGCCGTGCGCGTGGGCGTCACGATCTACGGGCTCAGCCCGTTCCCCGACCGCACCTCTGCCGACCTCGGCCTCATCCCGGCCATGACCCTGAAGTCGGAGATCGTCGCCCTGCGGCCGGTCGAGGCCGGCACCGGGGTGTCGTACGGCTACAACCACGTCGTGCAGGGCGACACCACGCTCGGACTCGTGCCGGTCGGCTACGCCGACGGCATGCCGCGCGCGCTCAACGGCGCCGGCGCCACCGTCGCGATCGCGGGGCAGCACTGCCCGATCGTGGGGCGCATCGGCATGGATCAGTGCATCGTCGACCTCGGCAGCCTGGCCCGCAAGGTCGGCCTGGGCGAGCCCGTCGTGCTCTTCGGCGACCCGAGCACGGGCGTTCCCCCGGTCGAGGTGTGGTCGGAGCTGATGCGCACGATCAACTACGAGATCGTCGCGGGCATCGGGTCGCGGGTCGTGCGCGTGGCGGTGGGCGTCGGTGATGATGCCGGTACCGACGCAGCCGATGCAGTCGGCGTCGATGCAGCCCGTGCCGACGGTGCCCGTGCCGACGACGGAGGTCCGTCGCAACCGGCCGCCCCGCTCTCCGGGAGCTTCGAGCTCGCCGACCCCGAGGCCATGCACGAGTTCGGGGTGCGCCTCGGCGAGCGCCTCGACGCGGGGGATCTGGTGATCCTCACCGGTCCGCTGGGCGCGGGCAAGACCACGCTGACCCGCGGCATCGGCGAGGGCCTCGGCGTGCGCGGCCCGGTGACGAGCCCCACCTTCGTGCTCGCACGCACGCATCCGTCGCTGGTGGGAGGCCCGCCCCTCGTTCACGTCGACGCCTACCGGCTTGCCGACGCGGCCGAGCTCGACGACCTCGACCTCGACTTCGACGGCTCGGTGGTGGTGGCCGAATGGGGTGCGGGAATGATCGACGGCCGCGACTCGTGGATCGAGATCGTGATCGAGCGGCCGACCGGCGGTTCGGGTGCCGAGGGCGACTCCGAAGCCGGTGCCGACGCAGACATCGAGGAGCCCGTCGAACCGCGCATCGCGACCGTCACCGCGCAGGGCCGGTCCGCAGAGGTGCTCCGAGGGCTGCGGCCTGCGGGCGACGGCCGGGAAGAGGGACGGTGATGTGCGGCTATGTGCCGGGGACGCACGACCTCGACGCCGCAGGCGAGGCCGTCCCGCGCCCGCCCGCAGAGGTGCTCGTCTCATTCTCCGCCGAGCGCGTGATCGACGCGCCCGAGCTCGGCGACCGCGTGCTGCTCGCGATCGACACCGCGCTCGGCACGAGCGTCGCGCTCGGAGTCGACGGCCGCGTGTTCGAGGTCGTGAGCGACGACGCGCGCGGCCACGCGGAGGCCATCGGGGGGCTGCTCGCACGCGTGTTCGACTTTGCGCAGACCGACCCGTCGCGGGTCGGGGGAGTCGTCGCGGGCATCGGCCCGGGCCCCTTCACCGGCCTGCGCGTCGGCATCGCCGCAGCCCATGCGTTCGCCGCCGGGCGGAGTGCTCCGCTGCTGCCGCTGCAGGGCCACGAGGCGGTCGCGCTCGCCGTGCTCGAGGGCGGGGCCGCGCCGGAGGTGCGCGTGGTGCAGGACGCGAAGCGGCGCGAGCTGTTCGTGACCGAGTACTCGGGTCTGGACTGGGCCGGGGTGCCGGTGCGGAGCGCCGACCCCCGCCTCGTCCCGCGAGCGGTCCACGCCCCCGCCCCCTTCGAGGTGTGGCCCGAGCGCATCCCCGCCGCCCGCCTCGTGCAGCTCGCCGCCCGCCGCCTCGCCGCGGGCGGGGAGTTCGAGCCCGACCGGGCGCTCTACCTGCGCCAGCCCGACGTCTTCCCCTCGGCGGGGCCGAAGCGGGTGACGCCGTGAGCGGCGGCGCCCTGCAGCCGGCTCCGCGCGCGGCGGCCGAGTGCCTGCTCCGCCCCGCGCTCGAGAGCGATCTCGACGCGATCTGGGCGATCGAGTCCGCGGTGTTCGGGGCCGAGGCCTGGAGCCGCGAGATGATGCGCGAAGAGCTCACTGCGGATCACCGCTGCTATCTCGCGCTCGTCGACCGCGCGGGGGGCATGCTCGGCTACGGCGGGCTGCTCTCGGTCGGCGACGAGGGCGACATCCAGACCGTCGCTCTCGCCCCCGCGGCCCGCGGCGCGGGGCATGGTCGCCGGCTGATGAACGCGCTGCTCGACGCCGGGCGGGATCGCGGGGTGCGCCAGGTGTTCCTCGA
>JBFXIT010000056.1:0-10757 GCA_050175655.1 Leucobacter sp.
GTCGCCGGGTACCACTGGCGTGCCAGCTCCTTGATGGTCGAGACGTCGATGCTGCGATAGTGGAGGCGCTCCTCGAGAGCCGGCATGTACTTCGCGATGAAGCGGCGATCCATGCCGATCGTGTTGCCGGCCACGATGGGGCGCCGGCCGGCGGTGACGTGCTGAGCGAGGTAGGAGATCACCTGCTGCTCGGCCTCGGCCACCGTAACGCCCGACTCGATGCGGGGGAGCAGGCCCGACTCCTCGTGCATGCCGCGCACGAAGTCGCCCATGTGGGCCATCGCCTCGGGGCCCGGATTGATGACGATCTCGAACCCCGGGTGCAGGGGGGCGAGATCGAAGTCGGTCACGATGACCGCGATCTCGCAGAGACCATCGGCGTCGACGTCGAGTCCCGTCATCTCGCAGTCGATCCAGACGAGTTGCGCTGCCGGGGCGTTCGACATGGGGCTCCTTCGTTCGTAGCCGAACCAGTCTATGGTCTTCCGGGCGCCTCGCGTTCTACGCGTGCTTCGGGCGCTGAGCCGCGAGCGGGCCTGCTCTCACCCGCCCCAGTCGATCGTCGCCCACGCGGTGACCGGCATCCGTCTCCTCGCCGACGCGATGCGCCGGCCCCGGATCAGCACTGCACGACGCGGCCGGCCTCGAGGCGAAGCACCCGGTCGCTCATGTGCCGGATCACGTCCTCGTCGTGCGACACCAGCAGATACGCGGTGCCCCGGCGCGCCTGCACGTCGTCGAGCAGATCGAGCACGCGGGCCTGCACGGTGACGTCGAGGGCCGAGACCGGCTCGTCGAGCAGCAGCAGCTCGGGATCGCGGGCGAGCGCCCGTGCGATGGCGAGCCTCTGCCTCTGCCCGCCCGAGAGGGTACCGGCCGGGCGCTCGAGCTCGTCGGCGCTCAGGCCCACCTCGTGGGCGAGCGACACGGCTCTGCCGACTCGTTCCGCTCGCGGTGCTCCCGCAGCCCGCATCGCGTCGGCGAGGAGACGGATGCCGGTCACCCCGCGGGGGAACGAGTCGAGGGGATCCTGCGGCACCAGGGCGATGCGGCGGCGCAGCTCGCGGCGGGCGCGGCGATCGACGGAGGATCGCGGCACACCGTCGATCAGCACATCGCCCGCGATCGATCCTGCGCCTGTGCTCGCCACTGCACCTGCGCCATCGGTCGCACTCGGATCTGCGGCCTGCAACCCCAGCGCCACCCTCAGCAGCGTCGTCTTGCCCGATCCCGACTCGCCGATCAAGCCCACCGTCTCCCCGGCGCCGACGCTCAGCGATGCGCCGGCGAGCACCGCCCGTCGCTCCGCTCCGTAGCCGAAGCTCACCGAGATGTTCCGGAGTTCGAGTCGACTGGCGGGGAGCCCGGCGTCGAGGCTCGCGAGCGCCGACCGCCTGGAGGACGCTCGCGGCCCGGAGGACGCCGACGGCGCCGAGACCGAGCGCTCTGAAGGAGTAACCGATGAGTCGGCGGTCGACGGCTCGAGCAGGCGTATGCCGCGCGCCTTGCCCGCTGGAGAGGCGGCGAGCAGCTCCCGAGTGAACGGATGCCCCGGACTGCCGAGCACCTGAGCCGGCTCGCCCTGCTCGACGACGCGGCCGTCGCGCATCACCAGCACGCGGTCTGCGATGCCGCGCACGCTCGTGAGGTCGTGGCTGATGAGCAGCACCCCCGCCCCCGCTTCGACGCGACGGCGGAGGTCGGCGAGCACACGGCCGCGGTGACCCGCGTCGAGGGCGGTGGTGGGCTCGTCCGCCACGAGCAGCTCGGGATCGGCGATCAGGGCGGAGGCGACGAGGGCGCGCTGGCGGAGGCCGCCCGAGAGTTCGTCCGAGCGCTGGCGCATGCGCCGCTCGGGCTCGGGCATGCCCGCGGCGGCGAGCGCGCTCACCACGCGGTCGCGTCTCTCGCGGCTCGACGCGAGATCGTGCAGCCGCAGGGCGTCGCCGACCTCGTGCTCGATGCGTCGCAGAGGATCGAGGCCGCCGAGCGCGTCCTGCGGGACCAGCCCCGCGCGGGCGCCGCGGATGGCTCCCCAGCCTCGTGAGCGGGGCGGCGGGGCCGAGGCGCCCACGACCTCCAGCCGATCGAACGAGACGCGGGCGGAGGCGGGCAGCAGACCGAGCAGTGCGCGGCTGGTGAGGGACTTTCCGGATCCGCTCTCGCCGACGAGAGCCACGCATTCGCCCGCACGGACCTCGAGGGAGACCCCGTCGACTGCGGGGGTCGCGCGCCCGGGGAAGGTCACGGTGAGGCCCTCGACGTGGGCGAGGGTCACGGGACGGCTCGTCAGCGTGCGATCGCTCATGAGAACCTCCCGCGGCGCTCGAGCGCTCGGCCGAGCACGGTGGTGCCGATGCCGACCGCGACGATGGCGAGACCCGGGAAGAAGGTGAGCCACCATGCCTTGGTGAGATAGGGGCGGCCCGAGTTGAGCATGGCTCCCCACTCGGGGGCGGGCGGCGGCGAGCCGAGCCCGAGGAAGCCGAGGGCCGCGGCCAGGACGACCGCGTGCCCCACGCCGAGCGTCGCGAGCACGAGCACGGGGCGCATCGTCTCCGGCAGTACGAGCCCGGCCCACACCCGTATCGGCCCATCGCCCTGCAGCCGGGCGGCCTCGACCGGGCCCGAGCCGAGAGTCTGCCGCACGCCTCCGCGCACCATTCGCGCGTATCCGGGCGCGGTCGAGAGCGCGACGGCGATCACGACCGAGACGACGCCCGGCCCGCGCACCGAGATCAGCAGCAGGGCCAGCAGCAGGCCCGGGAACGAGAAGAGCGCCTCGATGAGCCGGTCTGCGGCGAAGCGCAGGGGAGCGAGGGTCCGGCCCCGGCTCCCGCCCGCGAGAGCGCCGAGCACCGTGCCGGCGAGCAGGCCCGCCAGCGTCGCGGTGAGGCCGATCACGAGCGAGTCGCGCGCGCCGAAGATCACCCGGCTGAGCACATCCCGGCCGGAGTCGTCGGTGCCGAACGGGTGCGCGGCCGAGGGCGGCTGGAAGGCATCCGACGGGGCGATCGCCAGCGGTGCGTATGGAGCGATCCAGGAGGGAACCGCAGCGCAGGCCACGAGCAGCGCGAGGCATGCGAGCGCTGCCCAGCCGGCGGGGCCGAGGCCGCGACGGTACGGTGCGAATCTAGACACGCGGCACCGCCTGCTCGAGTCGCGCCTCGGTGCGCGGATCCACCCTGGCGATCACGAGATCGGTGATGAGCGCGACCACCACGTAGGCGAGCGCGGCGAACAGGACGACGCCGAGCACGACCGGGATGTCGCGCACCAGCACGGCGTTCACCAGCGTGCGGCCGAGCCCCGGCCGGGCGAAGATGATCTCGATCACCGCGGCGCCGCTCAGCAGCGACCCCAGCGCCCAGGCGGTCATGTTCAGCCCCGGCACGATGCCGTGTCTGAGAACGTGCCGCATGCGGATCCCGAGCTCGGTCTCGCCCCGCGCCCGTGCGCTCTCGATGAACGGGGCGTGCCGCGCGTCCTCGACACCGGCCCGGCACACCTGGGCGATGAAGCCCGCGGTCGGAATGGCGAGCGAGACCGCAGGCAAGACGAGCCCCTGAACGCTGCCGGTGCTCACCGGGGGCAGCCAGCCGAGCACGCCGGCGAACAGCAGCACGAGCAGGCTGGCCAGCCAGAAGTTCGGCATCGCCGCGGCGAACAGGTCGAGCGCCGAGGCGACCGATCGGGCCGTCCGCGAGTGGCCGCTCGCCACGATGACGCTCCCGAGCGCGAGCGTCCAGGCGATGAGCAGCGCGACACCGGCGAGGATGAGGGTCGGGCCGATCGCGGCCGCCAGCACCGCGGTGACCGGCACGCGCTGAGCGTACGAGACGCCGAGATCGCCGCGCAGCAGCCGGCCCAGGAAGTCGAAGTACTGCACGAACACGGGCCGGTCCAGCCCGAACTCGGCCCGCGCCGCCTCGAGCGCGGCCGCGCTCGCCTGGCTGCCAGGGCCGCCGAGAGCCGCTTCCGCGGGATCTCCCGGAATGAGCTGCAGTGCGATGAACGCGAGCGTCGCGACCGCGAGCAGCACCGCGACCGCCCCGCCCAGGCGGGCGAGGACGCGTCTCGCGGTGCTGCTCACGGCGTGATCGTGCTCCTCGGTCTCAGCGAGCGGCCACGCCGCCGAGCCACGGCGTGTTCACCGTGGGGAGGGCGCGGAAGCCGTCGAGGCTCGCGTCGTAGAGGAAGTGGTTCTGCTGATCGTAGATCGGCAGGATCAGGGCGAGGTCGGCGATCCGCTGCTGCGCGCCTTCCGCGGCCGCGGCGCGGGCCGCGGGATCCATCTCGCCGCCGATCGAGTCGAGCAGCGCGTCCAGCTCGGCGTCCTGCACCATCGAGTGATTCGCGAAGTAGCCGGAGGGCGCGGGCACGGTGGCATCGCTGTGGAAGAGGAAGCGCAGCACGTCGGGGCCGATCTTCGTGTAGGGCGCGCTCACCAGCTCGTACTCGTGCGCGCCGAGGGCGCCGTACCAGCTGCCCAGGTCGAGCAGCGAGATCTGCACGTCGAAGCCCACCTCGCGGGCGGCCGCCTGGATCTGCTCGAACAGCGCCTGCTCGGCCTGGGTCGACTGCGCGCCGGTCACGGGGAAGCGCACGGTGAGCCGCTCGCCGCCCTTCGTGCGGAAGCCCTCGCCGTCGCGCTCCGTCCACCCGGCCTCGTCCAGCAGCTCGTTCGCACGATCGGGATCGACCGCATACGCCTCGGGGGACTGCAGAGCGAGGGGCTCGACGCTCGAGAGGGCGCTGTAGGATCGATCGGCGGTGCCCTCGAACAGCGCCTCGATGCCGGCGTTCACGTCGGCGGCGGCGATGAAGGCCTCGCGCACGCGCTGGTCGTCGAACGGCGCCTGGCCGCTGTTGAGCTCGATGCGGTTGCTCGCGCCGGGGCGCGGGGCATCGAGGTGGGCGAGATCATCGCTCGACTCCGCAGTCGTGATCTGCTCGGGCAGCGGATTGTCGATGATGTCGACATCGCCGCTCTGCAGCGCCGCGAAACGGGCGGTGGCGTCGGGGATGAAGCGCCAGGTCACCGTCTGGATGCCGCTCTCGCCGAGCGCCTCGAAGCCGGTGGGCGCAGTCGCATAGCCGTCGTTGCGCTCGAGGGTGATGTGATCCTGCTTCACCCAGTCGCTCACCACGAAGGGGCCCGAGCCGATGGGGGCGAGGCAGTTCGCATCGGCGCCGCGCTCGATGCCCGCGGGGGACTGGATCGCCACCCAGGGCTGCGCGAGGGACTCGAGCAGCGCTGCGTCGGGGCGCGTGAGGTGGAAGCGGACGTGCGCGGCGTCCACGACCTCGACCGATTCGATCTGCTGCACCGCGAGGTAGCCGGTGGACGAGCCCGTCTCGGGATCCTGCAGATGCTCGATGTTCGCCTTGATCGCGGCAGCGTCGACCGGGGTGCCGTCGCTGAACTTCGTGTTCTCATCGAGGGTGAAGTCCCAGGTCAGGCCGTCCTCGCTGGGCGCCCACTCGGTGGCGAGCCACGGCACGACCTCGCCGGCGTCGTTCAGCGACACCATCGACTCGAGCACCTGCGTCGCCAGCAGGGCCTGGGGGAAGTTGCCGCCGACGTGGGGGTCGAGGCAGTCGGGCTCGGCGTCGCCGGTCGCGTAGACCAGAGTGGTGCGAGCCGAGTCGCCGCCCGCGCCGCCGTCGCCGCTCGCGCAGGCCGCGAGGGGGAGTGCGAGTGCTGCCACGGCGGCGCCGCCGATGAGGGCTCGGCCGAGGGGAGCGGCGCCGAAGAGCGGCTTGCCGGATCGGGTGCGGACGGGGATGGATTTGCTCTGAATCGTCACGAGCAGCCATCCTATATTATTAGACTCAGTCTAATAATTCGTTTCGCAGAATCCGTTGGAGCGCCTCCCATGCCACCCTCACCCGGCCGCCCTCGCAGAGCCTCCCAGGAGCTGCTGCAGGAGGCGGCTTTCGAGCTCTTCCAGCTGCGCGGGTATCGCAGCACGAGCGTCGAGCAGATCGCGAATACGGCGGGATTCAGCCGGGCGACGTTCTTCAACTTCTTCGCGTCGAAGGCCGAGCTGTTCTGGCTCGAGACGGACGCTCTGATAGCCGCTCTGCGCGACTTCCTGGAGCAGCGGCTCGGCGATCCCGATCCGCCCTCGCTCGACGAGGCGCTGCTCTCGTACGCCGACACCATGAACAGTTCGGCGATCCCGTGGGCGCTGCAGAACTTCCGGCTGATCGAAGCGACCGACGACCTCATCGCCAGCGGGGCGGGTCGCGTGCTGGGCCTCACCGGGCTGTTCCGCGACTATCTGGGCCGCAGCGCCGCCGCAGATCCCGCCGCAGATCCTGCCACAGATCCCGCGGCCGACTCCGCCGTGCTGAACGCACGGGCGGCCGTCACGACCTCCCTGGTGCTCGTCGCGCTGCTCGCCTGGATCGATGCGGGGGTGGGTCGCGGCGGGTTCCGCGACCACCTGGCACGCGCGCTCTCGCAGGGAGTGCCGCCTTCGACCGGGCATTTAAGCTGGTAGCCATGGCCATTCTTCCCATCGTGATCTGCGGCGAACCCGTGCTGCACCGCCCCGCCGACCCCGTGACGGAGTTCGACGCCGAGCTGCGCACGCTCGTCGACGACATGTTCGAGACGTGCGAGGCCGCCCCGGGCGTGGGTCTCGCGGCGCCGCAGGTCGGAGTGGGCAAGCGGATCTTCGTGTGGATGTACGAGGACCAGGATGAGGCCCCGGCCCGCGGGGTCGCCATCAATCCCACGCTGTGGATCTCGCCCCCCGAACCAGGCCTTCCCGGGGAGGAGGAGGTCGAGGGGTGCCTCTCGTTCCCCGGCGAGAGATTCGCGCTGCGCCGATCCGAGCGCGCGCTGCTGCGGGCGCAGGATGTCGACGGCGAACCGTTCGAGGTCGAGACGAGCGGGTGGTTCGCGCGCATCATGCAGCACGAGTTCGATCATCTGAACGGGCTGCTCTACGTGGATCGCCTCGTGCATCCCGAGAACCGCGGTGCGCAGAAGGCCGAGCGCAAGAACGGCTGGGGCAGCCCCGGGCTGAGCTGGATGCCCGGAGTCGACCACCTCGAAGGCTGACGCCGGGGGCCGCCGGGTCTCCTTCGCGGCTCAGTCGCGGCTTCGCGGCAGCGAGCGGGAGTCGGGGATGAACGCCCAGGCGAATGTCGCCGCCACGAGCAGGGCGGCGGTCAGGGCGAAGGCCCAGCCGAAGCCCCCGAGGTCGATCACGGCGCCGGCGATCGCCGGGCCGAGCACCCCGCCCAGATCGCTCGCCATCGAATAGGCGGCGACCGCGCCCCCGCCGCGACGACGCGCCAGGACGTCTGCGAGCACCGCCTGCTGACCGGGATTCACGAGCGCGGATCCCGCTCCCGCGACCACCAGCACGCCCGCGAGCGCCCAGATGCTGGGCGACAGCGGGATCACGGCGTAGGCGACCGCGAGAACGGCGAGGCCGATGATGAGCATCGGCTTGCGGCCCACCGTGTCGTTCCAGCGGCCCGAGGGGAAGATGAGCACGGCGTTCCCGGCCGCGTAGGCGGCGAGCACCCAGGCGGCCGCCGTCGCATCGCCGCCGAAGACGACCGCCACCATGATGGGGATCGCCGAGATGCGCACCCCGTACGACGCCCAGCCGAACGAGAAGACGGAGAAGAGCAGCGAGCGGAACTGCGGCACCCGCAGCGCCTCCACCAGGCGGAACTCGTCGTCCTTCGCCCCGCCAACGGTGCCGGCGCCCGGGCCTCGCGCTGCGAGCGACCTGCGAAGGGCCACGGCGACGACCGCGGCCGCCGCGATGAGCGTGAGGAAGTAGAAGACGAACGGAGCCCGGATGCCGAACACCGCGACCACCCCGCCGAGCACCGGGCCCAACAGGCCGCCGAGCAGGAACCCCGCCGCGTTGAGGCTGGCGACTCGGCCGCGAGCCTCGGGCGGGCTCACCTTCGCGATCAGCGCCGTCGCCGCGACCGTGAACATGGTCGACCCGATGCCTCCCGCTCCGCGCAGCACCAGGAGCTGCGAGTAGCTGGCGGCCAGCGCCGCAGCACCCGTCGAGAGCGCCACGATGAGGATCCCGATCGTGTAGGTGCGCCGCTCGCCGAGCCTCGAGAGCACCCAGCCCGCGAGCGGGGCCGAGAGCAACCGCATGAGCGCGAACGCGCTGACGATCGCGGAGGCTGCGAAGTTCGAGACGCCGAACTCGAGGGCGAACTGCGGGATCGCAGGCGCGACGACGCCGTAGCCGAGGGCGACGGCGAAGCCGCCCGCCACCAGGGCCCACACCTCGAAGGGGAGCCGGGGGCGGGAGGGGGAGCGCACCATACGGAGTCTAGCGAGTGCGCTGCCGGGCCCGCGGGCCCGGTCGGTGCGTCAGCCCTTGCGGTTCGGCCAGAGACCGAACGCGAGCCAGAACCCGAGCGTATCGGCCGCGAGGCCGGCCGCGAAGATCCAGAATCCGTGCTCGGTGGCGCCGAAAGCCGACCCCATCAGGTAGAAGCCGCCGAAGACGAGCACGAGCGCGATGATGAACACGAGGACGGTGGCCGCGCCGGCTCCGGGCCCGCTCGCCGGCTCGAACAGATCCGCCTGCCGTGCCGAGGGTGCCGTCGCATTGGATTCGTTGCTCAAGATCATCAGCCCTTCACGCTTGCTCGCCCGCCAGCTCCTGGCGATCCGACATCCATAGTATCCGAGCCCGACGCGGGGGAGACAACCGGGTCTGCGCGTGGCGCAGCGGGTGGATAGCGACCGGGCGATGGATCCGGCTCCACTCTCCGGCCTTCAGTGGTCTGCGATGAGCCGGTATTTCTTAGCGGCAGAAATTTTGCGAATCTTCACCTTCGGAATCGGGGATGCGGTCTCTTGCCCTTGCCCCAGAGTAGAAGTAGTCCATCAGGCCGCTACCACTACGTAAGGAAACACCATGACTGCGTTCCAAGCCGACATCGAGTCCGTGACCGCCCTCAAGGAGCTGAACGGACCCGCCTGGGATGCGATCAATCCCGAGTACGTCGCTCGCATGCGGGCGCAGAACCGTTTCAAGACGGGTCTCGAGATCGCTCAGTACACCGCCGACATCATGCGCCGCGACATGGCCGAGTACGACGCCGACTCGTCGGTCTACACGCAGTCGCTCGGCGTGTGGCACGGTTTCATCGGCCAGCAGAAGCTGATCTCGATCAAGAAGCACCTCAAGAGCACGAACAAGCGCTACCTCTATCTCTCCGGCTGGATGGTCGCCGCGCTCCGCTCGGAGTTCGGGCCCCTGCCCGACCAGTCGATGCACGAGAAGACCGCGGTGCCGGCCCTCATCGAGGAGCTCTACACCTTCCTCCGCCAGGCCGACGCCCGCGAGCTCGACCTGCTCTTCGCCCAGCTCGACGAGGCCCGCCTGGCCGGCGACGAGACCGCCGTCGAGTTCCTCCAGACGCAGATCGACAACTACGAGACCCACGTCGTGCCGATCATCGCCGACATCGACGCCGGCTTCGGCAACCCCGAGGCGACCTACCTGCTCGCCAAGAAGATGATCGAGGCGGGCGCCTGCGCCATCCAGATCGAGAACCAGGTCTCGGATGAGAAGCAGTGCGGTCACCAGGACGGAAAGGTCACCGTTCCGCACGAGGACTTCATCGCCAAGATCAACGCCGTGCGCTACGCCTTCCTCGAGCTCGGCATCGACAACGGGGTGATCGTCGCCCGCACCGACTCGCTCGGCGCCGGTCTCACCCAGAAGCTCGCCGTCACGAACACCCCCGGCGACCTGGGCGACCAGTACAACTCGTTCCTCGACGTCGAGGAGATCTCCGAGGCCGACCTCGGCAACGGCGACGTCGTGATCAAGCGCGACGGCAAGCTGCTGCGCCCGAAGCGCCTCGCCAGCAACCTCTACCAGTTCCGCAAGGGCACGGGCGAGGATCGCTGCGTGCTCGACTGCATCACCTCGCTGCGCAATGGCGCCGACCTGCTGTGGATCGAGACGGAGAAGCCGCACGTCGAGCAGATCGCGGGCATGGTGGATCGCATCCGCGAGGTCATCCCGAACGCCAAGCTCGTCTACAACAACAGCCCGTCGTTCAACTGGACCCTCAACTTCCGCCAGCAGGCCTACGATCTTCTCGCCGAGCAGGGCAAGGACGTCTCGGCCTACGATCGTGCGAACCTCATGAGCGTCGAGTACGACGGCACCGAGCTCGCCCAGCTCGCAGACGAGAAGATCCGCACCTTCCAGCGCGACGGCTCGGCCCGTGCCGGCATCTTCCACCACCTCATCACCCTGCCCACCTACCACACGGCGGCGCTGTCGACCGACAATCTGGCGAAGGGCTACTTCGGCGAGGAGGGCATGCTCACCTACGTCCGCGACGTGCAGCGCGAGGAGATCCGTCAGGGCATCGCCACGGTGAAGCACCAGAACATGGCCGGCAGCGATATCGGCGACAACCACAAGGAGTACTTCGCCGGAGACGCGGCACTCAAGGCCGGCGGCAAGGACAACACGATGAACCAGTTCGGCTGAGTTCTCTCCCCGTGAACGGGGTCCCGGCTTCGGCCGGGGCCCCGTTCTCGGCGTCCGGGGCGCCTGCGCGAGGGCGGGCTATGCGCCCTGCGCGGCGGCGGCGTTCGCCTCGTTCGTCCAGGCCTCGTTCCGGATCGAGATCTGATCGGTCATGTCGTCCAGGAAGCGGATGACGGTGGCCCGCTCCTCCGAGGTGAGACGGGCGGCCGCGTGGAAGCGCTTCGCCTGCAGGCGCCCCAC
>JBFXIT010000057.1:0-4824 GCA_050175655.1 Leucobacter sp.
TGGTTCACAGCCCCGACCGCCGGGTCTCGGCCAGCTCGACCAGCCTGTCGCGCAGCGATTCGGCCTCCTCGAACGGCAGACCCGGCAGGTGCACGCCGGTCGCCGCGCTCGCGGTGACGAACTTCAGCGTCGCGAGGCCGAGGCCCCGGAGCAGGGGCCCGCGTGTCACGTCGACCATCTGCAGGCGGCCGTAGGGGACGGCGATGACCCGCTCGAACATGATGCCGCGGCGGAAGAGCAGGTCGTCTTCGCGCAGGATGTAGCCGATCGCCCGGACTCGGCGGAACGCGAGCACGGCGTTGACGAGCATGACCGCGACGAACGCCGCGACGAGCGCGACGACGAGCGGCGGCGGGGTGGTCGCGAACACGACGATGAGCACGAACACCACCGCCACGCCCAGTACGAACAGCAGATTCAGCGCCAGATCCGCCCAGGCGTACTTCGGCGACACCCTCTGCCAGTCGGCGCCGTCGCCCGGCTGCTCGACCGCTTCATCACCCTGCACGGGCATCTGTTCGCTCACGCCACCAGTCTACGGTCGCTCGTGAGCGCCGGCCTGGGCCGCGTCGCGGCGCGTGCTCCAGACGCGAAGCCGAAACGCACCCTAGGCAGGATGCTCGGTGGGGACGCCGGGACCGGGATCCTCGCCGGCGTCGCCCTCTCCCTGCGCGTCGGGGTCGTCGGGGGGCACCCGGCAGAGCGCCTCCGCGACCACGCCGCACACCGTGAGGACGATGCCCGCGCCCAGCACGGCCAGCATCGGGACCCAGGTCGCGGCCGGCGGCATCACGCTGCGGGTGAGCAGTTGCAGGGCCAGGCCGGCGCCGAATCCGCCGAGCAGCGCTCCCGCGAACTGGCCCGCGCGGGCGCCGGCGAGCAGCCGCACCGCGTGGAACGGGTTCACCCGGCGCTCCGAGGCGCGGGTCACGGCGCGCCGCAGCATGACCGCCAGGACGATCAGCACGACGGCCATCACGAGCAAGCTCGCCGCGAGCGAGATCGGCGGCACCAGGGGAGCACTGCCTCGCGCCGAGCGGAAGAGCTGGATCAGCAGCCCCGCGCCGACGCCGACCACCGCGAACGCGATCACCGAGAGCGGGGAGGTGCGCCGCAGGCTGTTCATGCCGATCCTCCGGCCGTCTCTCCCGCCGACCGCATCGTGCCGCCGCCGTACTGCCGCGCGGTCGTGCCGGCGTCGGGATCCAGCGGCGCGGTCCTATCGCCGATGCGCTCCAGCAGGGCGTCCACCCGGCCGTGGCCCATCAGCACCGCGTCGGGGTCGAGGTCGAGCCAGGGCGCGAGCACGAAGTCGCGCTCGTGGGCGCGCGGGTGGGGTACCGTGAGGCGGTCGTCCTTGACGACTCTGCCCCCGTAGAGGATCAGGTCGATGTCGAGCGTGCGATCCGCCCACCTGGCGCCGCGCACCCGGCCGTGCCGATCCTCGGCCGCCTGCAGCAGGTCGAGCAGTTCGTGGGGGCCGAGCGTGGTCTCGGCGAGCGCGACGCCGTTGAGGTAGCGGGGGGCGAGCGGATCGGGGCCGTCCGGGGTGAGTGCGACGCTCTCCCGCAGCGGCGAGGCCCGGAATGCCCCGATGCCGGCAGCCGCTGCGAGCTCGCGCTGGGCTGCCCGGATCGTCTCACCACGACTGCCTGTCGCGCCGTCGAGGTTGGCGCCGA
The DNA here is from genome assembly GCA_050175655.1 of Leucobacter sp. GTDB lineage: Bacteria > Actinomycetota > Actinomycetes > Actinomycetales > Microbacteriaceae > Leucobacter. The sequence goes on from JBFXIT010000057.1 coordinate 1,680, forward strand.
AGGCGAGCAGTACCGGCACGAGCTGCGCGATCACGGGGCTTCCTCGCGCGTCTCTCGGCTCTCGCGCGACGGCGATGCCTTCGGCGACGCGCCCGGCGAGGATGCGCTCCGCACGACCGTCACCGACACGTCGGCGAACTCCGCTTCGATGGGCGCATCGGGCTTGTGCACCGTGACCCTCGCCTCGGCGACGCCCGAGAAGCCGAGCGCCACGCGGGCCACACGCTCGGCGACGGTCTCGATGAGGTCGACGGGGTCGCGCTCGACGGCGGCGACGACCGACTCGGCGAGCTCTCCGTAGTGCACGGTCCGGCCGAGCTCGTCCTCGGCGGAGGCTGCACGAAGGTCGAGTGACAGCTCGACGTCGATCAGGAACCTCTGGCCGCGCTCGCGCTCGAAGCCGAAGACGCCGTGGTGGGCGAACACCTCGAGACCTGTCAGGGCGATGCGATCCGGGGCTCCCTCCCCCGCCGAGAGTGCAGTTCCAGCCCTTTGCGGGCTTCCGAGCGGCACGGAACCGCCTTCTCGATGAACATCCCGGTCGCAGGACGATTGACGGGCCGCATCCCACGCTTCGGCGACTGCGAGGGCGTTCACCGTCGGGGCGACCTCGTGCACGCGCACGCCCCAGGCTCCGGCGCCGGCAGCGAGGGCGCTGACCACGGCCGTCGCGAGATCGCGATCCTCCATCGATATCTCAGCGGTCGGCAGGTCGCGCGCCGCGGCCAGGGTCTCGGCGATCATCCGCTTGCGCGAGACGCCGACCAGCACGGGGTGGCCGAGCCCGGTCAGCCGCGGCAGGCCCGCGAGGAGCTCCCACCCCTGCCGGGCGGTCTTGTCGAAGCCGAGCCCCGGGTCGAGCACGAGGCGCTCGGGCGCCACTCCCGCTGCGATCGCGGCGTCGGCGAGGCGGGCGAGTTCCTCGCGCACCTCGGTCACGACGTCGCCGTAGCTCGATCGCCGGTGATGAGGATCGGGCACGCCTCGCCAGTGCATGACGACGAAGGCGGCGGCGGTCTCGGCGACGGTCCGGCGCATCTCGGGGTCGTGCTCCCCGCCCGAGACGTCGTTGACGATCGCCGCGCCCGCGCCGACCGCCGCGATCGCGGTGCCGGCGTTCAGTGTGTCGATCGAGACCGTGAGGCCCTCGGCGACGAGCGCCTCGATGACGGGCAGCACGCGCCGGCGCTCCTCGTCGGGCGACACGGGATCGGCGCCCGGCTTGGTCGACTCCCCGCCGACGTCGACGATGTCGGCCCCCTGGGCGGCGAGCTCGAGCCCCCGCGAGATCGCGGCGTCCACGTCGAGGAAGCGCCCGCCGTCGCTGAACGAATCCGGCGTCACATTGAGTACGCCCATCACCAATGGACGGCCATCGGCACCGAGCACGTCCATCGCCGACGGGAGGGTACTCATTGCCCGCGCCGATCGGAGCCGCTCAGCAGCGCGAGCACCTCGGCCCGCTCCCCCGAGCGGGCCAGCACGCCGCGCGAGGCGACGGTCACCGCGAGGGCGTCGGTCTGCCGCACGCCGCGGTCGGCCACGCATCCGTGCGAGGCCTCGATGACCACCAGCACGCCCTCGGGTGCGAGCCCGGTCTCGAGCGTCTCGGCGATCTGCTCGCCCAGGCGCTCCTGCAGCTGGGGCCGCGAGGCGAGGGTCTCGACGACGCGCGGGATCGCGCTGAGCCCCACCACCCGCTCCCCGGGCCTGTATGCGACGTGGGCACGGCCTCGGAAGGGCAGCAGGTGGTGCTCGCAGACCGAGCGCAGGGCGATGTCGCGCACGAGCACGAGCTCGCCTGCGCGATCCCCCACGGCCACGGAGTCGCTCAGGTGCGAGAGCGGATCGATGCCCACCCCCGAGAAGAACTCGGCGTAGGCTGCAGCGACCCGTTCGGGGGTCTCGGCGAACGCCTCGTGCTCCGGATCCTCGCCGATCGCGCTGAGCAGCTCGCGCACCGCCGCGGCGACGCGCTGCCGATCGACGCCCCCGTTCACGGCTGCTTCGGCTCCTCGGCCTCGGGGGCTCCGGCGGCGGCATCGGTCGCAGCGTCCGTCGCGGCGTCCGCCTCAGCCGGCTCCGACCCGGCCTCTGGCTCGACCTCCGACCCGTCAGCCGAGAGGTGATCGGTCTGCGCGACGGCGGGCATCTCGATCGGCGGCAGGTCGCTCACCGGGCGCCCGGTGCTCGAGAGCCACTGCGCCCGCGGCGGCAGCTTGACGACGTCGGTGAATATCTCGGCGATCTGGATGTGGTCGAGGGTCTCCTTCTCGAGGAGTTCGCGCGCCAGGCGGTCGAGGATCGGGCGGTTCTTCACCAGCGCCTCGTAGGCCTCGTCGTGCGCCTGCTCGATGATGGCGCGGATCTCGGAGTCGACCGAGACGGCCACCCCTTCGCTGTAGTCGCGGGCCGAGCCGAACTCCCCGAGGTAGGGCGATGCCTGCGCTTGGCCGAGCTTCACCGGGCCGAGCGATGCCGACATGCCGTAGTCGGTGACCATCTTGCGCGCGGTCGACGTCGCCTTCTCGATGTCGTTGCCCGCGCCGGTCGTCGGGTCGTGGAACACGAGCTCCTCGGCGACGCGGCCGCCGAGAGCGTAGGCGATCTGATCCTGCAGCTCGTTGCGGGTGACCGAGTACTTGTCTTCGAGCGGGATCACCATCGTGTAGCCGAGGGCCCTGCCGCGCGGCAGGATGGTGATCTTGGTCACCGGATCGGTGTGATTGAGCGCCGCCGCCACGAGCGCGTGCCCGCCCTCGTGGTAGGCGGTCATGAGCTTCTCGTGATCCTTCATCACCCGTGTGCGACGCTGCGGGCCCGCGATCACGCGGTCGATCGCCTCGTCGAGCGCGCGGTTGTCGATCAGCTGCGCGTTCGAGCGCGCCGTGAGCAGCGCGGCCTCGTTCAGCACGTTCGCGAGGTCTGCCCCCGAGAACCCGGGGGTCTTGCGCGCGACCACGTCGAGATCGACGTTCTTCGAGAGCGGCTTGCCCTTCGCGTGCACCTCGAGGATCGCCTTGCGGCCCTTCATGTCGGGCGCGTCGACGCCGATCTGGCGGTCGAAGCGGCCCGGCCGCAGCAGCGCGGGGTCGAGCATGTCGGGGCGGTTCGTCGCCGCGATCAGGATCACGTTGGTCTTGGG
>JBFXIT010000057.1:4924-10688 GCA_050175655.1 Leucobacter sp.
GCCTCGAGCATCTCGAGGCCGCGCTGAGTGGTGACCTCGCGCACGCCCGAGCCCGAGAGCAGCGACCAGCCCAGCAGCACGATGAGCGGCGCCAGGATCAGGTAGAGCAGCGGCCCCTTGAAGATCTTCTTCGCCCGGGAGCCGTTGGGTGCGGTTTCAGCCAAGGTGCGGCCTTTCTGATGCGCGTATAGACGCCACTAAGCGTAGTCGGCGCCTCCGGCAAAGCCGCTGGATATTCGCCCAGGGCGCACGACGGGCGCGGAACGAGCTAGCCCTGATCCGAGTAGACGTGCTCGGCGAGCACGCCGACGTCGCGCAGGTTGCGGTAGCGCTCGGCGTAGTCCAGGCCGTAGCCGACGACGAAGTCGGTCGGGATGTCGAAGCCCACGTAGGCGACGTCGACCTCGACCTTGGCGGCCTCGGGCTTGCGCAGCATGGTGCAGATGCGCACCGACCTCGCGCCGCGCGACTCGAGGTTCTCCTTGAGCCAGGAGAGGGTGAGGCCGGAGTCGATGATGTCCTCGACGATCAGCACGTCGCGACCGGCGATCTCGGTGTCGAGATCCTTGAGGATGCGCACGACGCCGCTCGACTTGGTGCTCGCGCCGTAGGACGAGACGGCCATCCAATCCATCTCGACGTGGAAGCGCAGCTCGCGCGCCAGGTCGGCCATGACCATCACCGCGCCCTTGAGCACGCCCACCAGCAGCGGCGGCCCGCTCTCCGCGTAGTGGGCCTCGATCTCGCGCGCCATCTCGGCGAGCCTGCCCTGCAGCTCCGCCTCGGTGACCAGCACTTTCGAGAGTTCGCCACCCAGATCTTTCGCGTCCATGTGCCTACTGTAGTGGGTGGCCGCGGCGACGGAAACCGGCAGCGGCGGGCGGATCCCGGGCCCGCCTATCCGCCTCGCCTCGGCGACCCGATCTGCCGCTCGAACACGAGGCGCCCCTCGCTGCGCGAGACGCGCAGGCCCGGCACGAACACCGGCCCCTGGCCTCGCCAGTCGGCGACGAGCGACGCGACGGCGAGGGTGTGCTCACGGCTCAGGTGCGCGCCGCACAGGCGCTCGGCGGCGAGCCGGATCACGCGGTTCCGCAGCGCAGGCGGCTGCTCCGCGAGCCCCCCGACCGGGATCGAGAGGCGGACCGCGCCGCCGGGCTCGGGATCCGCGAGCGACTCGGCGTCGATCATCCCGACGTCGATCGTTTCAACATCGATCATCCCGTCCGCGAGCGACTCGGCGAGAGCGTCGAGCGCGTCGGCGTCCTCGCGGGCGAGCTCGGCGGTGCGTGCGAGCGCGTCGGAGACGCCGGGGCCGAGTTCGCGCTCGAGCACGGGCAGCACCCGCTCGCGCACCCGCACGCGCGTGAACGCGGGGTCGGCGTTGTGAGGATCCCGCCACGGCTCGAGCCCCTGCGCCTCGCAGGCCTGCTCGGTCGTCGCTCGGCTCACCCCGAGCAGGGGGCGCAGGATCGCGCCTCGACGCGGCGGGATGCCCGCCAGCGCGCGCGATCCCGAACCGCGGGCGAGCGCCAGCAGCACCTGCTCGGCCTGGTCGTCGCGGGTGTGACCGGTGAGCAGCCGGATCGCCCCGGTCTCGGAGATCGCCGCCTCGAGTGCCTCGTACCTGGCCTCGCGCGCGGCCGCCTCCGGCCCCGGGTTCGCTCGAGCACCCGCCCTCCCCGAGGATTCCTCCCCCGTTGTGCGCCGGACGGCGTCCGTTGAGCGCGCAACGGGGGGAGAATCTCCCGCGACCACGACCCGGCGCACCAGCACGGGGTCGAGCCCCAGGCGCCTCGCCTGCTCGGCGGCGCGCTCGGCGACGCCGGCCGACCCCTCTTGCAGCCCGTGATCCACGATCACCGCACCCGCCCTCATCCCGGCCCGCAGAGCCTCGAATGCGGCGGCGGCGGCGAGCGCGAGCGAATCCGCACCGCCCGAGAGCGCCACGAGCACGAGAGGCCGATCCTCCGCACCGCGGCCAGCATCCGCGAGGGAGGCGAGCGCGTTCCTCAGGGCGCTCCGCACCGCGGCCCGCGTCTCGGCGACGGCGGGGTCGAGCTTCGGCAGGCGGGTCACGCCTCCACGCTACTCCGCTCATTCGGAACCCTGCTCATTCGGAACCCTGCTCATCCGGGACCCCTGCCTCCGGGATGCCCGCGACCGCGTATCCTTGAACCTGGTACAGCCACCAGAGACATTAAGGAGCGCGCGTGACCGCAGCATTCGACGCCGTCATCGAGATCCCCAAGGGGAGCCGCAACAAGTACGAGGTCGACCACGAGACCGGGCGAGTGTATCTCGACCGCGTGCTCTACACCGGCTTCGTCTACCCCACCGACTACGGCTTCTTCGAGGAGACGCTGGGCGAGGACGGCGATCCGCTCGACGTGCTCGTGCTGCTCGACTACCCGGTGTTCCCGGGCGTCGGAGTGAAGGTGCGCCCGGTCGGCGTGCTCAAGATGAGCGACGAGGCCGGCGGCGATGACAAGGTCATCGCGGTCCAGCACAAGGATCCGCGCTGGTCGCACATCCAGGACGTGGCCGACATCCCGGAGTACACCCGCAAGGAGATCGAGCACTTCTTCGAGCACTACAAGGATCTCGAGCCCGGCAAGTGGGTGAAGGTCGACGCCTGGGGCTCGGCCGCCGACGCCGAGCAGCTGATCATCGAGGCGCAGCAGCGCCTCGTAAACCAGCACTGAGGCTTCGGCAGGCCCGGCTTGCCGGGTCTGCCGCGCAGCAGCGCCTCGCCGACCAGCACTGAGGCTTCGGCTGAGAGACGAAAGGCCCCGGCGGAGAGCCGGGGCCTTTCGCTTCTGAGACGTCAGAACGCCGACGTCAGCCCGCCATGTAGGTGGGGATCGGGTTCTGGAACATGCCCCCGTAGAGCACTTCGTAGTGCAGGTGGCAGCCGGTGCTCATGCCGGTCGTGCCGACGTAGCCGATGAGCTGGCCTTGGCCCACCCACTGCCCCCAGTTGACCGCGAAGCCGCTGAGGTGGGCGTAGCGGGTCTGGTAGCCGCTGCCGTGATCCACATGGATCATGTTGCCGCCGAAATTGTCCTTCCAGCCGACGAACGAGACGGTGCCCGACTTCGCTGCGACGATGGCCCAGCCGCAGCCGGCGGCGATGTCGACGCCGGTGTGGTTCGGCACCTGGTAGTAGTAGGTCGAGATCCAGCCGGAGGTCGGCCTGGTCCAGCCTCCGGGCGAGACGGGGCCGCCTCCGCCTCCGCCGCCACCGCCGCTGCCGGCGTTCTTGCGGGCTTCCTCCTCGGCGAGACGGCGCTGCTCGGCCTCGTACGCGAGCCGCTCCTCGTAGCCGGCGACGGTGGCGACGGTCTCGTCCTTCAGCGCGGCCAGCTGGGCTTCGAGCACCACCTGGTTCGCCTCCTGCTCCTGGATCTTCTCCAGCTGCGCTGCTGCGGCGGCGGCGGCGATCTCGGCCTGCTTGTCGGCCTCTGCACTCAGCTCTTCGCGCTCGGTGCGTGCGACCTCGGCCTGCTGGCCGAGCGACGACGCCGTGTTCATGGCCTGCTGCGCTTCTTCGGAGATCGTCGTGTTGCGCTCGGTCGCCTTCGACATCGAGGCGAGGCGCTCGAGCAGCGCGTCGGCGGTGTCGGCGTCCGCCTCGAGGAACAGCTCGACGCTGCGGTCGACGCCGCCCGAGCGGTACATCTGCGAGACGAGCGCGGCGGCCTGCTCGGCCGCGATGTCGGCCTGCTCCTGACTCTGCGCGGCCTGCTGGTCGAGCATGTCGGATTTCGCGGCGGCGACCCTGAACGCCTCCTCCGCCGCCTGCGCCTTCGCGGTGGCCGCGGCCGACTCGTCGCGCAGCCGCTGCAGCTCGACCTGGCTCTGCGCGAGCAGCCCCTCGATCTCGGTGACCTTGGCGGCGGCGGCGGCCTCGTTCTGCTTGGCGGCCTGCACATCGGACCAGGTGGGCAGGTCGACGGCGTGAGCCGGCGCGACGGCGGTCTGGCCCGTCAGCACGACGGCGCCGACGAGCAGCACGGCGCCGACTCTGGTGGCCCACCGCGTGGTCGCGGTCGCTTTCTGCTGAGGCATTTATCACACTCCCAACCTTCAGCCTAACATTGAAGGTCCGCTTCTCGCCGTGACGCGCGCGCGTTCTGCGGGTCGCGCACAAGCCGCTCCCGACCTGGGGCCCCTGCCGTGACGGGTATCGACGAACGGTTTCGGATCCCTCTCCCCCGGTTCTATTCTGAGTGTGCAGGGCACGATCCGTGCGTCTGCAGCAGCCCCCTGCGATCCGAGGAGACGCGTGGAGAACAGCCAGAACAACACCGACGAGAGCGCCGAGAGCGTCGTGACCGCGGGAGGCGAGGAGTTCGTGGCCGCGAGCGCCGATCAGGTCGACGTCACCCCCGAGATCGACGAGATCGCCGAGCTGCGCCGGGCGGGCAAGAAGTCGAAGCGGGACGACGACCCCGACGCCCCGTGGCGTCAGGGCTACCCCTACGATACGAAGATCTCGCGGCTACGCTACGAGCGCGAGAAGCGCAAGCTGCAGATCGAACTGCTGAAGCTGCAGGCATGGGTGAAAGAGCACGGCGAGAAGATCGTGATCCTCTTCGAGGGCCGCGACGCCGCTGGCAAGGGCGGAGCGATCAAGCGCTTCACCGAGCACATGAACCCCCGCGGCGCCCGCGTCGTCGCGCTCGAGATCCCGACCGACCGCGAGCGCACCTCCTGGTACTTCCAGCGCTACGTCGCGCACCTGCCGAGCGGTGGCGAGATCGTGATGTTCGACCGCTCCTGGTACAACCGGGCCGGCGTCGAGCGCGTGATGGGCTACTGCACGCCGCAGCAGTACCTCGAGTTCACCCGTTCGGCCCCCGAGTTCGAGCGCATGCTCGTGAACTCGGGCATCCACCTCATCAAGTTCTGGTTCTCGGTCGGCAAGGCCGAGCAGCACGCCCGCTTCGTCGCGCGTTCGAGCGACGAGGTCAAGCAGTGGAAGCTGTCTCCGACCGACCTCGCCAGTCTCGACAAGTGGGACGCCTACACCGAGGCCAAGGAGGCGATGTTCTTCTACACCGACACGCCCCACGCGCCGTGGACCGTCGTCAAGTCGAACGACAAGAAGCGGGCCCGCCTCGAAGCGATGCGCTGGGTGCTCTCGATGTTCGACTACCCGAACAAGGATCACAAGGTGGTCGGCACCCCCGACCCGCTCATCATCGGCAGCCCCTCGAGCGTCTACGACGAGGGAGAGACCGCGACCGGATCGTTCCCCGTTGTGAAGCCGAACGGCAAATGAGCGCGCAGCCGACCCGGCCGGCCCGGCCCGCACCGTCGCGATGAGCGCCTCGTCCTCCCGCTTCGCCTCGCTGCGAGCGCTGCTGCCCGGTGCCGATGACTACCGGGGGCTGCGCTCGAGCTGGCGCGCAGACCTCATGGCCGGCGTCACCGTCGGCGTCGTCGCGCTGCCGCTCGCGCTCGCCTTCGGCGTCAGCTCGGGCGTCGGCGCCGAAGCGGGGCTCGTCACCGCGATCGTCGCGGGGCTCGTCGCGGCGGTCTTCGGCGGCTCGAACGTGCAGGTCTCGGGGCCCACCGGCGCGATGGTCGTCGTACTCGCCCCCATCGTCGCGGCGCACGGCACCGGCGCGATCGTGCACCTCAGCATCATGGCGGGCCTGATCGTGCTCGCCGCGGGGGTGCTGCGTCTCGGCCGCGCGGTCAGCTACATCCCATGGCCCGTCATCGAGGGCTTCACCGCGGGCATCGGCATCATCAT
>JBFXIT010000058.1:0-10631 GCA_050175655.1 Leucobacter sp.
ATTTTCTTGATAGAGCTGGGATCGTGGAGTCATGTCACGATTCCAGCTCCTTTCGGATGACCAATGGGAACTCATCGCGGATCTGATGCCCGGCCCGACGGGGAGAAAGGGCCGCCCGTTCGCCGATGCCCGCACGATGGTCGAGGGCATCATCTACCGGTATCGGTGCGGGATCGCGTGGCGCGACCTTCCCGAAGCGTTCGGGCCGTGGCAGACGGTATGGCGGTGGCACCGCCGCATGGCCGGTGATGGCGCCTGGGATCAGGTGCAGCAGCGGCTACACGCGCTCGCGGATCGCGAGGGACTCATCGACTGGTCGGTGTCGGTGGACTCCACGATCGCGCGTGCGCATCAGCACGCGACGAACGTGTCACGCCTAAAAAAGGGATTCGTCGAATTACAAGAATCTGCTGATCGAGCCGCTTGACCACGCGGTAGGCCGCTCCAGGGGTGGCCTGTCCACGAAAACGCATCAGCTGGTCGATGGGCAGGGTCTGCCGCTTGTGACGATCTGCACCGCAGGTCAAGACGGGGACTCGCCGATGTTCGTCCCGCTCATGGAGCACGTGCAGATCGGCCGCCGCACCAGACCCGATGCGGTCTTGGGTGACAAGGCGTACGCGTCACGCAAGAACCGCGAGTATCTTCGAGAGCATCGCGTCGAGGCGGTCATTCCTGAGCCCCGCGACCAGCAAGCACACCGAAAGCGCCGCGGCCGTACCGGTGGCAGGCCACCGAAATTTGATGCCGAGAAATACCGGGGCAGGAACGTGATCGAGCGTGGCTATTGTCGGCTCAAGCAATGGCGCGGGCTCGCGACCCGTTACGACAAGCTCGCGATTGTGTACCGGGCCGCGGTCGTCCTCAATGGGGTCGTAGCCTGGCTCAACTATTTACGAGACATACCCTAGCCCTGGATCACCGCTGCAGGAGCGCGAGGGGCGAGCTCCGGCTCCCGCTTGAACTGGCCGAACAGCACGAGGATCACGACCGCCACCGCGATCACCGCCCAGGCGATGAGGCCGAGCGGCCCGGCCACGCCCATGTCGGGGGCGTTGCCCGCTGCGGCGAGCAGCACCACGAGCCCGGCCGAGGCGTTCAGCGCGCCGTGGCCGACGACGGCCGGCCACACCGACGCGCTGCGCAGTCGCGCCCAGCCGAGCAGCGCACCCCATGCCACGCACCCGCCGGTCATGAGCGCGACGCCTCGCCAGTCGGTGTAGCCGAAGTTGTATCCGACGAGGATCAGGGGCGAATGCCAGAGGCCCCAGATCGCGCCTGAGAGGATCAGCGCCGGCCACACCCCCAGCGGCCGCAGGGCGGGCAGCAGCCAGCCGCGCCAGCCCACCTCCTCGCCGAAAGCGAAGACCGAGTTGATCAGGGCGCCGACCGGGATCGACAGCAGCTGCAGCGCGACGAGCACACCGATGGGAGGCATCGCGGCGGCGACCTCGGGGCCAAGCGCAGCGGTCTGCTCGTCGAGCATCGCGCGGAACCCCGAGAAGTCGCGCAGGTCGAGCTGTACGAGGCCGAGCGCCGACGAGACGAACGCAGCCAGGGCGACGACGAGCACGGGCGCCAGGACCGCCGCGACCGTGAACCAGACGACCCGCTTGGCCGGTCGCAGCGGCCACATGCCCAGGAAGCGCAGCCGATCCCTGCCGGGCGTCTTGAACGCGAAGACCACGACCAGCACGGCGAGGGCCGGGGTGAACATCATGGCGGATCCGATGATCGGCACGAGCCATCCCAGCTCCGGCGAGTCCGGGCCGCCGGTCATCCAGATCGGCAGCGCCACAAGCCACGCGAGCCCGAACGAGACGGCTACGAATACGCCCACCGCCGCCCACGGCACCGCCTGCAGGCGGTCCGGGCGCGGTGCCGCCGCGCGATCCTGAACCTGCTCGGCACCCATCGTGCTCCCTCTTTGCTCTTGCTCTTGCTCTTGCTCTTGCTCTTGCTCTTGCTCTTGCTCTTGCTCTTGCTCTTGCGAGTGTCCCACCACAGCGAGCACCAAGATCCCCCGCTGGCGTCGCGCGCGGCCATCACGTCGCTGTGAGCGCACCTGCTCCATCATCCCAAGAATATGGAGCATCTACGCTCACGACTCCCCCATGCGCCCGCAGCGATCCGCAACGACCTACAGTGCCACACAGTGCGCGCCCGATTCGCCGCTCACAGGCGGCACCGAATCCAGTATTCCAAGAGTTATCCACCGATCCCGAAGCCGGCCTGCGAACAGCGCTACCGAAGAGGCATGCTACCCGCATGACCCCCGCACCGCTCCCGATTCCGCCGGAACTCCATGGCCGCTCATTCCACGCCTCCGAAGCGCTCGCCGCCGGCGTAACCCGCAATATGCTAGGAGGCGCCAGGTTCGAGAGGCTCCACCAGGGCGTGCACACGGTCAGGGCGAGCAGGCCGCAGCGGCCTTCGAAACTCAATGCTCAGGTGGAGGCGCTCGCGCGCGAGTACTCGCCGCTGCTGCGCACGGGCGAGGCTTTTAGCCACACCACGGCACTGCTGATCTCCGGCGCCCCGCTGCGCACCAGCGCCGACCTTCACGTCACCTCCGCCTATCCCCTGGCGCAGGCGAGAGGCCGCGGCATCCGGGGTCATCGCACTCGGATTCCGTTCGAGGCGCTGAGCCCGAGGCCCGGGCTGCGTTGCGTGCCATCGGAACTGGCGCTCGCACAGTGCGCCCTCATGCTGCGCTTCCATGAACTCGTCGTAGCCATCGACCACCTCATCTGCCCCCGGAGGCGAGGTGGAAGCTGGGTGAGCATTCTCGACCATGAGCGACTGCGCGAGTATCTCGCGCGCACCGCGCTGCCTGGAATCGAACGCGTGCGCGCGGCATGCGAGGTGGCGCGCGTCGGGGCCGAGTCGCGCTATGAGACTCTCATGCACTTCGAGCTGGCACGGATGGGGGTCGATACGCTCGACCTGCAGGTCGACATCTACGATGCCGAGCGGTCGTGGATCGGCCGATTCGACTCGGTGGATCGCATCGCGCGCAAGATCGTGGAGTTCGATGGCGAGCAGCACCGAACGGATCGGTCGCAGTACCTGAAGGACGAGATCCGGCTGGAACGGGTGCGCCAGGAGGGGTACCGGGTGCTGCGTCTGCACCGGGAGGACTTCACCCGAGAACTGCTGGAGCACACCCGCGCCGAGCTGTGCGAGTTTCTCGCGGTGTCACCGCGGTCGCTCCCCCGGCGACTCGCACGTCTCTTTATCGAATCAACCTAAGGCCCGGCGCAGGCAGAGTTGTGAGCGCAGATCCTCCAAGGCGCTGAGCATCTGGAGGATCTGCGCTCACAAGACGAGGGTGGAGCGGGGGTAGAGCGGGGGTAGACCGGGTGCGGGCCGGGCCGGGCAGGGCAGGGCGGTGCAGGGCACGCAGGTCGGTACGGTGCGGCCCGGAGCAGGGCCGGCGAATGAGGAGGGTCGAGTGCTACGCAAACGCGGCGATGCCCGTGAGCTCGCGGCCGATCACGAGCTGGTGCACCTCATCGGTGCCCTCGTAGGTGCGCACCGACTCGAGGTTGGCCATGTGGCGCATCACGGGGAAGTCGCTCGTGATGCCGTCGCCGCCGAGGATCGAGCGGCAATTCGAGGCGATCTTGATAGCCTCTCGCACATTGTTGAGCTTGCCCACCGAGACCTGCCCGAACGAGAGATTGCCGGCATCCTTGAGGCGGCCAAGATGCAGCGCCAGCAGCAGGCCCTTCTGGTACTCGACGAACATGTCGGCGAGCTGGGCCTGGATGAGCTGCTTGCCGCCGACGGGCGTGCCGAACACCTCCCGGTTCTGGGAGCGCGCGACGGCGGCATCGAGGCAGGATCGCGCCGCGCCCATCACGCCCCAGGCGATCGCATAGCGCGCCTCGTTCAGGCAGCTGTACGGCGCCGAGAGGCCCTTCGCTCGCGGCAGCACGGCGTCGAGCGGCAGACGCATGTCGGTGAGCTCGATGTCGGCCTGCAGCGAGGCTCGCATCGACAGCTTGTTCTCGATCTCCCGCGCCTCGAACCCAGGCGTCTCGGTGGGCACGACGAAGCCGCGGACCACGCCCTCTTCGTCCTTCGCCCAGATCACGCCGACCTGCGCGATCGTGGCGAGGCCGATCCAGCGCTTCCTGCCGTTGAGCACCCACTCATCGCCCTCGCGGCGGGCGGTGGTCATCATGGTGTTGGGATCCGAGCCGCCCTGCGGTTCGGTCAGCCCGAAGAAGCCGATGGCCTCGCCGCGGCCCATGGCGGGCAGCCACCGCTGCTTCTGCTCCTCGCTGCCGAACTCGTAGATGGCCCCCATGGCGAGCGAGCCCTGCACGGAGAGGGCGGTGCGGAACCCCGAGTCGATCGCCTCGAACTCCATGGCGACGAGGCCGTAGGCGACCGACGAGGCCCCCTTCAGCCCGTAGCCCCTCAGATGCATGCCGAAGGCGCCGAACTCGCCCACGGCGGGCAGCAGCTCGACCGGCAGGCGGCCCTCCTCGAACGCCCTATCGATGACGGGGGCGAGGCGGGTGCGCGCGAACTCGCGGGCCTTCAGCTGCCACTCCCGCTCTTCTTCGGTGACGTACGCCGACACGTCGAAGAGCCGGTCGATGGTATTGGTCATGCTCGTCCCTTCGAGTCCCTCGAATCGGGTTCGGTGCGGTCGCGCGACCCTCGGCACGACTCTCTGAGAGTAGTCGAAGTCGCGCTCAGCGCCAGTCGGCGTCGGCGTCGTGCTGGCCGAGCGCCGGGGGAGGCGTGCCGTAGCGGGCGGGCGTCGCCGAGAACGCGATGGGCGTGGCGATGGATCGCAGCAGGTGCTCGGCGCCGTCGGGCGCGACGGCGGGCGTCTCCGCCACGATGCCGAGCTCGAGCGATTCGGCGAGCTCGATGGCCTGGGCGATGGTGTTCACGCGGCCGGCCGGGATGTTGGCCGCGGTGAACTCGGCGATCCACTCCGCCGCGGGGCGGGTGCCGAGGCGGATCTCGATCTGCTCGCGCAGCTCCCGGCGATGCGCGACGCGCGCCGGGTTGCCGACGAAACGGGGGTCGACGGCGAGCTCGGGCGCGCCGAGGACCTCGCACATGCGCTCGAACTGGCCGTCGGTGCCGACGGCGAGCGCGACGGCCTGGTCTGCCGCCTGGAACGTCTCGTAGGGAGCGATGGAGGGATGCGCGTTGCCCATGCGCCCGGGCGATCTCCCGGTCTCGAGGGTCGAGGACGCCTGGTTGGCGAGCGCGGAGAGCAGAGAGCCGAGCAGCGTCACCTTGACGTGCTGGCCCTGACCGGCCGTGGGCGACTCCGCGGAATCGCGAGCGCGCAACGCGGCCTGGATGCCGATCACCGAGTTGAGGCCCGTGAGGATGTCGACGAGCGCGACGCCCACCTTGGTCGGCTGCCCGCCTTCGTCGTCGGGCTGCCCGGTGATGCTCATGAGCCCGCCGACGGCCTGCACGAGCAGGTCGTAGCCGGGCAGATCCTTGCCCGCGGTGTCGCCGAAGCCCGAGATGGAGCAGTAGACGACGCCGGGGTTGCCTGCGGCCACGTCGTCGTAGCCGAGACCGAACTTCTGCATGGTGCCGGGCTTGAAGTTCTCGATGACGACGTCGGCGGTCATCGCCAGGGCACGTGCGCGCTCGACCCCCTCCGGCGATCGCAGATCGCAGACGACCGAGCGCTTGCCGCGGTTGACGCCGGCGAAGTAGGTGCTCTGCCCGACGGCGTTGACGGGCGGGCGCCACTCGCGGGTGCCGTCTCCCTCGGGGCTCTCGACCTTGATGACGTCGGCGCCGAGGTCGGCGAGGATCATGGTCGCGTGGGGGCCCGCGAGCACACGTGAGAAGTCGGCGACGCGGATGCCGCTCAGAGGCCCTGCCGCCGACTCGGGGTGGGCACTGGCGCTCGCTGCGGAAGAGGTGCTGAGGTTCATGTTGCTCCATGGGGTGCGGGGGGCGGATCTCCCGGCGTCGCACCCAGCCTATGATCCGAGGGCCCGCCGGCGAATGTGCGCATCTGCACAGTCGAATATTGCCCGGATATGCAAGGATGCCAGCATGGCCCTGCTTTCCCAACTGCTCTCGATGCCCGAGCTCGGGCTGCGACTCGTGCAGGCGGGCCCCGGGGATCCGGAGCTGAGCTGGGCGTCGACCACCGAGCTGCTCGACCTCGGCGAGTACCTCGAGGGCGGCGAGGTCGTGCTGACCACCGGCCTCGCGCTGGAGCACGACGACCCGCGCTGGCGCGACTTCGTCGCGGGTCTCAGCCGCTCCCGCGTCGCCGCGATCGCATTCGGCGTCGGGATCAACCACGAGCGGATCCCCGCGCCCCTCGTCGCCGCCGCGAGCACCTACCGCGTCGCGCTCGTCGAGGTGCCGCCGCCGGTGCCCTTCATCGCCGTGAGCAAGGCCGTTGCGGGGCTGCTGCGCAGCGATGAACTGCGAGCCGCGCAGCGCGCCCTGCAGGTGCATCAGCGGCTGCTCGAGGGTGCGCACGGCCCGCAGGACAACGCCGACGTGCTGGCGAGCATCGCGCAGGCCACCGGCCGGCAGCTCGCCCTGATCACCGGCGACGGAGAGAAGATCGCCAGCACGGCGGGCTTCGCGGCGAGCAGTTCGGCGAGCGGCTCCTCCGCAGGAGGGCGCGCAGGCCTGGGCGACGACGAGGTGATCCCCCTCGACCAGGCGAGCGGCACGCGACTGGTGATCGCGGGCGGCGAGCCGCTCGAGGCCGAGGCGCGCGCGGTGATCGCCGCGGGGGCGATGGTGCTCGGCCTGGGCGTGCGCGGCGAGCGCAGCGAGGACGAGCGCGAGCGCGGCCGCTGGTCGAGACTCACCGACGGGTTGCTGCGCGGCAGGATCGGCCCCGACGCCGCCCGGGTGCTGGAGCCCGATCTCGCGCTGCCCGATCGCGTGCGCGCGATCGCGGTGCAGGGAGCGGCCGAGGAGGTCGCGGCGTGGCGGCGCACTCCGCGATCGAGCCTGGGGCGCCTGGTCACCGCGGCCCAGGATCTGGGCGAGGCGAACTCGCTCGGCCGCCGATCCCCCGGCATCTCGCTCGCGTGGCAGCTCTGCGCCGACGACGAGGCGACGCTCGAGCGCGTGCTCGCGGGCATCGCCTCCCACGGCCTCGACGCGGTGGTGGGCCGCGCCGCCGACCTCGCCGACGCAGAGCTCAGCCGGCGCTCGGCGGTCGTGCGACTGGGCAGGCTCTCGACCGTGTCGCAACTCTACGTCGAGCCGCGCACGCCCGCGATCGTGTGGGCGGATCGCGGATCGCCGATCCTCGAGGCGCTCGTCGAAGGGCGGACCGGGGGCGCTCGGGCGCCGGCAGGCACCGGCAGGCGAGAGGATCAGGGCGCACCCGGGGGGGCGCACGCCGTGGACGGGGCAGGAGCCGGGCTCGACCTCGAGCGGCTCTGCCGCGCGGTGCTCGGGCCTCTGAGCACGAGTCGCAGCGGAGCAGCCGGAGGCGGAGCGGGTGGAGCGACGCCGGCGGAGCCGGCCGCCGTGACCGAGTCAGAGGCCGCGACCCTGCGCGACACGCTGCGCACCCTGCTGACGCACAACGGTCAGCGCGGGCCTGCCGCGGCCTCGCTCGGCGTGCATCGCAACACGCTGCGCGATCGGATGATGCGCATCGAGCGGATCACCGGCCGCTCGCTCGACCTCCCCGACGACCGCGCCGAGCTCTGGCTCGCACTACGGCTCGAAGAGACGCTCGACTGAGCGGGGAGCCGCAGCGCCGGGGCCGTCAGTCCTGGGTCTCGGGCTCGACGCGATGCGGCTCGTGCAGCTCCTTCAGCGCGCCCGACGTGTCGCCGTGCAGCAGGTCGTCGACCAGGGCGTCGACTGCCACGGCCTCGTCGGTGCCGGGAATCAGTTCCATGCGGATGCCGGTCTCCGATGCGCGCTTCTTCTCCATGACCCAATGATACGCCGGTCGACGTGCTATGCGGGAGGTTGGAACCGCTTCGTGATGCTCGATCTCGGCGCCGCCTCAGTAGAGGAGGAACTGCGCGGTCCCCTTGCCCTCCACGCCCGCGGCGGAGACGTGCAGGTGGTACGAGGCGCCGTCTGCAGAGACCTCGTCGCGACTGATATCGCACGTCTCGGGGCTCGACCGGGTGCGATCCCATGAGATCGCCTCGGTCGGCAGCGCCACGCCGGGCTCGAGGATGATGGCCCGGTGATCGGCGCCCTCCTGGCAGTCGACGGATCGCCAGACCTCGTCCGAGCCGCTCGTGATCCTGAACGTCATCCCCGCCGTGCCCAGATCGGCCGTACACGACGCATCCCCGATGTTCTCGATGCTGAGCGAGAGCTGCGGCAGCTCGCCCGCCGCATAGCTCTCGCGGTCGGTGACGGGCGTCACCACCAGCTGGCCGGCGCCGCACGCCGCCACATCGACGGATTCGCGCTCCGCGTCCGCCTGCTCCGACGCCACCAGATCCTCCGGCACCTCGACCTCGCGACTGCTCGTCGCGCCGCCGGTCGAGCCGGGCTTCACGATGATCAGCACCACGGCGGCCACGATGGCGAGCAGACCGAGCAGCACCAGGATCCTGCGCCGCACATAGACGTTCTTGTCTTTGGGCCCCACGGGGTCTTTCCACCCTGCCATACGCACACCTTACCCACCGATGCGCACCGTACGGCCGAGGCTCGCTGGGCAGAACGCCTCGCTAGAGGAGCTTGATCAGACGCGTGTTACCCAAAGTGTTGGGCTTCACCCTGGCCAGGTCGAGGAACTCGGCCACACCCTCGTCGTGCGAGCGCAGCAGCTCGGCGTAGACGTCGGCAGCGACCAGCTGCGCGTCCTCGCCCACCGGTTCGAAGCCGTGCCTGCTGAAGAAGTCGACCTCGAAGCTGAGGCAGAAGAGCTGCTGCAGGCCGAGCTCGCGGGCGCGACGCTCGAGCGCCTCCAGCAGCATGTGCCCGACGCCCCGGCCCAGGAACTCCTCGGACACGCCGAGCGTGCGCACCTCGCCCAGGTGCTCCCACATCACGTGCAGCGCGCCGTAGCCGACCACCCGGTCGTCGGCGTCGACCGCCACCATGAACTCGGGCACGGCGCCGTAGAGCTCCACCAGATCCTTGCCGAGCAGGATGCGTCGCTCGACCAGCGGCTCCATCAGTCGCACCATCACCGGGATGTCTGCGGTTCTGGCTGAGCGGATGCGCACCTGGGGCTCGTCGGTCATGGAGCGATTCTAGTGCCGTTGGGCTCTCCGCCCCGACGCCCGGTTCGCATGCCGATGCAGCAGAGAGGGGCACGTCCCGCGACGGGCCCCTCTCATCGGATCTGCTGCCGGATCGAGTCTGCGGTCTCAGCCTACTCGGCGGCGATCACTCCGCGACCCCGGGCGTCGGGGCGCTGGAGGCGACCGCGGCTGCGGCCGAGGCCGACGTCGCACCGTGATCCTTGCCGCGCCCCTCGGTCTCGAAGACGAACTGGCCGTCGACGAGGTCGACCTTCACGGTGTCGCCCGCGAGCAGCTCGGCGTTCAGGATGCGCTCCGAGAGGCGATCCTCGATCTCCTGCTGCATCGCGCGGCGCAGCGGCCGGGCGCCCAGCGTGGGGTCGTAGCCGATCTCTGCAAGGCGCTCGCGCGCCGGCTGCGAGATCTCGATGTGGATGTCGCGGTCGAGCAGGCGCTCGCGCAGCGCCTTCACGAACAGGTCGACGATCTGCAGCAGCTCGTCCTTCGACAGCTGCGGGAACACGATCGTGTCGTCCACGCGGTTCAGGAACTCGGGCTTGAAGTGCTTCTTCAGCTCTTCGTTGACCTTGCCCTTCATCAGCTCGTAGCCGACCTGGGTGTCGCCCGCCACCTGGAAGCCGACCGGCCCGCCCGCGATGCCCTTGGAACCGAGGTTCGTGGTCATGATGATGACGGTGTTCTTGAAGTCGACCACGCGACCCTGGCCGTCGGTCAGACGACCCTCCTCGAGGATCTGCAGCAGCGAGTTGAAGATGTCGGGGTGGGCCTTCTCGATCTCGTCGAACAGCACCACGGAGAACGGCTTGCGGCGCACCTTCTCGGTGAGCTGGCCGCCCTCCTCGAAGCCGACGAACCCGGGGGGCGCGCCGAAGAGACGCGACACCGTGTGCTTCTCGCCGTACTCGCTCATGTCGAGCGAGATCAGCGCGTCCTCGTCGTCGAACAGGAACTCGGCGAGCGCCTTGGCGAGCTCGGTCTTGCCCACGCCGGTGGGGCCGGCGAAGATGAACGAGCCCGAGGGGCGCTTCGGATCCTTCAGCCCCGCGCGCTGGCGGCGGATCGTCTTCGCCAGGGCCGAGATCGCCTCGTTCTGACCGATGACCCGGCGGTGCAGGGCCTCCTCCATGAACCGCAGGCGCGCCGTCTCCTCCTCGGTGAGCTTGAACACCGGGATGCCCGTGGCCTGCGCCAGCACCTCGGCGATCAGCCCCTCGTCGACTTCGGCGTTCGTCGCGACGTCGCCCTTGCGCCACTGCTTCTCGAGGCGCAGGCGCTCGGCGATCAGCTTCTTCTCCTCGTCGCGCATGCTCGCGGCCTTCTCGAAGTCCTGGTCTTCGATCGCCTTCTCCTTGTCGGCGCGCACGACCGCGATCTTCTCGTCGAACTCGCGGAGCTCGGGCGGGCTCGAGA
>JBFXIT010000059.1:0-10623 GCA_050175655.1 Leucobacter sp.
GACGGCACCGAGGAGATCAGGCCCGCCACGGAACTCCGCGTCGACGACGTGTTCGTCGTGCTCCCCGGCGAAACTCTCCCCGCCGACGGCACCATCATCGTCGGTAGCGCCGACATCGACGCCAGCATGCTCACCGGCGAACCGCTCCCCGTCACTGCCTCGAGCGGCGATGCGGTGATCGGCGGCACGATCAGCACCAACGGCCGCCTCGAAGTGCGCACGAGCTCGGTCGGCGCACACACCCAGCTCGCGCAGATGACCGCCCTCGCCGAACAAGCCCAGGCCCGCAAAGCCCGCGTGCAGACCCTCGTCGACCGCGTCACCCGCTACTTCGTACCCGGAGTGATCGTTCTCGCCATCCTCGTCACCACTGGGTGGATGCTCGCCGGCCGCTCCTTTGAAGAGGCCTTCGGGATCGGGATCTCCACCCTCATCATTGCCTGCCCATGCGCCCTCGGGCTCGCCACTCCGACCGCGCTCATGGTCGGCATCGGCCGGGGCGCCAGCCTCGGCATCCTCGTGAAGGGGCAGGACGCGCTCGAGGCGAGCGGCACGATCACCACCGTGGTGCTCGACAAGACCGGTACCCTCACCACCGGCGAGATGACCGTGCGCAGCATCGCCACCGTTCCCGGCGTCGCCGAGCACGAGCTGCTACGCGTCGCCGCCTCCGTGGAGCAGGGATCGGAGCACCTCATCGCCCGTGCCATCGTCGCGGCCGCGAAGCAGCAGATCGCCGACCTCGACCCCGTCAGAGACTTCATCGCCGTGCCCGGCCGGGGCGCCTCCGGCACCGTCGCCGGCGACACCGTCCACATCGGCAGCCTCGCCTACCTGGACGAGCAGGGCGTCTCGACCGGTGCCGCCCGCGTCTACCTCACAGAGGCCGACGCCACGGAATCGACCGTGTTCGTCTCCCAGGCAGGACGCCTGATCGGGCGCTTCGGACTCGCCGACACCATCAAGCCGAACGCCCGTGCTGCAATCCAAGCGCTGCAGCAACAGGGCCTCACCACCGTGCTGCTCACCGGCGACTCCCGAACGGCCGCAGAGGAGATCGCCGACACCCTCGGCATCGACCGCGTCTCCGCAGAAGTGCTGCCCGCCGAGAAAGGCGATGCGATTCGCGAGCTGCAAGCGGCGGGAGAGCGGGTCGCGATGGTCGGCGACGGCATCAACGACGCCGTCGCCCTCGCCGCCGCCGACCTCGGCCTCGCCGTCGTCTCCGGCACCGACATCGCCCTCAAATCGGCCGACGTCATCCTCGTTCGGGAAGACCTCGCCGTGATCCCCGAGGCGATCGAGCTCTCCCGTCGCACCCTTCGCACCATCCGCGTGAACCTCGGCTGGGCGTTCGGCTACAACCTCGCCGCGATCCCGATCGCCGCTGCCGGCTTACTGAATCCCCTCATCGCCGCCGGCGCCATGGCACTCTCCTCGGTGCTCGTCGTCTTCAACAGCCTTCGGCTGCAGAACTACCGCCGCCGGATATAGACGGGCTCTCAAAGGTGCGACCACCCCAATACGCGCGCTTCGACGTTGCCCCGATCTCGAAGCGTCGACTGCGCTGGGAGCTCGCGATCGTGCTCGCACTGTCTTTCGGCTACGCGGGCGTGCAGTCGATCATCACGATCCTGCGCCGCCTCAGCCAGGAGACCGCGCTCGCCTCCCAGACCGCCACCATCAACCGGCCGCTGGCCGAGCAGCCCCTCTTCGACCTCGCCTACCAGCTGCTCGGCTTCGTGGGGGAACTCGCACCCGTCGCGCTCGTGGCGTATCTGCTCTGGCGCACAGCGGCCCCGCACCTGGGAAACCTCGGCCTCGGACGGCTCCCCGGCAGGGGCGGCCGGTGGTGGCTGGCAGACACCGGCTGGGGTGTCGTGCTCGCGGCTGCGATCGGGATCCCGGGGCTCGCGTTCTACCTCTTCTCGCGCATCATCGGGATCAACGCGAACGTCGTACCGACCGCCCTCGACGCCTACTGGTGGACGGTGCCCGTGCTGATCCTCTCCGCCCTGCGTGCAGCTCTCGGCGAGGAACTCATCGTCGTCGCCTACTTCTTCGACCGTATGCGACGCCTCGGGGTCGGCCCGATCTCCACCATCGTCTCAAGCGCACTGCTGCGCGGCAGCTACCACCTCTACCAGGGCATCGGCGCATTCATCGGCAACGTGGTCATGGGGCTCCTCTTCGGCTGGGTCTACCACCGCTGGGGGAGGTCGTTGCCGCTCATCGTCGCGCACTGGCTGCTCAACATCGTCAGCTTCGTCGGCTACCCGCTCGCGCTGCTGCTCTGGCCCACTCTCTTCCAAGTCGCGCCATAGCAGGCCGACTACCCGTTCATGAGCAGCAGCATCGCCGTCATCCCCGCCGCCATCAGGCAGTGGCAGAGCGCGTGCAACCGATCCCCGCGAACCGTCGCCGCGCGGAAGGCCCACCACAGTGCGATCGCTGCGCTTCCAGCCACAAACACCACGTTGACGACGTCCACCCACACCGGGGTGGTCATCGCCAACATCATCGCCTCATCAGCGGCCTCTCCGTGGCCGCCACCGTGCTCCCCGCCGCCCATGTCCGCCATGAGCAGCGGCATCGCCGCGATCATCCACACCATCGCGCCAGCGAGCCAGATATGCCCGGCGAGATCGACGCGGCGGGCCGGCAACGGCGCCTTCCAGAGCCCCGGCACTAGGGCGAGCGCAAGTACGGTGAAGACCACGATCTGCGCCCAGTTCGACGCCGCCGGAATCGACATCATCCAGCACATCGCGATCATCCCGGCGCTCATCACCAGGTGCATGAGATGGATCGCCATCGACTCGAGCACCGGGCCGCGCCGCGCGCCGGGAGGGGGCCGGTGCGCGATGAGGCGCACGAGGCAGTACACCCCGGTGAACGCGAAGACGACGGTGAGAATCAGATTCCACGGGGAAGCCAGCATACCCACGAGCTTACATCTACATCATGTAGAGTACGGGCCAAGGCCCGCATCCCTCGAGGTTCCCCGAACCCGGGGGAGGGGAGGAGACATCCCGGGCGCCCGGCGCGGCCCAGAACCCCTGCGGCGTCTGCGAAAGGAATACTGACCATGACCGGACTCACCTTCGCCGTCGGCGGCATCCTCACCGCCACCGGCGTCGTCGCCTACTTCGCGTCCGACGCGAGCAGCATGACCGCACTCATCCCCTCCGCACTCGGCGTGCTCATCCTCGTCGCAGCCGTCATCTCACGCGCGCCGAAAGCCCGCCGCCACGCGATCCACGCCGCCCTCGCGATCGCCCTCCTCGGCATCGCCGGCACCGCGATGAACGTGATGAAGATCGGGGAACTCTTCGCCGGCACCGCCGAGCGACCGAACGCCGTGATCGCGAGCACCGTCACCTTCGTCGTGCTCCTCGTATTCCTCGCCGTCGGCATCGCCTCCTTCGTCCGCGCCCGCCGCTACCGCGCGCAGCAGCCGACGAACGCCCCCGCCTGAGCCGCAACCGCAGTTCCCCGCATGTCCAGCCCCGAGTCCGAGCCCCACGCGCCGTCTGCAGTGTCGCCGTCCTGGGGCTGGGCACGGGGCACGCCGCCGCAGCTGCGCATCATGGAGACCGAACCGCTCGACTACCACAGCCTGCTGCGCGGCACCTCCGCCTACCGATGGTGGAAACCGCTCGCCCTGCTCCTGCTGTCAGGGGCCTTCTTCGGCATCCTCACCGTGGTAGTCACCGTGGCCGTCATCCCAGTGCTCCTGCTCACGGATCCCGACTATCCGGCGCAGGTCGCCGCCGGCACTGCCGCGGCGCTCGACACCCAACGGCCCGTCTCGGTACTCGTGAGCATGGTGTCGATCATCATCATGCTCCCGGCGGTGCTGCTCGCGATGCTCGTCCTCGGCATGCGGCCCATCGGCCTGATCTGGTCAGTCGCGGCCCGCATGCGCTGGGGGCTGCTCGGGCGACTGTTCGTCATCTCCGTGCTCGCGATCGCCGTGATGAACCTCGTCGGTATCGCCGCAGGCGTGCTCCTCGAGCCCGCCACCGACCCTGCAGCGGCTGCGAACGAGACTGCCTTCGATGCACGCGCCGCGCTGCTATCGATGCTGCTCGTGCTGCTCCTGGTGCCGCTGCAATCCACTGCCGAAGAGATCGTCTTCCGGGGACTCTTCATGCAGGTGCTGGGAGCCTGGCTCAGAAACCCCTGGTTCGCGATCCTGATCCCCTCGATCGGCTTCGCGTCCCTCCACATCTACGACATCTGGGGACTCCTCGCCGTCGGGTTGCTTGGCGCAGTATCCGCCTGGCTCACCTGGCGCACCGGCGGCCTCGAGGCAGCGATCGCGATCCACGTCGTCAACAACTACGTCGCTTTCGGCATCATGGCGTCGGGCCTCACCGGGGAAACCGCGCAGACCACAGGCGACGGCAGCGCCGCCGGACTGATCGGCCAGATCGCCGGTCTTGCGCTCTTCGCCTGGCTCACGCTGCGCGTCTTCACACGGGGCGGGTACGGCCGGCAGCGCATCGACCTCATCCAGCACACCTCCGCGCCGAAGGAGCGGGGAACCCGGTAGAGCGCCGCCGAGTCGACACCGGGAGAGCAGTCCCGCGTCGCACGCCCACACTAACCCAGAAATCGAGAGTAAGAGAGACACCATGGACGCCGACACTCGCCGCATCCTCGTGCACGCCCTCGGAGCCGTCCTAACAGTCGGCCTGCTCGGAGGACTCGCCGCCTGTGCCGCCACGAAGCCCGAGGTCACCCCCTCTGCCGAGGACGCCGCCCCCGCCGTCACGGTACGGGCCTACGACAACGCCTACGACATAGCCGAGGTCGAGGTTGCCGAGGGCGAAGCGGTGCGCTGGGTGTTCGAGGGACAGAACGAGCACGATGTCGTCGCCCAGGATGCGAGCTTCGTGAGCGATCTCATGCGACAGGGCAGCTTCACCCATGTCTTCGACCAGGCCGGCAGCTACGAATACGACTGTTCCATTCACGCGGAGATGAAAGGCGTCGTCAACGTGACGGCCGACTGACCCGTGCCCAGGATCCCGCATGCAGAGCGCCTCTGCCCGGCCGCTGCATTCGTATCGAGCAGCCGTCATCCGTTCAGCCTCCCCTTGTGTAGATTCGAACCATGACCACGAGCGCTGAGACACCGCTACGCCGACGACGCATCGGCTTCGCCTGGTTCTCGATCGTGGCCGGCATCGTCGGCTGGTTCGCCTCCTTCGAACTGCTCACCGAGTACATCAAGACCCTGCAGGAACCCACCCACGCGCCCAACTGCAACATCTCGAAGCTCGTCACCTGCGGGCCGAACATGGACTCCTGGCAGGGTTCCCTCTTCGGGTTCTCCAACACCATCATCGGCGTCACCGCCTTCACCGCGCCGATCCTCGTCGGGGCCGCGATCCTCGCCGGAGCACACTTCGCCCAATGGTTCTGGCGGCTCTACTGCCTCGGCCTCCTCGGAGGCATCGTCTTCATCACCTGGCTGCAGTACCAGAGCTTCTACTCTCTCGGCACCCTCTGCCCCTGGTGCATGGTCGTCTGGACGGCCATGATCCCGCTCTGGTGGGTCACCGTCGCGAAAGCCGGCGCCGACGGCCTCCTCCTCCCGGGCGACTCCGCCATGCGCGCGCTCAAAGGATTCGCGTCCTGGGCATGGGTCGCGATCCTCCTCCACTTCGTCATTGTCGCCACCGTCGCGCAGCTCGCCGTCGACTGGCTCTTGGAGTTCCGACTCTGACTCGGCAACGCGCGACGAACTCCCAGGCTGCGGCAGTCAACTTCACAGCCAGGGAGCGACCCGGCTGCTTTACGCTGACATCATGAACTGCCCCAGCGATGGAACCACCCTGTTGATGAGCGAGCGACAGGGAGTCGAAGTCGACTACTGCCCGCAGTGCCGGGGCATCTGGCTCGACCGGGGCGAGCTAGACAAGATCCTCGAGCGTATGCAGGCCGAAAGCGACGCGGCGCCAGGCTCGCAGTATGCAGAACCCCGCTATGACGACTACGAGGCACCCCGGTACGACGATCGACGTCGCGACAGTCATCACGACGACCGCCGACGAGAAGGCCACCACGGTGACCGACGCGGCGGCTACTCCGACGATCGCCAACGCGACCCCCGCTACCGCAAAAAGAAGAGTCCCTTCGAGTTCCTCGGAGACATCTTCGACTCCTGAGAGCTTCAGCACAGTCGTAGCTGCAGACGGTAGTCGGCCCTACGCCCGGACGATCATGAGCTCGTCCCAATGAGTTGTCGCCCTGGGCGTCAGCAGTCCACGCTTCATCTGCCAGGCCGGGCCGGGCCGGAGACCGCCATAGCCGAGCCCGAGCACCTCTCGGCCGGCCTTCTTCTGCACCGCGTCCACGAGCGTCGCGATACTCGCATCCTCGTGGACGTGCCTGAACAACTCGAGGGCCTGGTGCGCCTCAGCCGCGTGCAGATCCGTAAGCAGGAGCCCGGCCCGCGCATACCGCGTTCCCTCCTGAATCTGCGGGAGCAGCAGATGTGCCGCTCGCGTCAGCATGACCGGATCGGCCGTCGGATAGGGGAGCGGCACCCGGACAGCCGGATAGTGCTGCTGCTCGTGCCAGTGACTCGTGCCGGCGAACGCCTGCACCGACTTCGCCACCTGCCGGTGCTTCACCAGGCGCGCCGCGGCCTGCTGCGCATAGATCGAGAGCGCCTGCCGCATCCCCTCAATCGTGGACACCTTCTCTGAGAAGGAACGCGACACGATCAGCTCGTCTTTCTTCCCCGTGCGATCCTCCTCCGGGCCGATGCACGCGACCCCGCGCAGCTCGAGCGCGGTACGCATGACGACCACGGAAAAGCAGCGTCGGATCTGCGCAGGATCCGCGGTGGCGAGATCCCACACGGAGGTGATGCCGTACCCTGCGAGCCGCCGCTCGAGGCGCCGCGCGATCCCCCAGACCTCCGAGACCGGCAGTCGGCGCATCAGCTGCTCGCGCCACGCCTCCCGCGTCGCCGGCCACACGCACACCCCTTCGAAGACCGGGATCTTCTTGGCCGCGCGGTTCGCGAGCTTCGCGAGGGTGCGGGTCGGCGCGATCCCGACGCAGACGGGCACGCCGACGAGCCGGCGCACCTCGTCTCTGATTGTGCGCCCGAGCACCGACATGGCCTCGGGATCGGCCGAAGTCCGACGATCCACCGCGGCGAACGCCTCGTCGATCGAATACACGTCGAGCTCGTGCGTGAAGCGCTCGAGCACCTCTACTGGTAGGTCCGATTGTTGAAGAGTGCACTTTTCATGCACTGTTCGTCGATGATGCGGAGGTCACGCGCGAAGGGCGTTGGCAGCCCTGCCTGAGCACGGTAGGTGAACATCCGGTGACAAAGCCGGCATGGGCTCGCGAACTGATTCGATAGATGTCAATATAGAAGTATGTCGAATCAAGAAGTCGAACTGGTCATCGTCGGGTCCGGTCCCGCCGGATACACCGCGGCGGTCTACGCGGCCCGCGCGGGTCTTGCGCCGAACGTGATCGCGGGCTCGGTCACCGCGGGCGGTGCGCTGATGACGACGACCGAGGTGGAGAACTTCCCCGGCTTCGTCGATGGCGTGCAGGGGCCGGAGCTGATGGAGTCGATGCGGGCGCAGGCTGAGCGGTTCGGCGCTCGGATCGTCTACGACGACGCGATTCGCCTCGAGCTCGACGGCGACGTGAAGACCCTCGAGACGGGTGCCGGGATGACGTACCGGGCGCGGGCGGTGATCCTGACGATGGGTTCCGCGTACCGCAAGCTCGGCCTCCCCGAGGAAGAGCGCCTGTCGGGGCACGGAGTGTCCTGGTGCGCGACCTGCGACGGGTTCTTCTTCCGCGACAAGGAGATCGCCGTGATCGGTGGCGGGGATTCCGCGATGGAGGAGGCGCTGTTCCTCACCCGGTTCGCATCGAAAGTCACCGTCGTGCACCGCCGGGACGAGTTCCGAGCGTCGAGAATCATGGCACAGCGCGTGCTGGACGATCCGAAGATCGAGGTCGCCTGGAACAGCGAGGTCGCCGCGATCCTCGGCGACGAGCAGGTCACCGGGCTCACGCTGCGCGACACGATCACCGGGGCCGAGCGGAGGCTCGACGCGACGGGGGTGTTCGTCGCGATCGGGCACGACCCGCGCTCCGAGCTCGTGACTGGGCAGGTCGACACCGACGCGGACGGGTACGTGCGGGTCGCGCACCCGTCGACGCGGACGAATCTGGCCGGGGTGTTCGCGGCCGGGGATCTCGTCGACCACACGTATCGGCAGGCGATCACCGCCGCGGGCACCGGCTGCGCGGCCGCGCAGGACGCCCAGCACTACCTGTCGCACCTCGCACCCGCCACCGTTTCCGAGCCTGTTCTGGAGGTCTCCGTATGAGCACCGTCACCCCCGTCACCGACGCCACCTTCCAGGCCGAGGTGCTCGAGTCCGAGCTGCCCGTCGTGGTCGACATCTGGGCGACCTGGTGCGGCCCGTGCAGGGCGATCGCCCCGATCCTGGACCAGCTCGCCGGCGAGTACGAGGGCCGGGTGAAGATCGTGAAGATCGACGCCGACCAGAACCCCGAGACCGTGACCGCGGCCGGCGTGACCTCGATCCCGACCCTCGGCTTCTACCGGAACGGGGAGCGTGTCGACGTGCTGATCGGCGCGCACCCGAAACCCGTCTACGCGGCGAAGATCGAGGAGCTAATCGCATGACCGACACCCTGACCCGCACCACCCCGAAACGGCTCTCCACGCTCGACAAGTGGCTGCCGCTCTGGATCGGCCTCGCGATGGTCGCCGGCCTCGTGCTCGGCCGGTTCGTGCCGGCGCTCTCCGACGCGCTGTCTGCGATGGAGGTCGGCGGGATCTCGGTCCCGATCGGGCTGGGCCTGCTGGTGATGATGTACCCCGTGCTCGCGAAGGTCCGCTACGACAAGGTCGCAGCCGTCACGGGTGACAAGAAGCTCCTGGTCTCCTCGCTCGTGCTGAACTGGCTCGTCGGGCCCGCGGTGATGTTCGCGCTCGCGTGGATCTTCCTGCCGGACCTGCCCGAGTACCGGACCGGGCTAATCATCGTCGGCCTCGCCCGATGCATCGCTATGGTCGTGATCTGGAACGACCTCGCCTGCGGCGACCGCGAGGCGACCGCGGTGCTCGTCGCGATCAACTCGGTCTTCCAGGTCGTGATGTTCTCGGTGCTGGGCTGGTTCTACCTGACTGTGCTGCCGGGCTGGCTCGGACTGGATGCGCAGGGGCTGGAGATCTCGGTCTGGCAGATCGCATTGAACGTGCTCGTGTTCCTCGGCATCCCGCTCGTCGCGGGCTTCGCGTCCCGGTTCATCGGCGAGAAGCGCAAGGGGCGCGACTGGTACGAAGAGAAGTTCCTCCCGAGGATCGGGCCGTGGGCGCTCTACGGGCTGCTGTTCACGATCGTGCTGCTGTTCGCACTGCAGGGCAACGCGGTGCTGGCGAAGCCTCTCGACGTGGCGCGCATCGCGCTGCCGCTGCTGGTCTACTTCGGCCTGATGTGGTTCGCGGGGCTGCTGCTCGGCAAGGGCATCGGCCTCGGCTACGCGCGGTCGACGACGCTGGCGTTCACCGCGGCGGGCAACAACTTCGAGCTCGCGATCGCCGTCGCCATCGGGACCTTCGGGGCCGCCTCCGGCCAGGCGCTGGCCGGCGTCGTGGGTCCGCTCATCGAGGTCCCTGTGCTCGTCGGCCTCGTCTACGTCTCCCTCTGGGCCGCCAGAGCCTGGTTCCGCACGGATCCGTATACCGCTGAATCGAGGACGTCATGACCGACGCTGCCACCATCCCCGACGCCGAGGCATGCTCGCCGTCGACGACCCACGCAATCGGCGCGGAGGCGGCGAGCACGGTCGCCAGTGCTCTGAAGGCGCTGGCGGACCCGCTGCGGCTGCGGATGCTCTCCGCGATCGCGGCCGACCCGCGCGGCGAGTCCTGCGTGTGCGACCTTGCGGAGCTGGCCGAGGTGTCTCAGCCCACCGTCTCCCACCATCTGAAGGTGCTGAAGGAGACCGGGATGCTAATGTCCGAGCGTCGTGGCACCTGGGTTTGGTACCGGATCGCGCCGGGCAAGCAGCGCGCCGTCGCGGCCCTCCTCGATGCCTTCGCACCGGCAGCAGTTTCCGGTGAGCCTGAGAGCCCCACCGAACGAGCCGAGGCGCTGCAGCAGATGGACGCCCGGGTCACCCGCCTCGCCGACGAGCTCGCGGATGAACTGCCCAGGCTGAGCAGGGATCTCGTGATCGCGATCGTGCGTGAGTCCTACGCTGGGCTCGTGCGGTCGGCGAAGCTAACGCAGCACATGATCCCGTTGACCGAACGGTTCGCTCGGCAGCGTCTCACCGACCTGGTAAGGAATCGCTCCTCCGGGGTGCCGCAAGTGCTGTTCGTGTGCGTGCAGAACGCGGGCCGCTCCCAGCTCGCCGCCGCGATCGTCAACCAGCTCGCAGGCGGTGCCGTGATCGCCCGCTCAGCAGGCTCCGCCCCTGCCTCGGACATGCACCCGCACGTGCGCTCCCTGCTCACGGAGATCGAGGGCGAGCAGGAAGCCGAGACGGCGTTCCCGAAGCCGCTCACCGACGACGCCGTGCGCGCGGCCGACG
>JBFXIT010000060.1:0-10506 GCA_050175655.1 Leucobacter sp.
CCCGCGAGGTCGCGGAGGAGCTGGGGCTGTCGCACGGTCGCGTGCTGACGGTCGCGGGCCACGACTCGACCAACATGAAGGACGACGTGCCGACGGTGATGCTCTTCGTGCCCAGCGTCGCGGGCGTTTCGCACAACCTCGACGAGTTCACGCGGGACGAGGATCTGCTCGCCGGCGTCGATCATCTCACGGGCGTCGTGCGTCGCCTCGCCGCCGGCGCCCTCGTCGACTGAGCCTACCCGCCCCCGAAGAGGGCGCCCGGGTGGGTGAGGCGCCACATGAGATCCGGCTCGCGGATGGGGGCCGCGGTCACCACCCCGACGGTATCCGCTTCGCCGGAGACCGCTCCGGCCGGTGCCGCGATGCGCACCGTGCCCGCGGCGCCGCCCGCCGCGCCCGCGGTCACCGGCCCGAGCTGTTCAATCGTGCGCTGCACGGCCTCGCCGGGCAGCAGCACGACGCCCGCACCCGTCGAGGTCACCAGGTCGACGGTCTCGCCGGTCCAGGTCGTGACCGACCCGACCCGCTCGCCCTCGGCGACGACCTCCACCTCCTGCGGCAGCGGAGCCATCAGCCCGAGCATCTCGCGGCCGGAGGCGGCGCGATCCTCCTTCGTGGGCCGCGCCAGCGTCACCGAGATGTTGACGATCTCGCGGCCGAACGCGTCTGCCTGCTGGGCCAGCACGAAATTGTAGCCGACGACCCCCAGCGCGCCCGTCTTGATCCCGATCACCCCGGGCACCTCGCCGAGGAGCGGGTTCGTGTTCTCGATCAGCCCGATGCCCCAGGGCATCTCGGCGCTCTGCATCCCGTTGAACTCGAGCGTCGTCGGGTTCTGCAGCGCGAGACGCGCGATGCGCACCAGGTCGGCGGCGTTGGCCCGGTTGCCCTCGTCCATGCCGGTGGGCTCGACGAAGCTCAGCGATTCGAGGCCGTGCTTCGCCTTCCACTCCTCGACCGCGGCGAGGAACGCGTCGTTGTCGCCGAACACCCAGTAGGCATAGGCCGCGGCGTAGTCGTTCGACGACGGCAGGAAGATGAACTGCAGCATCTGCCGCAGCGTGATCTCGGTGCCGACGGGGATCGGATAGGCGACGCCCTCCATCGCCAGGTACTCGTTCTGGCGCTGCACGTCGGCCTCGGTCCAGACGTAGGTGGGGCCGTCGGCCCCGGGTTCGAGCGGCTGCGCCTCCATGCACACGAGCACGGTGATCAGCTTCGACACGCTGGCGAGCGGGTAGGCGGTGTCGTCGTTCGACCACACCTGCTCGCCGTCGGCCCAGCCGATCGCCGTCGGCAGATCCTGCGACGCCACCGCGGCCTCGGCGCCGGAGGAGTCCGCGTCGATCTGCGTCTCGGCCTCGACCGCGAGGGCGGCGCGCAGTTCGGGCAGGGGAGCGGTCCCGGCCGCCGCGACGTAGCCGCCGGCGGCGACGAGCACGGTCAGGATCACGACCGTGATCGCGAGTCGCCGCCTCCGCCGCGCCGAGAGCCTGCGGCGGTCCGCCCGCACGGCCGCCTCACCTGAATCACTCATGCACACAGCCTATGGTGCACCGCTCGCGGATGCCGAGCCGCGCAGCGGGCCGGACGCTCAGCCGATGAGGCGCAGCAGGGCTCCGCGGAACTCCTCCGGCCGCTCGAGGTGGGGCGAGTGGCCCGTGCCGCTGAACTCGATCTCCGTCGCTTCGCCGCCGGCGGCGCGGTAGGCGTCGAGCACATCCCGGGTCTGGGACACCATCTGCTGCGCAGGGGCGATCTCGTCGCCGGGCCATCCCGGGATCACCCCGAGCGCGCCGAGGTGGTTGATGTCGAAGAACGAGGCGTCCGAGACGATGGTGTCGGAATCGCCGTGCACCCAGAGGATCGGCGGCTTCGGGTCGAGGCCGACGATGCCCGAGACGTTGAAGTGCCCGGGGGTCATGGTGTTCAGCACTCCGCTCGGTCCGGCGCCGAAACCGGGCCAGTTCTCGCTCGCCACCATGTCGCCAGGGTAGTTGCCCTCGTCCGTGGAGGTCGTCAGCATCGAGGCCACCCAGAGGTCTTCGTGCTCGCTGGAGTAGCCCGGCGCCACATAGCCGCTGCGCAGCACGCTCCGCGGCGAGGTCTGCGCGTCGGCGCTCGTGTCGCCCTCGCGCAGACGCTGGACGAAGTCGGGGTTCGCGCCGCCGCCCCCGCAGCCGGCGTCGTCGTCGGTGAGGCGGCTGCCATCGCGGCGGGTGCCGCCGAAGCCGTAGGGCGAGACGGGTGCCTGCAGCGTCAGGCTGAGCACCGGGTGGTCGAGGGCGTACTGCATCACCACACCGCCGCCCATCGACCAGCCGACGAGGTGGGCGGTCGGGATGCCGAGGGCTTCGAGCGCGGCGTGCACGTCGTCGCTGAAGTCACGCACGCCCCGCGTCGCGTCGACGGGCTTGTGCTCGCTGGCGCCGAAGCCGCGCAGGTCGATGGCGACGACTCGCAGATCGCGGGGAAGATCCCGCATGAGCTCTTGCCAGAACAGGGACGACGAGACATTGCCGTGCACCAGCACGACGGTGCGCTGGGGTGGGGCGGAAGGGTCGTCGCCGGTGCGCTCGAGCACGCCGGTAGTCAGCCGCGGGGTGTCGATCACCCGCTGGGTGATGCCTGGAAGCAGGCGGGGGTCGGTGGCTGCCATGAGGGCTCCTTCACTGAGAGGGCGAGAGGCGACTGTGCCTCGCAGTTCTGATTCTAGGGCTGCGATTCCCGGCTGCGGTTGCGGGCGGGGACGCGGTGTCGAGTAACGAGTGGATTACGGAGACGGGCTCCGCTTGACGGGAGTGTGGTGCCGGCCTAGCGTATCTAGTGTAACCTGAATCAGGTTTCATAAAACCTTCCAAAGACGAAAGGCAAACGCATGCGCGTCTCCAAGAAACTCAGTCTGGGCATTGCCGCTCTCTCGGCCGCCCTCGTTCTCTCGGCGTGCGCGCCGACCGCCGAGAGCGGCAGCGACGACGGGGGCGACGCGCTCGCCGAGGTCACCGTCGGCGTGATCACCAGCGAGACCGGCCCGCTCGAGAGCTACGGCAAGCAGTACCTCGATGGTTTCCAGGCGGGCCTCGACTATGCGACCGACGGCACCGGCGAGATCGACGGCACCAGGATCGAGATCGACATCCGCGACGATGGCGGCGACCCCGACAAGGCGGTCACCATCGCAAAGGAGCTGATCGGCGAGGGTGTCAACATCCTCGCAGGCAGCGCCTCGTCCGGCGTGGCGGGCGTATTGGCCGAGCAGGCGGCGCAGAATCAAGTGCTCTTCATCTCGGGCCCCGCGGCCGCCGATGCGATCACCGGCATCAACGAGTACACCTTCCGCTCGGGTCGCCAGAGCGCGCAGGACGTCGCGACGGCCGGTACCTTCATCGACGACATCAGCGGCAAGAAGGTCGTGGTCTATGCGCAAGACAACGCGTTCGGCCAAGGCAACGTGGCCGCGGTCGAGGCGATACTGGGCGGCCAGGGCGCCGTCGTCGAGTCGGTGCTCGTCGCGGAGGATGTGACCGAGTTCACCCCGTTCGCACAGCAGGTGCTGGGCGCGAGCCCCGATCTCGTGTTCGTCGCGTGGGCCGGTGCGACCTCGGGTGCGATGTGGCAGGCCATGAGCCAGCAGGGCGTGTTCGATGCCGTGCCCGTGGTCACCGGTCTCGGCGACTCGGTCACCTTCGGCGCCTACGGAGACGCCACCGAAGGCATCAGCTTCCTGAACCACTACTTCTCGGGCGCACCCGACAATGCGGTGAACGACGCCATGGTCGAGGCGGTTGAGGCTGCGGGGGGCACTCCCGACCTGTTCACCCCGGACGGCTTCAATGCGGCCATCATGATCGTGCAGGCGATCAAGGAGGGCCAGGGCGACGTACAGGCGATGATCTCGGCGCTCGAGGGATTCGAGTTCGACGGCCCGAAGGGCAAGAACACGGTCCGCGCCGAAGACCACGCGCTGATCCAGGAGATGTACCAGGTCAGGCTCGTCTCCGACGGTGCGGGCGGTTACACCCCCGAGCTCATCGCGACGGTCCCCGCCGACCAGGTCGCACCCTGACCGTGTGAGGCTCGAGAACATGCACACCCCAACCCCGTCCGCGCTTCGCGTCGCAGGTCTCGGCCTGCAGATCGGCGGCGCCACGATCCTCAGAGACGTCGACCTCGACATCGCAGAGGGAGCGATCGTGGGAGTGATCGGCCCCAACGGCGCCGGCAAGACGACCCTGTTCAACGTGATCTCGGGGCTCCTCGCCCCGACGCGCGGCAGCGTGCACATGCACGGCGCCGACATCACGAAGACGTCGGTCCCCGCCAGGGCGCGGGCGGGTCTGGGGCGCACGTTCCAGACCTCCAGCTACTTCCCCGGCCTGAGCGTGCTCGAGAACGTGCGTCTCGCTGCTCAGGTCGCGGAGGGCGGCAACTACTCCCTCTTCCGCTTCCCGAGACCGGGCGACGCGGCCACCAGACGCGCGCTCGAGACTCTCGAGATCGTGGGCCTCGCGCATAAGGCCTACACCCAGGCGGGCGACGTGTCCCACGGCGACAAGCGCAAGCTCGAGATCGCGGTGCTGCTGGTCGCAGACGCGAAGCTCGTGCTGCTCGACGAGCCGATGGCGGGCGTCGCCTCTGGCGACGTCGCTGGGCTCCTGCAGAACATCACCGACATGCAGCGCGAGAAGCAGTGCACCGTGCTGATGGTGGAGCATCACATCGACGTGCTGCTCGGCTTCGTCGACATGGTCGCCGTGATGCACTTCGGCAGCATCATCGCCTACGACACTCCGCAGAGGATCATGGACAACCCGACCGTGCAGAGCGCCTACCTCGGGACAGCCGCATGACCGCCATCCTCGAGGTCTCGCACCTCCAATGCAGCATCGCCGGCCAGCAGGTCGTCGAAGACGTCTCCTTCCAGGTCCCCGCCACGGGCATCACCGCGGTGCTCGGCCGAAACGGCGCGGGCAAGACCTCCACCCTTCGCGGCATCATGGGGCTCATCTCGCGCAAGGGCGAGGTGCGGCTTGCGGGTCAACGCATCGACGCGATGCCGACGCACAAGCTCGTGCAACTGGGCATCGGCTACGTGCCGGAGGACCGCGAGGTCTTCGCCGCGCTCTCAGTCGCCGAGAACCTCGCCCTTGCAGAGCGGCAGGCCAACCCGCGCCGCGAGTTCGTCGCCGAGCTGTTCCCCGACCTCGTCGCGCGCAGCGGCCAGGCGGCCGGCACCCTCTCGGGCGGCCAGCAGCAGATGGTCTCTGTGGCGCGGGCGCTGCTCAACGACAACAGAATCCTGTTGGTGGACGAGCCCACGAAGGGCCTGGCGCCGAAGATCGTGAACGAGGTCGCCGACGCCCTGCTCGAGGCGTCGAAGACCGTGCCCATCCTGCTGGTCGAGCAGAACCTCGAGGTCGTGCGCCGGCTCGCGGATGGCGCCGTCGTCATAGGGAACGGCAGAGTGGTGCACACCGGCGACGCCCTCGAGATACTGAACGACGAGCAGCTCACCAGGCAGCTGCTCGGTGTGCACGCCGAAGAAGCGGAAGACGCCGGAACGGAGGCACGCCCGTGAGCACCCTGATCCTGACATTCATCACCGGCGTCGGCCTCGGCGCGCTCTACTTCCTCGTCGCCTCCGGACTCAGCCTGATCTACGGCCTGATGCACGTGCTGAACTTCGCGCACGGCGCGTTCCTCTCGCTCTCGGCCCTCGTCGGGTGGCAGGTGGCGCAGGCCATGGGCGCCGCAGGCTGGGGATCCTTCATCGTCTCGATCCTCGTCGGCGCCGGCGTCGGAGCCCTGTTCGCGACCCTGACCGAGCTGCTGCTGATCCGTCCCCTCTACGAGCGGCACATCGAGCAGGTGCTCGTCACTGTGGGTCTCGCCCTCGCCTCCGTCGCGCTCTTCGAGGGCATCTGGGGCTCCGACCCGGTGAACATCACGGGCCCGGGCTGGCTCTCGCAGACCACGAGCGTGCTCGGGGCGAGCATTCCGAACAAATTCTGGATCCTGATCCTCGTCGCCGCCCTCGTGCTCATCGCCCTCGTGGTCTTCTTGAAGAAGACGCGCTACGGCATGATCATCCGCGCCGGCGTCGAGAACCGGGCCATGGTCACCGCGCTCGGCATCGACGTTCGCCGCGCTTTCACCCTGGTCTTCGCCATCGGCGGTGCCGCGGCCGGTATCGGCGGCGTGCTCGCGATGCACTACTCGACCTATGTCTCGGCGCACCTCGGCCAGACGCTGCTGATCTTCGCGTTCATCGTCACCGTGGTCGGCGGCCTCGGTTCGCTCGCGGGCGCCGCGATCGCCTCGGTGCTGGTGGCCGTACTGCAGCAGTTCGCCAACTTCTACCTGGGCGGCACGGGCGACTTCATCGTCGTCATCCTGCTCGCGGTCGTGCTGCTCGTGCGACCCAGGGGACTGATGGGGAGGAAGAAAGCATGAGTCTCACAGCCTCTCACGCAGAGACGACGCGCCGCCGGTGGCTGCCGGTCGCGGTGGGCGCGGCCCTCGTCGTCGTGATGGCGGTACTGCCGCTGCTCAACGTCTCGATCCCCGGCATCCTGCCGACCCCCACGTATATGCCGGGCAGCCTCGCGCTGCTCTCACTGTGCATGGTGTTCGCGGCCCTCGCGCTCTCCTACAACATGCTGCTCGGCTCTGCCGGCATGCTCTCGTTCGGCCACGCGCTCAGCTTCGGCGGCGGCGCCTACCTGCTGGGTATCGTGCTCTCGCACTTCGAGATGCCCCTGCTGCCCGCGATCCTCCTCTCGCTGGTCGGCGGCCTCGTCATCGCGCTCGTCACGGGCTCCATCGCCAACCGGGTCGGCGGCATCCCCTTCGCCATGGTCACGCTCGCATTCGCGCAGGCGGGGTCGGTGCTGGTGCGCCGCAACTCGAGCATCACCGGCGGCGAAGAGGGCCTCGGCCTGGCCACCGCGCAGGTTCCCGGCTGGCTCGTGGGCGTGGTGAACACGCGCAACCTCTACTGGCTCATCCTCGCGATGCTCGTGGTGGTGTACCTGGTGGCTCTCTGGGTCGACAAGAGCCGGCTCGGCCACATCGCTCGCGCGACCCGCGAGAACGATCAGCGGGTCAAGGTGCTCGGCCTCCACCCCTATACCGCGAAGCTCGCCGTCTTCGTGATCGCGGCCCTGCTCGCGGGCATCGCCGGCATGGGGTACTTCCTGCTGCAGTCGGGCACCGTGCCACGCGCGGTATCGGCAGACCTCACCATCACGGTCCTGGTGATGGTGGTGC
Organism: Leucobacter sp.; assembly: GCA_050175655.1. Lineage (GTDB taxonomy): Bacteria > Actinomycetota > Actinomycetes > Actinomycetales > Microbacteriaceae > Leucobacter. The sequence goes on from JBFXIT010000060.1 coordinate 7,270, forward strand.
TCGGAGGTGTCGGCTTCCGCTGGGGTGCCATCGTCGGTGGTGTGATCTACACGCTGCTCGACCAGCGGCTCACCGTGCTCGCCCGGGCCGATGCGATCCAGGCGCTCCCAGACTTCCTGCGCATCCCGCTCTCGCAGCCGCTATTCCTGCTGGGCGCGCTCTTCATCGTCGTCGTCATGTTCCTCCCGGGCGGCATCGCCGGTACTCTCGACAAGGTATGGGGTCGCAGACGCAGCCGCACGGTGGGGGAGCACGCGGGGCTCGCATCGCTCGACCGTACCGAGTTCGCCGACCCCGTGGATCCGACCGCCGCGCAGTCGGGCGACGGACCGCAGGGCAGATAGGAGCGACGGTGAGCAACGGGGCGAGCACCGCAGACGCGCATACGGTCGGACGCTGGCTGAGCGATCGCGCAGCCGCTGATCCGAAGCGCATCGCGATCGACGATCGCGGCGTGCTGGTCGACTATGCGACCCTGCATGCGCGGGCCGCGGCGCTGGCCCGGCGCCTCGGCGGGGCCGGGTACGGTGCGGGATCGAGGATCGCGACCGTCTCGGGCAACTCGATCGACCACGTGGTGGCATTCTTCGCCTGCGCGCGCTCCGGCATCGCCTTCATCCCCCTCTCGTGGCGGCTGACCCCCGACGAGCTCGCGGCGCTCCTGCGCCGCAGCAACCCCGACCTCCTGCTGATCGAGGATGAGCACGCCGCGCTCGCCGGCGAGGCTCTGCGTGCACTGGGAGCCGGCGCACCGCCGCGCGCCGAGACCGGCGTCGCGGGGGTCGAGCAACAGGCCCCCGAGGCTCGCCGCCCTCGCCCCGTGCGCGCTCCTCGCGATGACGACCCACTGCTCGTCATCTACACCTCCGGCAGCGAGGCCGCGCCCAAGGGCGTCGTGCTCAGCCACGCGAGCTGCTTCTGGAACAACCTCGCACTCAGCCGAGCCATGCCCATGACGAGCGACGACGTCGTGCTCGCCATGCTGCCGCAGCATCACGTCGCAGCCTGGAACGTGCAGCCGCTGCTCGCATGGTGGGTCGGGGCCACCGTCGTACTCGAGCGCTCGTTCCAGCCCGGGCGCGTGCTGCAGCTGATCCAGGAGCGCCGGGTGACGGCCATGATGGGCGTGCCCACCCAGTACCGTATGCTGCTCGAGGCCCCCGGCTTCGCCTCCTACGATCTCGGATCGTTGTGCCGCGCGGTGGTCGGCGGGGCCACCATCCCGCCGCAGCTCGCCGTCGACTGGGCCGAGCACGGCATCTCCCTCGCCCAGGGCTACGGTCTCACGGAGGCCGGCCCCAATGTGCTCCACCTCGCCGCCGAAGAGCTGGCGGATCAGCCGGGCGCGGTCGGCCGCCCCTACCCGAGCGTCGACACCCGCCTGGTCGACCCCGACACGGGCCTGCAACTCGACGGCCCGGCGACCGGAGAGCTGCAGGTGCGGGGCCCCAGCCTGTTCTCGGGCTATCTCGACGACGATGCGGCGACCGCCGCCGCCATGAGCGACGGCTGGCTGCGCACCGGCGACCTGCTGAGCCGCGACGAGATCGGCGTCCACCGCGTCGTCGACCGTCTCAAGAACATCTACGTCTCCGGTGGGGAGAACGTCGCGCCCGCCGAGGTCGAGCAGGCGCTCGCCGCGCACCCGCTGGTCGAGGAGGCCGCAGTGGTCGGCGTGCCCGACGCCGTGTGGGGCGAGCGCGGCTACGCCTTCGTCGTCGTCCGCGCCCCGCTCGCGGTCGACGAGCTGCTCTCGCACGCGCGCAGCCGCCTGGCCGGCTACAAGCTGCCCGCGCACGTCGAATTCGTGAGCGGGCTGCCGAGATCCACCATCGAGAAGGTCGCGAGGCAGCGCCTCGCGCACATAGCCCGGCAGCGGCTGGACGTCGCCGGATCGCGCGCGCCGAAGGAGAGCTCCTATGCTTGATCCCGCCCATTCCGTCGATTCGCAAGAGGAACGTGCCGCCCTCGTGTCTCCGGCCACCGGCCGCCCGCTTACCAAGCGCGGTGAGGCCACCCGCCGCCGCATCCTCGAGGCCGCCGAAGCCGTCTTCGCCGAGGTCGGCTATCATGAGGCCTCGATCGTCAAGGTGACCGAGCGCGCAGGGGTGGCGCTCGGCACCTTCTACCTCTACTTCGACAGCAAGCAGACCGTGTTCGAAGCGCTCGTGATCGATCTGAACGCGCGGGTGCGGCAGTCGATGAGCGAGGCGATGGCCGGGGCCGCGAACCGGGTCGAGGCCGAGCGGGGCGGGTTCGAGGGCTTTTTCCGCTTCACCGCCCAGCACCCGGCCCTCTACCGCGTGGTGCGGGAGGCCGAGTTCGTCTCGCCGCAGGTGCTGAAGCTGCACTACGAGCGCATCGTCGAGGGCTACACGGCTGGTCTGCTCGCCGCTCAGCGCGAGGGCGACATCGATCCCGCTCTCGACCCGGAGGTCGCGGCATGGGCGCTCATGGGCATCGGTGAGCTCGTCGGCATGCGGTTCCTGCTCTGGGAGCGCGACTCCGAGGGCGAGGTGCCGCAGCGCATCGCCCCCGAGGTCTTCGAGGGCATGATGAGGTTCATCTCGAACGCGCTCGGTGCGGGCGCTCCCGGTACGAGTGCCGCAGATGCGGGCTCCACCGGTTCGAGTGGGGCCGGCCGGCAGTCCCGAGCCGACCGGCAGCCACCAATGGAAGGAAACGGCTCATGACGACGCAGGATCTCGCGGGCAGGCGCGCCATCATCACAGGCGGTGCAAGCGGCATCGGGCGCGCATGCGCGGAGGAGTTCGCGCGGCGCGGCGCGCACGTCGTAGTCGCAGACCTGAACGGCGAAGCGGCCGAGGCGGTGGCAGCGGAGTTCGGCGGAGAGGCCTGGCAGGTCGACCTCGGCGATACGACCGCGCTCGACGACCTGAGGCTCGACGCCGACATCCTGGTGAACAACGCCGGCATCCAACGGGTGAGCCCCATCGAGGAGTTCGACCCCGAGGCCTTCCGGCTGATCCAGCGCATCATGCTCGAGGCGCCGTTCCTGCTGATCCGTGCCGTGCTCCCCGGGATGTACGAGCGAGGCTGGGGCCGCATCATCAATCTCTCCAGCGTGCACGGGTTGCGGGCGAGCGCGTTCAAGTCGGCATACGTGTCGGCGAAGCACGGCCTCGAGGGGCTCTCGAAGGTGACCGCGCTCGAGGGCGGCCCGCACGGCGTCACCAGCAACTGCATCAACCCGGCCTACGTGCGCACGCCGCTCGT
>JBFXIT010000061.1:0-3817 GCA_050175655.1 Leucobacter sp.
GCCGTGATGACGCCGATGCCGCATCTGGTGAGGCCGGGGTCGATGCCGACGATGCGCATCGAGGCCCGTCAGTCGTCTTCTGCGAGCTCGGCCTGCACCTCTGCGGTGAGGTCGAAGTTCGAGAAGACGTTCTGCACGTCGTCGCTGTCTTCGAGCGCGTCGATCAGGCGGAACACCTTGCGCGCCGTGTCCGCGTCGATCTCGACCTTGAGGTTCGGCACGAACTCGGCGTCCGCCGCCTCGTAGTCGATGCCCGCGTCGACGAGCGCGGTGCGCACGGCGACGAGGTCGGAGGCCTCGCAGATCACCTCGAACGACTCCCCGTTGGGGGTGGGGGTGACCTCTTCGGCGCCGGCATCGAGCACGGCCATCAGCACGTCGTCCTCGGTGGTGCCCTCTGCCGGCACGGTGATGACGCCCTTGCGCGCGAAGTTGTAGGCGACGCTGCCCTGCTCGCCGAGGCTGCCGCCGTTGCGGCTGAGTGCGGTGCGCACCTCGGCCGCGGCGCGGTTCTTGTTGTCGGTGAGGCACTCGACCATGAGGGCGACGCCGTTCGGGCCGTACGCCTCGTACATGATGTTCGTGTACTCGACGGCGTCGCCGGTCAGCCCCGCGCCGCGCTTGATGGCCCGGTCGATGTTGTCGCCGGGGACCGAGTTCTTCTTCGCCTTGTGCACCGCATCGGCGAGCGCCGGGTTGCCCGCGAGGTCGGCGCCGCCGATGCGCGCGGCGACCTCGATCACCTTGATGTACTTCGCGAACGCCTTCGCGCGCTTCGCGTCGATGACGGCCTTCTTGTGCTTGGTCGTCGCCCATTTGGAGTGTCCGGACACGGGGGCTCCTCTTTTCTGAAAGTCGAGTCGGTAGGTAAGTCTAGGCGGCGGGCCCCGTCTAGGGGTGGGGCCAGGCCGCCGCGATCTTCTCGCGCACGTCGCCGAGCAACTGCGGCAGCGATTTGGTCTTGGCGATGATCGGGAAGAAGTTGGAGTCCGCGGACCACCGGGGCACGATGTGCTGGTGCAGGTGCGCGGCGATGCCCGCGCCCGCGATGGCTCCCTGGTTCATGCCGATGTTGAAGCCGTGGCAGCCCATGGTCTGGCGCAGCACGCGCATGGCGGTCTGGGTGAGCTCGCCGATCTCCGCGACCTCCTCGGGGCTCGCCTCGTCGTAGGTCGAGATGTGCCGGTAGGGGCAGATCAGCAGATGGCCGGTGTTGTAGGGGAAGAGATTGAGGATCGCGTACGCCGTCTTGCCGCGGTGCACGATGAGCGCCCGCTCGTCGTCGAAGCCCGGCGCCTCGCAGAACGGGCAGTCGGTCTCGTCGGGCTGGTGCGAGTCGGCGACGTAGACCAGGCGATGCGGCGTCCACAGCCGCTGCATCTCGTCGGGGTCGCCCACCATCCCGCTCTCGGCGGGCGACTCAGCGCCGTCTACTCGGCCCACGCGCCGTTCACCTGCTCGTGGTTCTCGATCGCTTGCATGATCCGATCCACCGCCTCGTCGACGGGGACGCCGTTCAGCTGGCTGCCGTCGCGGAAGCGGAAGCTCACGGCGCCGGCCGAGCGGTCGTCCTCGCCCGCGATCAGCTGGAACGGCACCTTCTCCTTGGTGTGGGTGCGGATCTTCTTCGGCATGCGGTCGTCGCCGTGGTCGACGTGGGCTCGTACCCCGCGCTCGCGCAGCCTGGCGATGACGCCGTCGAGGTAGTCGCCGTATTCCGCCGCGACGGGGATGCCGACCACCTGCACGGGCGAGAGCCAGACCGGGAACGCCCCGGCGTAGTGCTCGAGCAGGATCGCGAAGAACCGCTCGATCGAGCCGAGCAGGGCGCGGTGGATCATGACCGGCTGCTTGCGCGTGCCGTCGGCGGCGGCGTACTCGAGCTCGAACAGCTCCGGCTGGTTGAAGTCGAGCTGCACGGTGCTCAGCTGCCAGGTGCGGCCGATGGCGTCGCGCGCCTGCACGGAGATCTTGGGGCCGTAGAAGGCGGCTCCCCCGGGGTCGGCGACGAGTTCGAGGCCGGATTCCTCTGCCACCTGGCGCAGGGTCTCGGTGGCGACCTCCCACTGTTCGTCGGTGCCGACCGACTTCTCCGGGTCGCGGGTCGAGAGCTCGAGGTAGAAGTTGTTCAGGCCGTAGGCGCGCAGCGTCTCGAAGACGAAGTCGAGCTGGCGCTTGATCTCGTCCTTCACCTGATCGTCGGTGACGTAGATGTGGGCGTCGTCCTGGGTCAGGCCGCGCACGCGAGTGAGGCCCGAGAGCGTGCCGCTCTTCTCATAGCGGTAGACCGTGCCGAACTCGGCGAGCCGCAGCGGCAGCTCGCGGTAACTGCGGGCGCGCGAGCGGAAGATGAGGTTGTGGAACGGGCAGTTCATGGGCTTCAGGTAGTAGTCCTGACCCGGCTTCACGACGTTGCCCTCGGCGTCCTCCACCGCGTCGAGGTGCATGGCCGGGAACATCCCGTCCTTGTACCAGTTCAGGTGCTGGCTGGTCTCGAAGAGGGTGCCCTTGGTGATGTGGGGGGTGTTCACGAGCTCGTAGTCGTGGTGCAGCAGGCGTTCGCGCATGAACGACTCGATCTCGTGGCGGATGATCCCGCCCTTCGGATGGAAGACCGCGAGCCCCGAGCCGATCTCGTCGGGGAAGCTGAAGAGGTCCATCTCGACGCCCAGCTTGCGGTGGTCGCGCTTCGCCGCCTCTTCGAGGCGGGTCTGGTACTCGCGCAGCTCGTCCTTCGTCGGCCACGCGGTGCCGTAGATGCGCTGCAGCATCGGGTTCTTCTCGCTGCCGCGCCAGTAGGCTCCGGCACTGCGCATGAGCGCCCAGCCGTTGCCGATCATCCGGGTATTGGGCAGGTGCGGGCCGCGGCACAGATCCTTCCAGCACAGCTCGCCGGTCTTCGGGTCGACGTTGTCGTAGATGGTCAGCTCCGAACCGCCGACCTCGACGCTCTCGCCGTTCTCGTCGCCCGCACCGCCTTTCAGCCCGATCAGTTCGAGCTTGTAGGGCTCGGCCTCGAGCTCGGCCCGCGCCTCGTCCTCGGTGACCACGCGGCGGACGAAGCGCTGACCCTGCTTCACGATCCTCTGCATCTCGGCGCCGATCGCCTTGAGATCCTCGGGGGTGAACGGCTCGGCGGGATCGAAGTCGTAGTAGAAGCCGTCGGTGATGGGAGGGCCGATGCCGAGCTTCGTCTCGGGGTTGATGCGCTGCACGGCCTGCGCGAGCACGTGCGCGGCCGAATGCCGGAGGATGCTGAGCCCGTCGGGCGAGTCGATCGGCACCGGCTCGACCGTATCCGTCTCCGTGACCTCCGCGGCGAGATCCCTGAGCTCGCCATTGACGCGCATGGCGACGATCGAGCGATCGGTGAACAGGGAGAAGCCATCGGCCACTGGGGCACACTCCTTCGGAACGAGAACGGGAACCCGTCGATTCTATCGAGATGGGCCGGAGCGCTCGTCGCCGGCGTTCAGGCCGCGGGCAGCGCGCGCTTGATCTTCTCGATCGCCTTGCCGCGGGCGAGCTCGTCGACCACCTTGTCCATGTAGCGGATCTCGCGCATCAGCGGGTCCTCGATCTCCTCGACCCGCACCCCGCAGACCACGCCCCGGATCTCGGTTCGCGCCGGGTTGAGTCTCGGCGCATCCTCGAAGAACGCCTGCAGGTCGGTCCCGGTGCCGAGGATCGCCTCGAGCTGATCCTGCGAGTAGCCGGTGAGCCAGCACAGCAATTCGTCGAGCTCGGCTCGGGTGCGGCCCTTGCGCTCCACCTTGTGGATGTAGGCGCCGTGGATGGAGGCGAAGGTGTAGCGGTA
>JBFXIT010000061.1:3917-10220 GCA_050175655.1 Leucobacter sp.
CCTCGAGCTGATCCTGCGAGTAGCCGGTGAGCCAGCACAGCAATTCGTCGAGCTCGGCTCGGGTGCGGCCCTTGCGCTCCACCTTGTGGATGTAGGCGCCGTGGATGGAGGCGAAGGTGTAGCGGTACACGCGTGCGAGATCGGCCATGAGTCCAGTGTATTTGCGCACGAACGCAAAGAGCCCGGCGAATGCCGGGCTCTGCTCGTGCGCGATACTGGGATCGAACCAGTGACCTCTTCCGTGTCAGGGAAGCGCGCTACCGCTGCGCCAATCGCGCCTGTTCAGGCTGTTCAATTGTCTGACGAGGTGGCGACGGGATTCGAACCCGTGTATACGGCTTTGCAGGCCGCTGCCTCGCCTCTCGGCCACGCCACCGGAGTGGTTGACACCACAAGCAGCCTGGCTACCCAGGCTACTGGAGCGGATGACGAGACTCGAACTCGCGACCCTCACCTTGGCAAGGTGATGCGCTACCAACTGCGCTACATCCGCGTGACACGTTGCCGTGTACCTGAATGACTATAGGGGGTGTTCGGGAGGCATCGCAAATCAATGACGGATTCCGGCGTGTTCGCGCGGATCCCGGATCCTCCATCTCTCGGCGCGCTGTCTCGCGCGCGAACGGTATCGCCGGATACGGTGGTAGGCATGGCAGGCAGAGTCGGAAAGACCCTATGGGGGGTCTTCTCGACGCTGATCGTGCTCGCGCTGATCGCCGCGGCCGGTTTCGCCTATCTCCAGCGGCAGAACATCTCGGATCATTTCGCCGCCCAGAGCTTCGAGCCGTCTCAGGAGATGTCGGAGCTCACGGATCGGCTGATGCTCACCGATACCGGGCGACGCGTGTTCTTCGCCACCCACCCCACGCTGGAGGCGAGCCAGCTGTTCAACGAGCAGTGCGCCGATGTCGACCATTCGGAGGACGGCCACATCCTCGGCTGCTACACGCGCGACTCGATCCACCTGTTCAAGGTGACCGACGAGCGCTTGAACGGGATCGTCGAGGTCACGGCCGCCCACGAGCTGCTGCATGCGGCGTGGGCCCGCCTCGGCGACGGCGAGCGTTCGGAGCTGGTCGCCTCGCTCACCCGGCTGTACGAGGAGCTCGCAGAGGAGGACCACGAACTGGCGGATCGCATGTCGGTGTACAGCGAGCTCTCGGAGGACGCGTTCGCGAACGAACTGCACTCGGTGCTGGGCACCGAGGTTCGGGAGCTGCCCGACTGGCTCGAGGCGCACTATGCCCGCTGGTTCGAGGATCGCCTGCTCATCATCGACTTCTTCGACGCCTACCATGAGGTCTTCGCCCAGATCCAGGCACGTGCCGACGAGCTCCAGTCGCAGCTGACCGCGCTGCGGGAGAGCATCGAGGCGCGCAGCGACGACTACGACGCCGCGCTCACGCAGTTCAACGCAGATGTGGATGATTTCAACCGGCGGAATGCCGCCTACGAGTTCTCCGGCAACGTGGATGAATACTGGCGGCTGCGCGGCGAGCTGGAGGCGCGATCATCGACGCTGAGCGCCGAGCGCGAGTCGATCCAGGCCGACATCGACCGCTACGAGCAGATGCGGCAGGAACTCGCGGAGCTGAGCGACAAGAACGCAGAGCTGAACCAGCAGCTCGACAGCAATCTCGCTCCCCCGCCGACCCCGGACGGGGTCTGACCGGGGCTGTGGTCACAGAGCGGTCCGAACCCGTGTATCATCGTTGAGGTTGGCACTGCGAAGCAGCAGGCCGAGGGCGATTGGCGCAGTTGGTAGCGCGCTTCCTTCACACGGAAGAGGTCATCAGTTCGAGTCTGGTATCGCCCACCACATACAAGCGTCGTATCGCAGTCGGCACCCAGTGCGCGGGCTACGCTGATGACCATGCGCGTAGGGATCATCGGTGCAGGAATCGCCGGCCTGACGGCGGCCGCCGCGCTCGCGAGCGACGGGCACGAGGTGATCGTGTACGAGCAGAGGGCCGATCCCGCGGCCGAGGGCGCGGGCCTCACGCTGTTCGGCAATGCGCTCTCGGCGCTCGATGCCGTCGGGCTGGGCGACCGGGTGAGAGCGGTGAGCAGCGACGCCATATCCCGGCTGCGCGCCGGCCAGCGGGTGCCCTCTGGCGATTGGCTGGTGTCGATGCCGACCGCGATGGCGCCGAGTGTTCGCAGCCTGCACCGGTCTGACCTTCACCGCGCTCTCGCGGATGCGCTGCCCGCAGGAGTCCTGCACGTGGGGCGAGTTGCCGAGGTCGCCGCGGACGGCTCCCCGACCATGGCCGTCTCCGGCGGAGTGGAGCGATTCGACCTCGTGATCGCCGCCGACGGCATCCGCAGCGGTTCGCGAGTGCGTCTCGGCCTCGATCGCGGCGTGCGCTATGCCGGCTACACGGCCTGGCGCGGTGTCACCACCCGGCACGTCAAGGTGCAAGAAGCCGGGGAGACCTGGGGTCGAGGCCGGATCTTCGGGATCGTGCCGCTACCCGATGATCGGGTGTACTGGTTCGCCACCGAGTCCGTCGAAGCAGGGCAGCGCGTCGAGGACGAGCACACGGCGGTGCGGGAGCGGTTCGGAGAATGGCACGAGCCGATCCTCGCCTGCATCGACGCGACGCCCGCGGAGGCGGTGCTGCGCCACGACATCTACGACCTCTCGAAGCTGCCTCCGTCGTTCGTCCACGGTCGAACCGCCCTGCTCGGCGATGCCGCCCACGGTATGACGCCGAACCTCGGCCAGGGGGCCGGGCAAGGGATCGAGGATGCGGCGACGCTCGCGCTGCTGCTCCGAGGCGGCGACCTCGACGCCGCACTCGCACGCTACACCGAGTTGCGCAGGAGGCGCACGCGGACGATCTGGCGGCAGTCTCGATTCGCGGGGAGAATCGCCCAGGCATCCAACCCGGTCGGAGTGCGCCTGCGCAACGCCCTGCTCCGGGCGACGCCGCCCGATGCCGCCGCGAAAGCCGCTCGGCGCATCCGGTGGAGTATGCCCGAGGCGATTGTTTGACCACGATGCCGCTCGTGACATCGATGTAGAGTTCTGTGCCGCCACCGGTGCCGATCACCACCGTCTCGATAGCATTGCCCCATGCCCACGCCGGAAGCGCTCCTCGCCTTCATCCTCGCCGCGATCGTACTGATCGTGATCCCCGGGCCGAGTGTGCTCTTCGTCATCGGCCGGTCGCTCTCCTACGGGCGGCGCGGCGGCCTGATGAGCGTTCTGGGCAACGGACTCGGCACGCTCCTGCTCGTGGCGGCGGTCGCCTTCGGCGTCGGGGCCGTCGTCGCGCAGTCCATCATGCTGTTCACGATCGTCAAGCTGATCGGCGCCGCCTACCTCGTATACCTCGGCGTGCAGTCGATCCGGCATCGGAGGGACGGCAGCATCCGCGACGCCGGCTCGAAGGGCCCCGCGATGACGCCCGCGGTCCTGCTGCGGCAGGGCTTCATCGTGGGCGTCACGAACCCGAAGACCATCGTGTTCTTCGTCGCCGTCCTCCCCCAGTTCGTCAACTTCCGGGCGGGGTCGATCCCGCTCCAGATGCTGCTGCTGGGGCTCATCGCCGTGGTGATCGGCTTCGTCTGCGACGCGATCTGGGCGCTGCTCGCGGGAACGGCTCAGGCCTGGTTCGCCCGGTCGCCGGGCCGGATCTCGGCGATGCGCGCGACAGGCGGCGGCCTGATGATCGGCCTCGGAGGGGTTCTGGCGTTCACCGGCAACAAGGCCTGATCGCCTCTCGACGCTCCGGCGGCCGGACGGCGCGTCATTCCACCCATAGCGGAACGGCCGCGACGCTCCTACAGTGGACCCATGAAGATCGAGCGCTCACTCACCGCAGCTATCGCGCTGGCTCTCGCCCTCGGTCTGGGGCTGGCCGGTTGCACGACCCAGGCCCCGGCGGAGCCGGCGGGGCAGACCGAATCAGGCGGGGACGACCGGACCGTGGAGACCGGCACGGCCTTGACCAAGGACGACTTCGCCGAGCGGATCACCGCCGCCCAGTTGCAGGCCGGCATGGTCCATGTCTCGCAGACGATCGAGACCGACGGCGCCACCACCACGACGGACGGGGCCATGACGGTGACCGCCGACATCGGCTCGGCGCGAGTCGCCATGACCTCTTCGGGGCCGACCGGGAGCAACGAGGTGCGCATCGTCGACGGGGTGATGTACATGAACCTCGGCGAGCTCTCCCAGAACATGTTCATGGTGATCGACGGATCCGACTCCGCCCTCATGGATCCCACAGAGATCATGCGCCTGCTCGACCCGCAGACCCAGATCGACACCTTCGGCAGGTCGATCCTCGAGCTGACCCCGGGCGAGCGGGAGGAGATCGACGGCGTGAGCACCACGAGGTACACGCTCGTGCTCGACACCGCGATCCTGCTGAGCGCGAGCCCGATTCCGGGGATCGACCCCGCGGTGGTCGGCGAGACCGTCGACTACGAGATATGGGTCGGCGACGACGACCTGCCGCGCCGCATGTCGATGTCGTTCGCCGGCACGGCCTCGAGCACGACCGCCGTCACCGACTACAGCCGCTGGGGCGAGCCCGTCGACATCCAGGCGCCGAGCGCAGACCAGATCATCGCCCTCGGCTGAGCGAGGGCGATGACCCGGAGACGCGGACCCGGGAGCTGGCGATGCGCCCGGCGGATCCTCACTTGCCGTCGAAGACGTTCTTCACCGCGTCCTTCACGTTCTCGGCGGCCTGCTTGATGTCGCCCTTCGCCTGATCGGCCTTGCCCTCGGCGACCTTCTCGTCATCTCCGGTGACCTTGCCGACGGCCTCCTTGGCCTTTCCCTGCAGCTTGTCCATACCGGCCGACATCTTGTCCGATGCGCTCATGATTCGACTCCTTCTCTTCGTGTTCGAGCACCAGGCTCGCACCCGAGAGCGTGCGGGAACAGGGGCTTGCGATCCCGGCCGGGAGTGAGATAGACGCATGCGCGCAGGGGCGACCGGGGACCGGCGGGGATCAGGCGCTGAATCTCGCGGTGGTGACGCTCACCCGCCGCAGGCTGAATGCTCCCCCGATGATCGCGCCGCCGATGGCCAGGGCGCAGAGCCCGGCCACGATCGCGGCGACGATCAGCGCGGCGGAGGGCCAGATGAGAGCCGCGATGCCTGCGCAGATCAGCAGTATCGCGGGCAGCGCGACCAGAGAGGACCCGCTGCCCGAGAACCTCAGCGAGATGGCCAGCAGGAACCCCCCGGCGACGATCAGCGCCACTGCCACGAAGGTCACGAGAGCACTCGCGGTGAACTCCCGGAACACGATCGCGAGCGCGCCGGCGACGATGAACACGATGCCGCCGATGATGGATGCGCCTCCGGGCCTCTGTCGCACCAGTGCCGCGAGGCCGCCCGAGATCAGGGCCGATCCGAAGAGGATCACGAGCAGCCAGCTCGCGGCGACGAACGGCCAGATCAGCAGGCCGACGCCGACGGCCACGACGAGCACGCCGACGATGAGCGGAATCCACCAGGGGAACCTGCGGGTCGTCGTCTGCCCCGTCTCGGGCGGCAGGATCACTGCGTCCATGGTTCCGACCTCCTTCTTCGCCTGCCTCACGAATTCTTCCTATGCTTCACAGCGTAGCGCCGAGGCGCCGGACGGGCGCATACTGGCAGCATGATCGGCAAACTCCACGCCTGGATCCTCGACTGCCCCGACCCCGCCGCGCTGGCGGAGTTCTATCAGCGCATCCTGGGCGGCGCCGTCGAGTCCGACGACGACCACTGGGTCGAGCTGGTGCTCCTGGGCGGCGGCCCCGGCCTCTCGTTCCAGAGCTGCCCCGGGCATGTGCCCCCTCGCTGGCCCAGCGAGGACGGCGATCAGCAGGCCCATCTCGACGTCGAGGTCGCCGACTTCGACGTCGCCCACGAGCAGTTGCTCGCCATCGGCGCCCGTCACCTCGAGACCCATGACGACTTCCGGGTCTATCTCGATCCCGCCGGGCATCCCTTCTGCACCGTCTAGTCTGTCTGCATCGTCTGGGCGGAGGATCGGCGGCGGCCGAGACGCACCGGCGAAACCCCGAGGAGGAGGATCCCATGCCCCTGGCACGCGTACACAACTTGGCGATCTCGCTCGACGGATTCGGGGCGGGATCGGATCAGCGACTGGAGTCGCCTTTCGGCCATGCCGGCACTCGCTTGATGGAGTGGTTCTTCCCCACGGCCACCTTCCAGGGCCTCAGCGGCGACCGCGAGCGCCAGGCGGTGGATCCCGCGACCGAGCCCGACGACCGCTTCGCCAGGCTGAGCTTCGAGGGAGTCGGCGCCGAGATCATGGGTGCGGGCA
>JBFXIT010000062.1:0-9868 GCA_050175655.1 Leucobacter sp.
GTCGGCCGAGGCGTTCGCCGGCGTGCTCGATCAGGTGCTGGGATTCCAGCGCGGCGAGGAAGCGGGAGCGTAGAATCATGCGAGAGGGAGACACCATGAGCGAACAGAAGACCGAAGTCACCGCCGATCTGAGCGCCGAGGCGGGCATCGCCGGCGCGACCGCCGACGCCGCGGCTGCGTTCGGTGCGGCCGGCGCCGCATCGGCGGAGAGCCTCGAGATCCTGAATCTGCTCGGCGATCAGGAGTCGGGCGGCGCCTGCTGCGGCGGAGGCTGCTGCTCGGTCTAGGCATCCGAGGGGACGCAGTTCCCGCAGCGAAGGATCAGTACGCGCAGAGCGGCTTCTCCGACCTGTTCGGGCAATAGGCTGTGAGGCATGAATGAACTCCCGCTGAGCCCGCCCGATGCATCGCAGCGGAGGCGGGCCGGCTGGGTGCCGGCGACCGTGATCCTGCTCGTGATCTTCGGCCTGGTCTGCGCTCCGCTGCTGCTCGCCCTGCTCGCCCCGACCCGAGCCGAGGGCACGGTCGGCGTGTACGAGCGGATCACGCTGCGGGCCGAGGACGGTGCGAACTCGGCGATCGGCGGGTTCATCGCCCCGCAGGGATGGGCGCGCATGGGCGACGAGGAGACGGAGGGCGACCCCCAGGAGCACGTCTTCGTGCTCGACGAGCGGGGCCGATCCGCGATCGTCACGGTCTCGCTGCGCGTCGACGCCGACGACGCGGCCGCGCTGCTGCGCGAGGATCTTCCGGCCGGCGCGGCCCTGGCGCCCGTGCAGCGCCTCGACCCGGGTGCCGGTCCCGGCGCCGCTCTCGAGGTCTCCATGCTCGAGTTCGACCTGCAGGCCGGCGGCGGCGTCACTCAGCGCATCGCCGCCTGCTCGCCCCTGCGCGCCACGCACTGCCTGCTGTTCGAGGTGAGCGCCGAGGAGCGCGGCTCCGGCGCGGGGGACCCACTGCCCGAAGTGCGCGCGATGGTGCAGAGCGCGGAGGTGCTGTGATGGGCGAGACGATCGTGCAGACCCCGGTCGATGCCGGGACGGGCCGCAGGCGGCGCGCTCCCGAGATCTGGCAGCCCCGCCATCCCGCCTTCTGGGTCGTCGCCGCGCTCGTGCTGGTCTTCGGGGCGAGCACCGCGGTGGAGCTCGCGGCGGCGGTCTCCGCACCGTCGGCGCTGCTCGCGGCCGTGCTGCTGTGCGGCGTGCAGGCCGTGCTGCTCTGGCTGATCGTGCGGGCGATGCCGCGGTTCCGCAGGCAGCCGCGTTCGCTGATGATCGCGGCGGTGGCGTGGGGCGCCACCGTGGTGCCGGGCGTCGCCATCATCGCGAACACGGCCTATAGCGACCCGCTCTGGTCGTTCGGCCTCGAAACGCTGAGCGCCTCGCTGACCGCCCCCGTCAATGAGGACGCGCTGCGCCTGCTCGGCGTGTTCGCGGTGCTGACGCTCGCCGCGGGTCGCCGGTTGACGGTGATGGACGGTGCGGTCTACGGGTTCCTCGTCGGCGCCGGATTCGAGGTCGTCGAGAACCTGCTCTACGCGCTGCGCGGCGAGGACCTGGGCAGCACGCTCTCGACCGGAGTGGTCCGGCTGCTCGTCGGGTTCGGGCTGCACGCGCTCTGGACGACCGCCGCGGGCGCCGGCCTCGCCTACTGCCTCTCTCGCAGGCAGCAGGGGCTCCCCGGGCGCTGGTGGGTGCTGATCCCGACGACGCTCGCCCCGATGGTGCTCCACGCCGGATGGGATGCCCCGAGCCTCTCGGTGTTCCCGTTCCTTCGCCTGCTGCTGCTGGTCGTGCTCTACCTGCTGGCCCTTGCGCTCTTCTTCGCCTCGGTGGCCTGGGGGCGTCGCAGCGAGTACGCCTGGTTCGTCGAGACGACGGGGTCCACGCTCTCGCTCGCCGACTTCCGCAGGCTGCCGCGGGCCGAGCGTCGCCGCCTGGCCGGGGGCGCGGTGGCCGGTGCCGATGCAGATGCTGACGCCGACGCAGAGCGGGGCGAAGCCTAGGCTCCTCCCCGCGAACCTCTGCGGCGCCGCGGAAACTGCCGATGATGGGGGGCGTTGACCGCAGGTTCGGAATGCACGCGGGTCGTTCAGGCGCGCTGCAGCGCGCGCTCGCGCACCGCGGCGACCGCCCACACGGCGAGGAAGGCGGCGACCAGCATCAGCCCGGCGTGGCCGAGGTCCACACCTGCGAGCGAACGGGTCACCGGATCGCTCCATCCCCAAGCGCCCCGGGCGATCTCGGCGACTATGAGGGTCGAGACGAAGAGCGCTGAGGCGGCCGACAAGCCGGTGACGACCAGGTTGAAGGTGATGCGCCTCGCCGGCTCCGAGAGCGCGCGAGCGTAGAGTCGGGTCATGGCGACGCCGTTCGCGCCATCGCAGAGCGTCATCGCCGCGGTGAACGCGAGCGGCATCGCCATGAGGGAGAGCGGCGGCACGCCTGCGAGCGCCGCGGAGCCGGTGACCACCAGCAGGCCGATGGTGCTCGCCGTGTCGAAGCCCAGGCCGAAGAGGAATCCGACGCTGTAGAGGTGGAGCGGACTGCGGACGGTGCGCAGCGGGGCCGAGAGCAGTCTGGACATGAGGCCTTTGGGCTCCAGGTCTTCGGCGGTCGGCTCGTAGCCCCCGCGTATGCGCCGCGCCATCTTCAGCGTCGACCCGAACGCTCCGAGGTTGAAGAAGCCCATGAGAAGGAGGAAGATCGCTGCCACGCTCGCCCCCGTCACGCCGAGCACCAGGTTCGCGGTCGTACCCTCGTCGAAGGCGCTGCGGACGGCGTTCGCCCCGAACGCCACGAGCACGCAGGCGAGCATCACGACCGAACTGTGGCCGAGGCTGAAGGCGAGACCGACAGCGGGCTCGTACCGCCCCTGAGCGGCGAACTTCCGGCTGGTGTTGTCGATGGCCGCGATATGGTCCCAGTCATAGGAATGCTTGACGCCCGCGAGATAGGCGACGCCCACCAGGCCGAGCATGGCGCCGGAGTGGGCACCTGCCGCCAGCAGGGCGACGCCGGCGAGTGCGTGCAGTGCGATCACGGCGATGATCCCGTTTCGAATCTTGGAGTCCATGGTGAACCCTTCCGTCATGTTCAGTGCTTGCGCAGCGCGAGCGGCGGCAGCGAGTGCCAGGCCTCTCGCATCCAGTCGATCGCGGTGTGCAGAATCGTGTTCGCGGCCGGGGTGCTGCGTGTGAGCGCCCTCAGCATGAAGCCGGGAGCGGCGAGCCGCGTGATCCCGACCATGAGATCGGGGCTCGTGCTCCGTACATCGAGGATGTCCCGCATCGAGTCCACAGCCTCGCCGTCGGCACGGGGGTCGATCACCAGCAGCGTGGCCAGATGCGAGAAGCCTCCGAGCACGAGGGCGCCGGTGCCGTCACGGGCCGGACGGAGGCGCAGGCGGTCGATCGCGATCGGAGCACCTGCGGCCGTGACCCGGGTGCTCATGGCGATCTCGTCGAAGGAGAAAGGCGCTCCGTCGGGGGACCAGCCGTGGGTGACGACCTCGGCGAGCACGAGCGAAGCGGAGGGGTGCATCTCGACCGTGGTGCGCTGCCGATAGCTCGCGCCGCGGAAGGCGATGAGGCTGTCCGGCACGAACTCGAACCGCGCCTCTGCTTCGAGTTCGAAACGCTGCTCCATCCGCGCGGGCCCCTGCGGGGTTCGGTAGACCTTGGTCGCCGATTGCGTGGTCAGCGTCAGCCCCGCCCCGCTGCCGAGAGCGGCTTCGAGACGGTAGTCGTCACCGCCCAGGTAGCCCCCGCCGGGGTTCACGACCGTGAGCGAGGGCCGGCCGCTCCCGTCGGCGTAATGCGGCCGGAGCACCCGGAGCGCGCCCGCGTGCCGCTGGGAGGCGACGATGCTGCGGCCCTCGGCCCGCTCCATCCGGAGTCGCAACTCGCCGGTCGGCATCGTTCCCTCGCCCGTGCCGCGCTCAGGAAGCCGCGTCGAGGTCGGCCAAGAGCACATCTCGTCGGATCCACTCGAGCACATAGTCGAGGCCGTCGTCCGTCTTGAGATTCGTGAAGCAGAACGGGCGGTCGCCCCGGAACTCTCGCGAATCGCTCTCCATGACGGCGAGATCGGCCCCGACATGCGGCGCGAGATCGGTCTTGTTGATCACCAGCAGATCCGATTTGATCATGCCCTGCCCGGCCTTGCGCGGTATCTTCTCTCCCTGTGCCACATCGATGATGTAGACGGAGAAGTCGACGAGTTCGGGGCTGAACGTCGCCGAGAGATTGTCGCCACCCGACTCCACGAAGATGAGATCGAGATCCGGGTGCTTCTGCCGCAGCTCCTCGATGGCGGCGGTGTTCATCGACGTGTCCTCGCGGATCGCCGTGTGCGGGCAGCCTCCGGTCTCGACGCCGACGATGCGATCCTCGGGCAGCACGCCGTTGCGAGCGAGGATCCGGGCGTCTTCGATCGTGTAGATGTCGTTGGTGATCGCGGCCATCGAGAGCTCGCCGATCAGCGCGCGCGTGATGCGCTCGACGAGCTGGGTCTTGCCGGCCCCCACGGGGCCTCCGATGCCGATGACGATGGGTTCTTCCACGATGTGCTCCTCATGCTTCCTGCTGTCAGCTCGCGAACAGTCGAGCGTGTTGGTGCTCGTGCCGCATCTGGCGGATCTCGAGCGCGGGCGCCGCGGCGCCGAAATCGAACTCGTCGAGGGTGCGGGAGCGCTCCGCCGCCGCCGGGATCTCGGTGCCGAGCGCGGCGAGCACCCGCTGCCCGGCGAGCTGGCCGAGAGGGATCGCCCGGACCGCGTTCGCGACCATCGTGGCGAGGGAGGAGTGCAGGTAGGCTTCGACGAGCGTTTCCTCGTCGAAGCCCTGCCCGGCTCCTGCGACTGCGAACGCGAGCACGAAGTGCCCGGCGCATGCCCCCGCGCGCACCGATCCCGCGTAGGCGTCCGCCGCGCACGACGGGAAGGCGTCGGCCGCGATCTCGAGGAGCCTTCTCCCCATACGCGTGCTCGCCTCGCGTATCTGCCGGGGGACGAGCAGCGCGCTCAGCTCGGCGTCGAGCGCGGCGAGATCCGCCTCCCGATTCCGCGCAGCCGCCCCGGACCGACCGGCTTCCTGCGGAGTCGGCACGGCGCGGCAGGCTCGCCTGATCGCCACAGCATCGGTGAGTGCGAGCTGCACGGCGAGATACTCCCGCAGCCACGCGAGCAGCTGATCCTCGCTCGCGACCTCGCCCGATTCCAGGTATCCCTCCAGACCGAAGGAGTTGCTGAAGGCACCCGTCGGCAGGGCCGAGTCGGCGAGTTGCAGCAGCGCGGGCAGACCGGGCATCAGTGAGTGTGCTCCGCATGCCGGAAGGGCGTCTCCATGACGCGCTGCGCGCGCTCGTAGGGCACGCCGTGCTGGTCGAGGAAGCTCTGCACGGTGTGGTCGTACTGACACACCATGGCATCGCCCCCGTAGCGGTTCCCGATATCGCTGTGCAGGTCGAAGAACTGAGCGGGAAGGTGCCTGTTGCCGAGGGAATGGGCTGCGAACAGGGCCTCGCCGATCGTGCGGGGCACGATCACGAGCACGTCGACCGATTCGATCTCCACGACGACGATATTGCCCGGTTCCTCGAACAGCACGTCGCCGTTGCGAAGGTCGGGCGATTCCTTCGGTAAGCGGATCCCGAGCTCTCTGCCGTGGTCGGTGGTGAGGCGCTGGATCCGGTTCGCGAGCCGAGCGGGATGCAGCGCGGCGCGCTCCCGGTGCACGCCCTCGTATCGGGCCTCGTCATCGAGGACATTGCCGAGGATCTCGGTCACGATCATGGTGCGCCTCGCTTCGGGACAGGAGCTTTCAGAACAGGAAGTAGCGCTGGGCCAGCGGCAGCGTCTCGGAAGGCTCGCAGGTGATCGCCTCGCCGTTCACGCGCACCTCGTACGTCTGGGCGTCCACCTCGATCTGCGGAGTCTCGCCGTTGTAGGGGAGATCGCCCTTGCTGAGCGCGCGGATGCCGCTCACCTCTCGGATCCGCTTCGCCAGCCCCAGGCGCTCCGGGACGCCGGCGTCGATCGCGGCTCGCGAGAGGAAGGTGATGCTGGAGGCCTGCAGCGCGGCCCCGTAGGCGCCGAAGGCCATGCGCATCGTCTGCGGCTGCGGGGTCGGGATCGATGCGCCCGGATCTCCCATCACCGAGTTCGCGATCGTGCCGCCCTTGACGACGAGATCCGGCTTCACCCCGAAGAACGCGGGATCCCACAGCACGAGGTCGGCGAATTTGCCGACCTCGACCGACCCGACGGCCCCGGCGATGCCCTGCGCGATCGCCGGATTGATCGTGTACTTCGCGATGTAGCGCTTGATCCGGAAGTTGTCGGCCGGGCTCCCGTCGGGCGCGAGCTCTCCCCGCTGCGCCTTCATCTTGTCCGCGAGCTGCCAGGTGCGCGTGATCACCTCGCCGACGCGCCCCATCGCCTGCGAGTCGCTCGACATGATGGAGAACACGCCGAGGTCGTGCAGCACATCCTCCGCCGCGATGGTCTCGGGCCGGATGCGGGAGTCGGCGAATGCCACGTCCTCGGGGATCGCGGCGCTCAGGTGATGGCACACCATGAGCATGTCGAGATGCTCCTCCGCCGTGTTGACCGTGTAGGGGATGGTGGGGTTGGTGGAGGCCGGGAGCACGTTCGGCAGCGAGGCGATGGCGATGATGTCGGGAGCGTGACCGCCTCCCGCTCCCTCGGTGTGGAAGGTGTGGATCACGCGGTCGCCGATGGCCGCGATCGTGTCTTCGACGAAGCCGCACTCGTTGAGGGTGTCGGTGTGGATCGCGACCTGCACGTCGTAGGCGTCGGCGACGCGCAACGAGGCGTCGATCGCGGCATGGGTCGCGCCCCAGTCCTCGTGGATCTTGAGGCCGATCGCCCCCGCCTCGATCTGCTCGGCGAGCGGCTTGAGAGCGCTCGCGTGCCCCTTGCCGAGCAGGCCGATGTTCATGGGCAGCCCCTCGGCCGCGAGCAGCATCGTCTCGATGTGCCAGGCTCCCGGCGTGACCGTCGTCGCCTTGGTGCCCTCCGCGGGCCCGGTGCCGCCGCCGATCATCGTGGTGATGCCCGAAGCGAGGGCCGTGGGCACCTGCTCGGGCGAGATGAAGTGGATGTGGGTGTCGACGCCGCCCGCGGTGAGGATCTTCCGCTCGCCCGCGATCACCTCGGTGGAGGCGCCGACCACGATGTCGACCCCGCTCTGGATCAGCGGGTTCCCCGCCTTGCCGATCGCCGCGATATGCCCGTCTCTGAGCCCCACATCCGCCTTGTAGATGCCCGTGTGGTCGAGGATGAGCGCGTTCGTGATGACGGTGTCGGCGACCGCGGCGGAGGATCCGTCCGCGCGCTGGCAGGCGCTGTCGCGCGTCGCGCGGCCGTTCTGCCCCATCCCGTCGCGCAGCACTTTGCCGCCGCCGAAGACCGCCTCTTCGCCGGGCACGGTGAGATCGTGCTCGACCTCCGCGAGCAACCCGGTGTCGCCGAGTCGCACGCGGTCGCCGACTGTGGGGCCGTAGAGCTCTGCGTACTGGCTGCGGGGGATCTCGCGGCCGAGGCGATGGGGCGGCGGTTCGGGATCCTGGGCCGCGAGCGGTCCATCGACCTGGTTCCGCAGCCCGTACACCTCCCGGGCGCCGCCGATCGGCACCAGCTCGACCGTGCGCGTCTCGCCGGGCTCGAAGCGGGCGGCCGTGCCCGCGGGGATGTTCAGACGCGAGCCTCCGGCCGCCTCCCGGTCGAAGCGGAGCGCCCGATTCGCTTCGGCGAAGTGGAAGTGCGACCCGATCTGCACGGGGCGATCCCCGGTGTTGGTCACCTCGATCTCCGACACCGGGCGGTCGGCGTTGAGCAGGATGCCGCCTTCGGCCGTGAAGGTCTCGCCGGGATGCATCCTCGTCATCGTCGCTCCTCCGAGTCACCTGATCGGGTCGTGCACGGTCACGAGCTTCGTGCCGTCGGGAAACGTGGCCTCGATCTGCACGTCGTGGATCATCTCGGGCACTCCGTCCATGACATCGTCGCGGGAGAGGATGGTCGCGCCCCACGACATCAGCTCGGCGACGCTGCGCCCATCGCGGGCGCCCTCGATGAGCTCGTAGCTGATGATCGCGACGGATTCGGGGTAGTTGAGCTTCAATCCGCGAGCCCGGCGTCGTCTGGCGAGGTCTGCGGCGACGACGATCATGAGCTTCTCCTGCTCGCGCGGAGTCAATCGCATGCCTGCCCCCTCGCCTCTGCCGGTGATGCCGAGCGTACAAGGAGCCTGTGTCCTTGGCGTTTCGGGCCGGTTTCATGTCGGTTACTGGGAACGGGTGACGGCCCGAGCCACATGGTCGACGCCTCCACGAGGTCGACGGCCGGCGGCATGGGCACTCCGATCGGCGACGCCGTGCAGCGTGCCCGCTCACTCGGAGCCTCTAGACTCAGAGGGTTATGGCGCATCTACTCGGGGCCGAGGCCCTGCATCTCGAGTATCCGACGAAGACGGTCTTCGAGTCGGTCACCTTGGGTATCAACGAAGGCGATCGCATCGGCATCGTCGGTCGGAACGGTGACGGCAAGTCGTCGCTGATGGGGATGCTCTCGGGACGCATCGAACCCGACTCCGGCCGGGTGACCCGTCGAGGCGGGGTCCGGGTCGGCGCGCTGGAACAGACCGACGACCTCGACGACGCCATGACAGTCGGCCACGCGATCGTCGGGGATCGGCCCGAGCATGAGTGGGCCGGGGATCCGAAGGTGCGCGATGTGATCGCGGGCCTCGTCTCCGATCTCGCATGGGATGCTCCCATCGGAACCCTGAGCGGCGGGCAGCGCCGCCGCGTGGCCCTTGCGGTGCTGCTGGTGAGCGACTTCGACCTGATCTGCCTCGACGAGCCGACGAACCACCTCGATGTGGAGGGCATCGCCTGGCTCGCCGAGCACCTGAAGCGGCGATGGCCGAAGAACGCCGGCGGGCTGCTCGTCATCACCCACGACCGGTGGTTCCTCGACGAGATCGCGAACATGACGTGGGAGGTGCACGACGGCATCGTCGAGCCGTTCGAGGGCGGGTATGCGGCCTACGTGCTGCAGCGCGTCGAGCGCGATCGGATGGCGGCCTCCTCCGAGGCGAAGCGGCAGAACCTCATGCGCAAGGAGCTTGCCTGGCTGCGCAGGGGAGCGCCCGCGCGCACCTCGAAGCCGAAGTTCCGCATCGACGCCGCGAATGAGTTGATCGCAGATGTGCCTCCGGTGCGCAACCCGATCGAACTCGAGAAGCTCGCGGTTGCGAGGCTCGGCAAGCAGGTCGTCGACCTCGAAGGCGTGAGCGTCGACTTCGACGGACGCCAGATCCTGAGCGATGTCACCTGGCTGATCGGCCCCGGCGAGCGCACCGGGATACTCGGTGCGAACGGTGCCGGCAAGTCGACCCTGCTGGGTCTGATCAGCGGCACCGTCGCTCCCTCGGGCGGCAGGATCAAGCGAGGCAAGACCGTGAAGCTCGCGGTGCTCGATCAGCAGTTCTCCCAGCTCGACGAGATCCGCGGTGACCGGGTGCGCGAGGTTCTCGCACGGACCAAGACGACGTTCACGATCGACGGCAAGGATCTCACCCCGGCGCAGCTGCTCGAGCGGCTCGGGTTCTCGCGCGAGCACCTCTCGGCCAGGGTCGAGGAACTATCGGGCGGGCAGAAGCGGAGGCTGCAGCTGCTCATGCTGCTGCTGAGCGAGCCGAACATGATCCTGCTCGACGAACCGAGCATATCCGAGGCGGGTTGGGCTTGTCCCTTGATTTTACGGGCTTCTCGGCCTCGACGGAAGTCTCGGAGCCGATGTGCCTGGACCCCGGCAGCGGTACGTCATGCATCTTCCCTGC
>JBFXIT010000063.1:0-9854 GCA_050175655.1 Leucobacter sp.
CGGGCCAGCGCGAGCGCCTCGCCGGCCAGATCGCCGCCGAGCTCGGCCCCGACGGCGCCGCGCTCGTCGAGCGCCTCGTCACCGGCACCCACGCCCATGCCGAGCGGCGCGAGCATGAGGTCTCCGACGCGCTCGCCGAGCTGCAGCGCATCGGGGCCCCGCACGACATGACCTCGGCGACACTCGCCTGGTTCCACCGAATCCTCGGCGAGCAGAGCGCCGGGTAGCCGTCGGGGCGGCCTGATCAGAGCAGCAGCAGCTCGGCCTCGATGGCCCGCGCGGCGCCCTGCAGCAGGGGCAGGTGGTGCTCGCGCAGCAGTTCGAGCGATCCCGAGCTCGCAGAGGTCGACACGTTGAGGGCCGCCGTGGCCCGCCCGTCCCGGCCCCGGACGGGCACGGCGAGCGAGCGCAGCCCGGCCTCGAGCTCGCCGTCGACGATCGCCCAGCCCTGCTCGCGAACCCGGGCGATCTCCGCAGACAGGGCATCGAGATCCGTGATCGTGCGCTCGGTGAGAGCGCTCGGCTCGGCCGCCCTCAGCACCTCCGCCGCCTCGTCCGGGGGCAGCTGCGAGAGCAGCACCCGGCCCATGCTCGTCGCGTAGGCGGGGAAGCGGGTGCCGATGGTGATGCCGACCGTCATGATTCGGCGCGTGGGCACCCGCGCGACGTAGACGATGTCGCCGCCCGCAAGCACCGCCGCCGAGACGGACTCGCCGAGCTCGCGCGACAGCGCCTCGAGATGGGGTTGCATCACCTCGGGAAGCGAGAGCGCCGAGAGGTAGCTGAAGCCGAGCTCGAGCACGCGCGGCGTCAGCGCGAAGGAACGGCCTGCGAACGAGCGCCCGTCGCTGCGCACGTAGCCGAGCGCCTCGAGCGTGCGCAGGAAGCGGCGGGCGGCGGCGGGCGGTATCCCCGCGCGCCGCGCGACCTCGGTGAGGGTGAGCTCGGGGTGCTCGGCGTCGAAGGCGCGGATCACGGCGAGGCCGCGCGCGAACGACTGCACGAAGTCGGCGCTGTCAGCACTGCCGGAGGCGGGCGCAGCCCCCGCCTCTCCGCGTAATCCGTTCACGCACTCACCCTATCTCTGCGGGCCTGGCGAGGGTCGCGCGCAGCACACGCGGCGCTCGCTACGGATGAGCGGGCGCGAAGCTGTGGGCCGCGACGATCGGGGCCGCCGCGTCGGAGGCGAGGAACCCGAGCACGCCCCGGGCGCCGTCGGCGTCGGACGAGGTCGACGCGACCGCGCCGCCGAACACCGTATCGATCGCGCAGTCGGGCGGCAGCACGCCGAGGATGCGGATGCCGGGCTGCCCGACAAGCTCGCTGAGCTGCTGGAACCCCAGGTCGACGTCGCCCTCCGCGAGCGACCGGGCGACCGGGATGCCGGGCTTCGCCTGGATCAGCCGCTCCCCCAGCTCGTCGCCGAGACCCCAGTCGCCGATCATCTTCACGAGCGCGACCCCGCTGGGGCCGGTCGAGTAGCCGATGCGACCCGCGCCCTGCAGGGCGGCGCGCATGCCGGCCGCGTCGGCGAAGGCGAGCCCGCCGGAATGCTCCGCCGGCGCATCGGCCTCGGCGGCGCCAGAGGGGCCGGCCGTACCGTGAGAATCGGCTGGAACGGCCACCGCGACCTGCGAGAGCATGAGCGGCGTGACCGAGCCCGCGACGACGTGACCGTCGGCGGCGAGCTTCTGCAGCGCGCCCATCGCGAGGAAGACCAGGTCGAACCGCTCGCCGGCGGCGACGCGCTTCGCGGCGTCGACCCCGCCGAGCGACTCGATCTCCATCCGCGGGTGGCCGGCGTCGACCGCGGCGTCGCCGAGCTCGGCGAGGACGTGGCGGGTCGCCATCGACGAGACGGCCCTCATGCGGCGGCGCCGGGATTGAAGCCCGCGAAGGCGGTATCGTCGAGGGCGGTGTCATCGAAGGACTCCGCGTCGACCTCGGCCGCCGAGGCGGCCGGGTAGCGCGGGCCGGACACGGTGGAGGTCTGGATCAGCTCGCCCGCTCGGGCCAGCAGCTCGGGATCGACGGAGAGGCCGGCCGCGGCCTGGTTCTCGCGGAAGTGGTCGAGGCTCGTGGTGCCCGGGATCGGCACCACGTGCTCGCCCCGGGAGAGCACCCAGGCGAGCGCGAGCTGGCCCGGAGTGCAGCCCGCCTCTGCGGCGAGCGCGCGCCACCCCGGCAGCAGGGCGGCGTTGGCGGGCCAGTGCTCCGGCTGGAACCGGGGCATGCCGAGCCGGATGTCCTTCGGCGCGAACTCCGAGGGATCGTCGAACGCGTCGCTCAGGAACCCCCGCGCGACGGGCGAGAACGCGACGAGCGCGACCCCGCTCTCGCGGGTGGCCTCGAGCATGCCGAGCTCGGGGTTGCGGCTCCACAGCGAGTACTCGTTCTGCACGGCCGCGATGGGCGCGACCTCCTGCGCCTCGCGCAGTCGCCGCACCGACACCTCCGAGAGCCCGATGGCGCCGATCTTGCCGGCCGCCACCATCTCGGCGAGCGCTCCCACGCTCTCACCGATCGGCACCTGCTTGTCCCAGCGGTGCAGGTAGTAGAGGTCGATGTGCTCGACGCCGAGCCGCCCCAGCGATGCGTCGACCTGCTCGCGCAGCGTCTCGGGCCGGCCGTCGATCCTCTTCGCCCCGTCGACGATCGCCATGCCGCACTTGCTGGCGAGCAAGACCTCGTCGCGGCGCCCCGCGATCGCGCGGCCGACGAGCTCCTCGTTGCGGCCTCCGCCGTAGAGGGTGGCGGTGTCGAGCATGCCGACGCCCTCGTCGAGCGCGGCGCGCAGGAACGCCAGACCGGCCTCGGCCGACGGAGGCACGCCGTAGGCGTGGCTCAGAGACATGCAGCCGAGGCCGATCCTGGGCAGATTCATCGGGACAGCTGCTCCTCGAGCTCGCCGAGCACGCGGTAGCAGTCGAACACCTGGCGGACCGAGGAGTTCGGCTCGCGACCCTCGCGGATCGCGCTGACGAACTCGCGATCCTGCAGCTCGATGCCGTTCATGCTGACCGCCACGTTCGACACGTCGATCTGCTCGTCACGGCCGTTGGTGAGGTCGTCGTAGCGGGCGATGTAGGTCTCCGTGTCGCCGATGTAGCGGAAGAACGCGCCGAACGGGCCGTTGTTGTTGAACGACAGCGACAGGGTGCAGATCGCGCCGGTCTCGCTCTTCAGCTGGATCGACATGTCCATGGCGATGCCGAGCTCGGGATGGATCGGTCCCTGGATGGCGTTCGCCTGCACGATCCTGCCCGCCTGGTAGGCGAACAGGTCGACCGTGTGGGCGGCGTGGTGCCACAGCAGGTGGTCGGTCCACGAGCGCGGCTCGCCCTTGGCGTTCGTGTTCGTGCGGCGGAAGAAGTACGTCTGCACGTCCATCTGCTGCACGTTGAACTCGCCCGCGACGATCCTGTTGTGCACGAGCTGGTGCGACGGGTTGAAGCGGCGCGTGTGCCCGACCATCGCCACGCGATCCGACGCCTCGACGGCGGCGAGGGTCGCCTCCGCCTCGGCGAGGGAATCGGCGAGCGGGATCTCGACCTGCACGTGCTTGCCCGCGGCGAGGGCCGCACGGGTCTGCGAGGCGTGCAGACCCGTCGGGGTCGCGAGGATCACCGCGTCGACGTCGTCGCGCTCGAGCACCGCCTCGAACCCGACGACGGCATTCGCGACGCCGTACTTCCCGGCCACGCCGTCGGCCTTCTCCTGCGAGGTGGCGCTGACCACGGTCACCTCGGCGTCGGGGATCTCCATCAGGCCGTCGAGGTGCTTCATGCCGAAGGCGCCATTGGCTCCCACGACCGCGATGCGGACCTTATCGCTCACTGTTGCTGTCTCCTTCTGCAGGGGTCGTCAGTTGTTCAGAGCCGCTTCGAGGGGGCGCTCCGCGCTCTCGTCGAGCGACACGCCCTCCTCGCCCGCCGCCTCGACTGCGGGCGCGACCGGGTTCGAGATCACGAGGTGGCCGACGGCCGTGTTCGACGCCGGCACATGGTAGAACCGGTGGTCGACGGTCGGCGAGCCGCCCCCGAACTGGTCGTCCATGGCGCCGCGCGCGATGAGCCAGTCCACGAGCTCGATGCCCTCGGAACCCGCCTCGTCGACGTACTCGAGGTGCGGCCACTCGGTGAGGCCGAGCGGATCGGCGATGAGGTGATCCATGAACGCGTTGTCCCACTCCTCGTTGATGAGGCCGGCGCGCGGGCCCTGCAGCTGGTGGCTCATGCCGCCGGTGCCCCAGATCTGCACGTTGAGCTCCTCGCCGTCCCACTTGTCGATGGCGCGGCGGAGCGCCTTGCCGAGCTCGTAGCAGCGGCGACCCGACGGGACCGGGTACTGCACGACGTTCACGGCGAGCGGGATGACCCGGACGGGCCACTCCTCATCGACGCCGAGCTCGCCGTAGACGAGCGAGAGCGGCACGGTGAGGCCGTGATCCACGACCATCTCGTTGACGAGGGTCAGGTCGAAGTCGTCCTGGATCACCGACTGCGCGAGGTGCGCGGCGAACTCGGGGTAGCCCTTCACGTCGGGCACCGGGCGCGGGCCGTAGCCCTCGTCGGCGACCGGGTACTCGGCACCCGTGCCGAGCACGAAGGTCGGGATGAGCGAGGAGTCGAACGCCGTCGCGTGATCGTTGTAGACGAGGATCACGACGTCGGGGGTGTTCTCCTTCGCCCACTTGCGGGTCCAGTCGTAGCCCGAGAAGACCTTCTTCCAGTAGGGCTCCTCGGTCTTGCCGAGATCCATCGCGGCGCCGATCGCGGGCACGTGCGAGGTGTACAGGGCGGAGGTGAACTTCGCCGGCGCGTTCGGGCGCATCGTCTCCGACTTCTCGCCGGGCTCGGGGGGCGTCCAGCCGTCGAGGTCCTTCAGACGGTTGCCCTCGGGGCGACGGCCGCCGCCGACCATCATGTCGCGGTACGCGGCCTCCGACATGCCGGTCATCGAGCCGGCCATCTGCTGGAAGCTCAGGCCGTGCGTCGCGCCGATCTTGCTCAGGAAGTAGATGTTGCCGCCCTCGGCCATCATGGCGTTGAGGTCCATGTCGAGCACGGCCTGGCGCTGCGCTGCCGAGAGCGGCCACTCGTCGAGGTAGGCCTCGCGATCTGCGAGGTAGCGCTCGCGGTTCTCGGGCTTCATGAGAGACATCGAGAACTGGTTGAGGTGGTAGCCCTTGCGGGCCATTTCGGCGTCGAAGATGATCGTGCCGGGAACATCCTTGTAGGGCTTGTCGAGTGCCATGTCAGGCTCCTTCGTTCCAGTAGAGGCGGTTGGGATTGTCGACGAGGAGCTTCTGCTGAAGCTCGGCCGTCGTTGCGATCTGAGGGATGTAGTCGACCAGCAGGCCGTCGTCGGGCATGTGGTCCTTGAGGTTGGGGTGGGGCCAGTCGGTGCCCCACAGCACGCGGTCGGGGAACTCCTCGACCACGCGACGGGCGAACGGCACAACATCGGTGTACGCATGCTGTTCGCCGTTCAGGGCGCGGGGCCCTGCGACGCTCAGCCGTTCGGGACAGGAGACCTTGGTCCACACGTTCGGGTTCTCGCGCATGAAGCGCAGGAACAGGTCGAACTCGGGGCCGTTCGGGTCTTTGGTCACGTCGGGGCGGCCCATGTGGTCGACGACGACGTCGGTGGGGATCGCGGAGAAGAAGTCATAGAGCTCGGGCAGGTCTTCGGCCTCGAAGTAGATGACCACGTGCCAGCCGAGCGGTGCGATCTTCGCGACGATCTCTTCGAGCGAGTCGGTGGGGACCCGGTCGACGAGGCGCTTCACGAAGTTGAAGCGCACGCCGCGAACGCCGGCCGCGTGCAGCTCGGCGAGCTGCTCGTCGGTCACGTCGCGGCGGACGGTCGCCACGCCGCGCGCCCGACCCCCGCTGCGCTGCAGCGCATCGACGAGGGCGCGATTGTCGGCGCCGTGGCAGGTGGCCTGCACGATGACGTTGCGGTCGAAGCCGAGCTGGTCGCGCAGGGCGAATAGCTGCTCGGCCGAGGCGTCGCAGGGCGTGTACTTGCGCTCGGGCGCGTAGGGGAACTGCTCCCCCGGGCCGAACACGTGGCAGTGCGCGTCGACGGCGCCCGCGGGCAAGCGGAACGCGGGCGTGCTGGGCCCGTCGTACCAGTCGAGCCAGCCGGGCGTCTTCTCGAAGCCGCCGGAGGTGTCGCCGTGCGCCATGATCAGTTCTCCACGTATTCGAGGCCGGCGGCCGCGAGGGGCTCGCGCATGCCGTAGATGTCGAGGCCGAGCACGCCCTCGCGGAACTTCTGGCGCTTGCCCTCCTCGTTGTCCTCGCGCTTCTGGCTCGCGTCGGCGACCGCGCCGACGAGCTCGCGCGGCACGATCACGACGCCGTCGACGTCCGCCACGACCACGTCACCGGGGTTGACGAGCGCGTTGGCGACGACGACCGGGATGTTCACGGAGCCGAGCGTGGCCTTGACCGTGCCCTTCGCGTTAATGGCGCGGGAGAACACCGGGAAGTCCATCTTCTCGAGGTCGGCGACGTCGCGGACGCCGCCGTCGATGACGAGGCCCTTGCAGCCGCGGGTGGCGAGCGAGGTGGCGAGCAGCTCGCCGAAGAAGCCGTCCTCGCTCTCGGTCGTGCAGCCCGCGATGAGCACGTCGCCCGCCTGCACCTGCTCGGCGGCGACGTGGAACATCCAGTTGTCGCCGGGCTGCAGCAGCACGGTGACCGCCGGGCCGCAGAGCTTCGCGCCGGTGTAGGCGGGACGGATGTAGGGGCGCAGAAGCCCGACGCGGCCCATCGCCTCGTGGATGGTCGCCACGCCGAACTGCGAGAGGCGCTCGACGTCTTCGGGGTCGGGGCGCTCGATGTTCGTGCGGACGATTCCGAGGTTGTTCAGACGCATGTGGTGTTCTCCTTGAAGTCTTAGAGCCCGCGGGCGGTCAGGGCGCGATCGAGGCGGGGGTAGACGCGGCGGGCGTTGCCCTCGAAGACCTGCTGACGCTCGGCGTCGGTCAGGTTCTCGGTGGCGTCGACGTAGCGCTTGGTGTCGTCGAAGTAGTGGCCGGTGCGGGGGTCGATGTCGCGGACGGCGCCGATCATCTCGCTGGCGAACAGGATGTTGTCGGTCGGGATCACGTCCGTGAGCAGGTCGATGCCCGGCTGGTGGTAGACGCAGGTGTCGAAGTAGACGTTGTTCAGCAGGTGCTCTTCGAGCTCGGGCTTGCCGAGCGCCATGGCGAGACCGCGGAAGCGGCCCCAGTGGTAGGGCACCGCGCCGCCGCCGTGCGGGATGACGAGCTTGAGATCGGGGAAGTCGCGGAACAGGTCGCCCTTGAGCAGCTGCATGAAGGCCGTCGTGTCGGCGCCGAGGTAGTGGTCGCCGGTGGTGTGGAAGACGTCGCCGCGGCAAGTGGTGCTGACGTGCACCATCGCGGGGATCTCGTACTCGACCATCTTCTCGTAGATCGGGTACCACGAGCGGTCGGTGAGCGCCGGAGCCGACCACTTGCCGCCCGAGGGATCGGGGTTGAGGTTGATCGTGACGGCACCGAGCTCCTCGACGGCGCGGGTCAGCTCGGCGACGGTGGTCTTGGGGTCGACTCCCGGCGACTGCGGCAGCATGGCGCCCATGAGGAAGCGGTCGGGGAACAGCTCGCTGACCCTGGCGACGAGGTCGTTGCAGATGCGCGCCCAGGTCTCGCTGACCGCGAAGTCGCCGATGTGGTGCGCCATGAAGGAGGCGCGCGGGCTGAAGACGGTGATGTCGCTGCCGCGGTCGTTCATGAGGCGCAGCTGGTTGGCTTCGATGGTCTCGCGGATGTCGTCATCGGAGATCTTCAGCGCGGCCGGATCGGGCGCCTCGCCGTTTCCGTCGGCGAAGGCGATCTGCAGATCGCGCCAGGCGCCGAGCTGGGCGGGAGCGGTCGTGTAATGGCCGTGGATGTCGATGATCAACGGGTGTCGTCCTTGTCACTTGAGGGCTGATGCTTACTCAAATGGTAAGCAGGGTCGTGCATATAGTCGAATAGATGTCGAGAGCATGATCCATAGATACAATCGATAGATGTCGATCACCGATCTGAACCAGCTGCGCACCTTCGTGGTGCTCTACGAACTGCGGAGCGTGACCGCCGTCGCCGAGCGCCTGCACGTCACGCAGCCCACGGTCAGCTACACGCTCAGGCGCCTCCGCGAGCGCTTCGGCGACGAGCTCTTCCGCCGCGAGGGGCGCGACATGGTGCCGACCGCGAAGGCCACCCAGCTGTTCGGCCCGCTGCACGAGGCGCTCGCCCAGATCGATGCGACCGTGAGCGACACCGACGCGTTCGAGCCGGCCGGGTTCAGCGGCGTGCTGACCCTCGGGCTCACATCGATCGGCGAGCAGACGTTCCTCCCTCCCATCATGACGGCGCTCTCCCGAGAGGCCTCCCATCCGCACCTGCAGGTCGAGCGGCTCGACTCGGATCAGGTGGAGGACGGCCTCATCCGCGGCACGATCGACCTGGCGATGACCGTGTCGATGATCGGCAGCCCGCGGCTGTGGCGATCGCACGTGCGCGCGGTCGAGTACGTGGCGCTCTCCTCGAGCGCCTATCCCCTGCCCCTGACGGGGCCCGACATGTTCGAGGGCCGCCGCTTCGTGCGGGTCTCGGCGCGCGGCGGGCACGTCTTCCCACTGCAGGCGCTCACCGAGCACGGGCTGATGCCGCAGGTCGCGCTCACGGTCGAGGAGTACGCGACCGTGCCGGCGGTGCTCGAGGCGACGGATCTCGTCGTGCTGCTGCCGCGGCACGTCGCGGAGGTCTTCTGCGGCTGGTTCCCGGGCCTGCGGATCGCCGAGCTCCCCTGGCCGGGCCAGAGCACGCCGGTGTCGCTGTACACGCGGCGCGAGGCGAGCCTGACGCCTGCGCAGCGGTGGTTCCGCTCGCTCGTGCTGGGAGCCGTCTCGGAGTGACGGACGCCGCCCGCGACTACACCGGATCGCCGACGGGCGAGGGAGGGCACTTCATGTGCGTCGGCCTGCCCGGGCCGCCGCGGTCGAAGCGATGCAGTTCCAGCGACTGCCGGCACACCGGGCACTTCGGATCCGCGGGCGGCACATAGGCCGGTTCGTTGCGATCGCCCAGCTGCGCCGGGCCCTCGAACTGATAGAGGAACCTCTGGAACGCGGCATAGAAGCCGGGCACCCCGTCATAGGGGGTCTTGTGCCAGAGATGTCGTTTCGGCCGCTTTCGTTCGCCCACAAACGAAACAGTAGCACATTTCGTTAGTCCACAAACGATATAGAATGAGGGCATGGAGGAATCTGCCGAGGATCTGCTCGAACTCGATCGGCAGGTGTGCTTCGCCCTGGCGGTGGCGAGTCGCAGCGTGATTGGCGTCTATCGACCGATCCTCGAACCCCTCGGCCTCACCCATCCGCAGTACCTCGTGATGCTCGCCCTCTGGGGCAGCGCCCCGCTGCGCTTCGGCGACCTGGCCGAGATGCTGCGCCTCGATCCGGCGACGCTCTCGCCGCTCGTCAAGCGACTCGAGCAGTCGGGGCTGGTCGAGCGCACGCCGGTGCACGGGGATGAGCGGACGTTCCATCTCGCTCCGACCGAAGAGGGCCGCGCGCTGCGCGAGCGGGCGCTGGACGTGCCGCCCGCGGTGATCGAGCGCCTCGGCCTGCCCGTCGAGCGCCTCCTCGCGCTCCGAGACGAGCTCGCGGCGATCATCGCCGCCGTCGACCGTTCCGGGGCCTAGGGCTCAAGACCTCTTCTTGCGATTCCAGCTGGCCTTCGCCGGCGCGAAGGGGCTGCGCACGTGGATCGACCACGAGGAATGCGGGTGGATCGAGAGGATGCAGCGCTCGTACCAGGCCGTGGC
>JBFXIT010000064.1:0-9704 GCA_050175655.1 Leucobacter sp.
ACCCCAACGCGAAGAACGAGGGGGCCATCCGCAGCTACGAGCGCCTCGGCTTCCGCCGCATCGGGATCCTCCGCGATTACCAGGTGCGACCCGGCGGGGAGCTCGACGACGCCCTCTTCCTCGACCTAACCCGCAGCGACTTCCCGGAAGGGCCGCCGCTGCCGCAGCGCTGAGGGCTGCCGCGAAGCCGGACGACACAGGGTCGCGGGATCAGCCGACCCGGCGCACCTCGAACGAGTGGCGGGGGCTCACGTAGGCCCCCTGCGACTCGACGAGCCGCAGCTCCCGCTGCCCGGATTCCAGGGTGTTCTCGATCAGCTCGAACATGCTGGCAGCGGTACGCCCGAGCGCGTCTGCGGGGTCGCCCGACGAGACGAGATGCGACGAGAAGAGGGCCGCCGTCACGTCCCCCGATCCGTTGGCCTTCATCGGCAGGTGAGGGGTCTGCACGATCCAGGCCCCCTCGCCGTTCACCGCGAGCATCTCGACGGTGCTCTCCGGACGATCGGGCCGGAACACGCTCGTCACGAGCACGGTCTGCGGGCCACGGGCTCGCGCGAGCTCGACCGACTCGAGCGTCTCGTCGAGCGTGTGAGGATCGGTGCCGGTGAGGAACCCGAGCTCGAACTGGTTCGGCGCGATGATGTCGGCCTTCGGCACGACGCGGTCACGCATGAGGGCCTGCACCTCGGGTGAGACGAAGCATCCCGAGGCCGCGCTGCCGAGCACCGGATCGCAGGCGTAGACCGCCTCGGGATTGCGCTGCTTGGCGAGCGCCACCGAGTCGAGGATCGCGTCGCCGATGTCGTCGCCGCCCTGATAGCCCGAGAGGATCAACGCGACGTCGTCGAGCCCGCCCCGTTCATCGATGCCCTGCACCAGGCCGCGCACGTCGTCCCCCGAGAGCATGGGCCCCTTCCACGAGCCGTAGCCGGTGTGGTTCGAGAACACGACGGTGAACACGGGCATGACCTCGTGGCCGATCCGCTGCAGCGGGAACACCGCCGCCGAGTTGCCGACGTGGCCGTAGGACACCGAAGACTGGATCGAGAGAATACGCATGGATCGATCATGCCACCGGCTTGGAGGTATGGACCAAACGCGTGATGGAGCGGCCGGGTTTCGGTCTATGGTGAGCGCATGATCTCGAACGGACCCGCACAGAGCCCTGCACCGTCGGACGCAGCACCGTCGCATCCGACGCCCTCGAATCCCGCCCCGCTGCGGGGCAGAACCCTGCTCATGTCGGGCGGCAGCCGCGGCATCGGGCTCGCGATCGCGCTGCGCGCGGCGAGAGACGGCGCGAACGTCGCGCTGCTCGCCAAGACGGCGGAACCCCACCCGATGCTGGAGGGCACCATCCACACGGCCGCGCAGGCGATCAGAGACGCCGGCGGCCGGGCGCTGCCGATCCTCGGCGATGTCCGCGACGACGCCGACATCGAGCGCGCGGTCGAGCAGACCCTCGCCGAGTTCGGCGGCATCGACATCGTGGTGAACAACGCGAGCGCGATCGATCTCTCGCGCACGCTCGACCTCGCCCCCAAGAAGTACGACCTCATGCAGGGCGTGAACGTGCGCGGAACCTTCATGCTGTCGCGGGCCGCGATCCCCACCCTCAGGGAGTCCGAGAACCCGCACATCCTCTCGCTCTCGCCGCCGCTGAACCTCAGCCCGAAGTGGCTCGGCGCCCACACCGGCTACACGATGGCGAAGTACGGGATGACGATGGCGACGCTCGGCATCGCGGCCGAGTTCGCGGGGGAGGGGATCGCCGCCAACACGCTGTGGCCGCGCACCACCATCGCGACCGCCGCCGTGCAGAACCTGCTCGGCGGAGACCGCGTGATGGCCGCCTCACGCACCCCGGAGATCTACGCCGACGCCGCCTACGCGGTGCTGACCGCACCTGCGGCGGCGCGGACCGGGCAGACCCTGATCGTCGAGGAGGTGCTCGAGGAGGCCGGCGTCACCGACTTCTCGGGTTACGCGGCGGTGCCGGGCACTCCTGACGAGGCGCTGTTCCCGGACATCTTCCTCGACTGAACCACTCGACTGAGGCCTCGCCTATGCGGGCGGACCTGCGGACGGCTGCGCCGACACGAACAGGTCGTAGTCGGCGCGGGAGAGCGCCGCATAGGCGTAGCCCCACTCAAGCAGCACCTCGCCGATCCGACGGCCGGATCCGACGTATCCGCTGATGACCGGCGCCAGCGGCGACTGGGCGTGTGCGCGGGCGAGGGTGACCGCGCAGGCGGTCGCGTAGGTGCGGAACGGCTCGTCCTCGAGCTGCTCGGCTTCGATCCCGCCCTTCATGTCGTGGAACTGCCGTACGTAGAGGTCGCGCTCGTCGAAGCGGAGATAGCCGAGGAACGGATCCGACACCGCCTGCAGCACTCGCTGCAGCGCGACGACGCGCGCACCCTGCCCGCGCTCGGCGACGAGATCGTTCAGGACGCGCGGCTGGGCGATGCCGCCGTACTGCTCGAGCACACTGCGGTTCGCCTCCTTCGATTGGAGGATCATGGCGTTGCCGTCGCCGTCCTGCAGCAGCGAGAGCGCGCATCTCGTGCCCACGCTGCCGACGCCGACGACGCGACGAATGGCGTCGCTCAGCACGTAGTGCCTCATGAGGAGCTGGATGTCGGCGTGCGCGGTGTCGAGGTAGCGGCGCACCAGGTGGTGCACCCGGTGCTCGATCTCGGGGCCGAGGCGGATCATGGTGGGCGGCTGCTCGACGAAGCGCAGGCGGCCGCTCTCGTCGGCCGCGGTGAGCTTGCGGGCGGCTCGCTCCCCGGTGCGCTTCCTCGCCTGCTTGATGGCCTTCTGCAGCACGCGGCGCGACTCCTCCTGCAGCCCGTCGATGCCGGCCTCGGCGTCGAGGTGGGTGTAGAAGCGATCGCGGGGGCTGAGCCCCACGGCGGAGCGCAGGGCGACGGCGTAGGCGCGCACGGCCGCGAGCACTGCGTCCCGGATCGCGCTCTCGTCGCGCGCTGTCGCCTGGCCGCCGATCACCACGCTGGCGATCATGCGCTTCAGATCCCACTCCCACGGCCCCCAGGCCGACTCGTCGAAGTCGTTGAGGTCGAAGACGAGGGTGCGCTGGGGCGAGGCGTAGAAGCCGAAGTTCGAGATGTGCGCGTCACCGCAGGAGGGCACCAGCAAGCCGGTGTGCGGCGCGTCCGCGAAGTCGGCCGCCATGATGGCGGCCGTGCCGCGGTAGAAGGAGAAGGGGCTCTGCGACATGCGCTCGGCTCGCAGCGGCACCAGCTCCTGCAGACGGGTGGAGTTCTGCTCCTCGATGATGGCGAGCGGATCCCGGGGGCTCGCCGAGAGCGCTCCCAGCTCGCGCCGGGGCAGCCTCTCGCGCAGCTTGCGCCCGGCTTCGAGGCGCTGCGCGACCGAGGGCGGTAGATGCCAGGCCTCGGTGGCGGGGGAGGCGTCGGGGTGCTGCTCGGGATCGTATCCGTGATCGATGCCCATGCCGAGGATGGCGTCTTCGCTCATCTCCACATTGTCGCACCGCCGGGGCATGAAGGTGCAACGGGGCACGATTCTCCGCCGCCGATGGGAGGATGGAGGAATGGATGGGAGCGGAGGCGGAATCGCGCGGGGCGCCGGGCGATACGCCCCGAGCCCGTCGGGGGATCTGCACCTCGGCAATCTGCGCACCGCCATGCTGGCCTGGCTCTTCGCACGCGGCACCGGCCGCGCGTTCCTGATGCGCATCGAGGACACCGATCGAGGTCGAGACGCGGGCGCCGCGTCGCAACAGCTCTCCGATCTCGCCGAGATCGGCATCGAGTGGGACGGCGAGCCGGTGGTGCAGAGTGGCAGAATCGCCGAGCACGAGGCGGCGATCGCCCGGCTCGCGGATACCGGCCTCGTCTACGAGTGCACCTGCACGCGACGGGAGATCCTCGAGGCTCCGAGCGCTCCCCACGCGCCTCCCGGCGCCTACCCGGGCACCTGCCGCGATCGCACGCCGGAGGAGAGAGCCGAAGCACGGCGGAGGATCGCGCCTCGCCGCCCCGCGCTGCGTCTGCGCGCGCCGGAGGGGCTGCGGGAGCTCGAGTTCGACGATCTGGTGCTCGGGCGCGTGACCGGCGCAGTCGACGACCTGGTCCTGCGTCGCGGCGACGGGGCGATCGCCTACAACCTCGCGGTCGTGGTCGACGACGCCGCGATGGGTGTCGACCAGGTGGTGCGCGGAGACGATCTCGCGCCCTCCACGCCGCGTCAGATCCTGCTGCAACGGCTGCTCGGCCTGCCTTCGCCGCCCGAGGTGGAGTACGCGCACGTGCCTCTCGTCCTGGGTCCGAGCGGAGCGAGGCTCGCGAAACGAGACGGGGCGGTCACGCTCGCCGACCTCGGGCG
Source organism: Leucobacter sp. (assembly GCA_050175655.1). Classification (GTDB taxonomy): domain Bacteria; phylum Actinomycetota; class Actinomycetes; order Actinomycetales; family Microbacteriaceae; genus Leucobacter. The sequence continues at coordinate 4,378 of JBFXIT010000064.1, forward strand.
GCGGGGCAGCGGGGCCGAGGAGGTGCGCACGATGCTCGCGGCTTCGCTGGGCCTCGCGGATCCCGGTGAGCGCGTGACGATGGAGGATCTGCTCGAGCGCTTCGACCCCGCCGCCCTGCCGAGACGGCCGTGGGTCTGGAGCCCGGTCGAGGGCGAGCGCTAGAGCGCGTCCCAGCCCGCCTCGAGTCGCAGCTCGGCGACCCTCTCGGCCGCCTCGTCCAGGCGTTCCTCCGGCAGCACGCCGGATTCGACCGCTGCGGCGATCCCGTCGATGAGCGCGGGCATGGTCGAGCCGTCGACGCCCTGGATCACGAGCGCGAGATCGGCTCCTGAGACGAGGGCGCGGATGACCACCCCCACGAGGCTCTGATACTCGGGCACGCCCGAGCTGAGTAGCATGCCCAGGTCGTCGGACACGGCCACCCCCGAGAAGCCGAGCTCCTCCCGGGCGATGCGGTGCCATTCGGCGGAGAGCGAAGCCGGAGCCTCGTCGACCGCGGAATATGCGAGGTGCCCGAACATCAGCAGCTCGGCCCCCGCATCGATGCCGGCTGCGAACGGCAGCGCGTGGCTCGCTCGCCAGTCGTCGAAGCCGAGAGCGGTGCCCGGCACGCCGAAGTGGGAGTCGCCCTCCGCCGCGCCGTGACCGGGGAAGTGCTTGAGGGTAGAGAACACCGCACCACGCTCGCCCTCGACCGCGGCGGAGACGCGAGCAGCCGACTCGACCGCATCGGCTCCGAGGGCGCGACCGTAGATGAAGGTGCCCTCTCCGCTCGGCACGTCGGCGACGATCCCGAAGTTCACGTTGACCCCCGCCTCGCCGAGCAGCGCGGCCCGCGCCCCGAACGCCGCGGCCGTCTGCTCGGGCTCCAGGAACTTCAGCTCGTTCGCGCCCGGGTTCGGATCCCAGGGGATCCTGCTGACCTCACCGCCCTCCTGATCGATCGCGATCAGCGGCGGGAACTCCGGATCGAGCACCAGCTGGTCGGTGATGGCCCGCAGCGAGGCGGGGTCCCCGGGAACGTTGCTGCTCATCAGGATGAAGCCGCCCAGGCCGTTGTCCGCCACGTAGGCGCGCAGGGCGGCGGCATCCACGCCCGGCGCGGTGCCCATGATGACGCTCGACACGCGCTCGCGCACGCTCATGCCGTCGACGATCTCCGCGGCGCGCAGACGCGCCACGTCCTCCGCCGACAGCTCGGGCTCGATCGGCTGGGACTCGACGGGCTCGGGCTCCGCGGGGGTCTCCGCGGGAGGCGTCGACGCGCAGGCCGCGAGGGCGGCCAGCACCGCGAGCGCCAGCGCGGAGACCGTCAGCTTCAGCGCCCGCATCTCGACCCCGCTAGCGCTTGAGCGCGCGCACCACGCGGGCGATCGCCCGGCCCGCCACGCAGATGAAGGGAATGCCGACCGCGAGCAGCGCGATGGTGTTCGGCTCGAAGCGCGTCGTGCCGTCGCGCGTCACGTAGGCGCCGACGGGGATGGCGACTCCGCCGCCTCCGCCTCCGGAGCCCTCGCTGTTCTCGTCGATGCCGCCTTCGCCGGCGCCGAAGCCGTACGAGGCGCACGCCACGGGGATGATGGTGGTGCCGTCGAGCTCCACGGGTTCGCCGTATGCGGCGTGCACGCCGACGGAGGAGACGGTGTCTGCGATCTGCTTCGTGATGCTGGGCATGCCTCCAGCGTACGCCAGAGGCCGGGCGCGCGGGCGGCCTTCCCCGACGCTTCTCAGCCTTCGGTGCGCGCCCCGGCCCGATCCTCTGCGCCGTAACGGCCGGCGCGCACGCTCGCCGGCTCGGGTCGCTTCGGCTCGACTCCGTCGCCCGACGAGACGTGCTTGATCCGCCGGATCACCCACGGCACCAGGTGCTCCCTCGCCCAGACGACGTCGTCCTTGCGGGCCCTGCGCCAGTTCTGGCCCGGCAGCGGGGGAGGATCGAGGGGCTGCAGGTCGTGCGGGACGTTCAGCGCGTCGAGTGCGGCGCGCGCGATCGTATGGTGGCCGAGCGCGTTGAGATGCAGACGGTCGTCGGCCCAGTAGCGCGGATCCTGCAGCTCCTCGAGCGCCCACTGATCCACCACCACGCAGTCGTGCCGTTGGGCGATCTTGCGCACGTTCTCGTTGTAGATCGCGACCTTTCCGCGGATCGATCGGAAGACCGGCTGGAAGTTGGTGTCGACACCCGTGAACACCATCACGGTGGCGCCGGAGGCGCGGAACTGGCGCAGGACGTACTCGAGCTGCAGGGCCACGTCGTCGGGATCGCCGCCCGGGCGGATCACATCGTTGCCGCCTGCGCACACGCTCACCAGATCCGGGCGCAGATCGAGCGCGGGCGACAGCTGCTCCTCGGTGATCTGGGAGATCAGCTTGCCGCGCACGGCGAGATTGGCATAGGCGAAATCGTCATCGTACTCGCCGAGCACCTCGGCGAAGCGATCCGCCCATCCGCGCAGGCCGCCCGGGCTGTCGGCGGAGGGATCGCCGACTCCCTCGGTGAACGAGTCGCCGATGGCCACGAACCGCGACCAGGGGAGTTCGACTGGCTGTGCACTGCCGGACTGTGTGCTGCTCATAGCTGTCAGTCTATTGAAACCCGGGGGATCGGGGTTCGGTAGTCTGGAACGTTGTGAGCGACACTCTCCCGGATCTGCACCTTCCGGGCACGAGTGCAGCCGAGCATCTGCCGCCGGCGTTCCCCGAGCGCGCGGCGCGCGGCACCGCGGGCACGCTGCGCGCCTGGCAGGAGGAGGCGATCTCGCGGTATCTGACCGCGCAGCCCCGCGACTTCCTCGCCTCGGCCACGCCCGGAGCGGGCAAGACGACGTTCGCACTGCGCCTGGCGTCGATCCTGCGCGCCAACCGCACGGTCGAGCAGATCGTCGTCGTCGCCCCCACCGAGCACCTCAAGCTGCAGTGGGCCGACGGCGCGGCTAAGGTCGGCATCAGGCTGAACCCGAACTATGCCAACGGCGACGGGCTCGGCTACGGCGGGCACTTCCACGGCGTGGTCGTCACCTATGCGCAGGTCGCGATGAAGCCCGTGCAGCACCGCCTGCTCACCGAGCGCACGAACACGCTCGTGATCCTCGACGAGGTGCATCACGGCGGCGACGCGCTGAGCTGGGGAGACGCGATCCGTGAGGCCTACGGCACCGCGACCCGCAGGCTCAGCCTCACCGGGACCCCGTTCCGCTCCGACGACGCGACCATCCCCTTCGTGGAATACGCGCCTCAGCCCGACGGTTCGCGCATGTCGGTCACGGACTACGACTACGGCTACGAACGGGCACTCGCCGACGGGGTCGTGCGCCCGGTCGTCTTCATGGTCTACGCGGGCGAGATGCAGTGGCAGACCTCGGCCGGCGAGACGATGCAGGCCAGGCTCGGCGAGGGCAACACCAAGGACATCACCTCCCAGGCCTGGCGCACCGCGCTCGACCCCGCGGGGCAGTGGATATCGAAGGTGCTGCACGCCGCCGATCGGCGCCTCACGGAGGTGCGGCACCACATCCCCGATGCGGGCGGTCTCGTCATCGCCACGGATCACGCCGCCGCCAAGGCCTACGCCGAGCTGCTGCGGCAGCTCACCGGCGAGGACGTCGCGCTGATCCTCTCCGACGACGTCGGCGCCAGCGCCAGGATCGAGGAGTTCTCGGCGAGCACGAGCCGCTGGATGGTCGCCGTGCGCATGGTCTCCGAGGGGGTGGACGTGCCCCGCCTCGCCGTCGGCGTCTACGCGACCAGCTCATCGACACCGCTCTTCTTCGCCCAGGCGATCGGGCGCTTCGTGCGGCTGCGCAGGCGCGGGGAGATCGCCTCGGTCTTCATACCGAACGTGCCGACGCTCATGCAGCTCGCCGCCGAGCTCGAGAAGGAGCGCGGGCATGTGCTCGACGGCCCGGGTTCGGCCGAGGACATGTGGGATGCCGAGGCCGCGGAGCTCGCGGCGGCCGAGCGGGAGGATCGCGCCTCGGAGGAGCTGACCGAGGAGTTCGCCTACCAGGCCATCTCATCCGACGCCCACTTCGACCGCGCGGTGTTCGACGGCAGCGAGTTCGGCGGCTACGCTGAGGTCGAGAGCGAAGAGGAGCTCGACTTCCTGGGACTGCCCGGGCTGCTCGAGCCGCACGAGGTGCGCAGGCTGCTGCAGCAGCGGCAGGCCAGGCAGGCCAAGCGCAGCGCTGCCAGGCAGGGCATCGTCGAGCACGCGCCCGAACGGGCCGAACCGCCGGAGGCCCTGCACCGCACGCTGGGGGAGCAGCGGAAGCTGCTCAGCAGCCTCGTCGGCATGTACGCGCGGGTCTCGGGCGAGCCGCACGGATCGATCCACACCGAGCTGCGCCGCGTGTGCGGCGGGCCCGCCGTCGCGCAGGCCAGCGTCACCCAGCTGCAGCGGCGCATCGACCTGCTGCGACGGCGGCTCAGCGCCTGACCGCCGCTGCTGGAACCGTCGGGGCGGTGCTCCGGCTAGCCCCGCAGCGGCTTCAGCGCGGCGTCGAGGGCGACGAACTCGTCGAGCTGGGCGGCGAGCACCGCGCTCTGCTGCTCGTTCGGCTCGAACACCCCGCCCTCGATCTGAGCGCCCGGGAAATTGACCTCGATGTTCCCGCGCGTCATGACCATGCCGAGCGATGCGACGACCGGGCGCAGCGCAGCCTGTGCGCGGGTGCCGCCGGAGTTGCCGCCCCAGTTCACGAAGCCGACGGGCTTGCGTACCCACTCGGAGTGGAGGTAGTCGATCGCGTTCTTGATCGCGGGGGAGTAGCTGTGGTTGTACTCCGGGAAGACGAAGACGAATGCGTCCGCCTCCTCGACGCGACGGCTCCACGCCTGGGTGTGGTCGCGGGTGTACTGCTTCAGGCGGGGGTGGTTCGGCTCATCCATCATCGGCAGCGCGATCTCGCGCAGATCGGCGTAGTCGACCTCGAAGCGCCCGTCGGCCTCCGCGACGCGACGCACCCACTCCGCCAGGGAGGATCCGACGCGGCCCTCTCGTACGCTTCCGAGGACGATCATGAGCTTGGGCATAGGTGTTGCTCCCTGGGTTCCGGTGTCTGAAGCGCCCGCTGGCGCAGGCTCGCGGGCCTGTTCGGCGGCCCGCCATCCAGGTCAACGAACGAGCGGCCTGAGTATTCCCGATGAGGGAGCCGGACCGGCTGAACGACGATTCGTGCGGGCGCCGGATCCGTGCTAAGTTATTCTCTGTTCGCCGGAAAGAACCGGCGGGCCGTTCGCGCGGGTGGCGGAATTGGCAGACGCGCTAGCTTGAGGTGCTAGTGCCCGTATTAGGGCGTGGGGGTTCAAGTCCCCCCTCGCGCACGAA
>JBFXIT010000065.1:0-9571 GCA_050175655.1 Leucobacter sp.
TCCGGTGCCGCGCCCTGACGAAGACGTCACTGCGATTCCCTCGGCATCGAGGGTGATCCACCATCCGGGCCGCCGGTGTCCCACCGACCGAGAGGACGTTCATGAGAGACGAGCGAACGACTCCGCGATACGGCGGAGGATCCTTCCCCGCCCCGATCGGCCTGTACGACCCGGCCGACGAGCGCGATGCGTGCGGCCTGGCGTCCGTCGTGTCACTCGCGGGGGAGCGGAGCCACCGCATCGTCAGCCTGGCGCTCGAAGCGCTCGAGAACCTGGAGCACCGCGGTGCGGTCGGATCCGACGCGGGCACCGGCGACGGCGCCGGCATCCTCTGCGAGATCCCCCACGCCTTCCTGCAGCAGGCCATCTCGGAGCTCGAGCTCCCGATCGAACTGCCCGCCCCCGGGCGCTACGTCACGGGGCTCGCCTTCCTGCCCCAGGAGACAGCGGCCCGCCGCACCGCGCGCTACCGGATCGCCTCGATCGCCTCCGAGGAGGGGCTCGACATGCTCGCCTGGCGACCCGTCGACGTGCGCCCCGAGGTGCTCGGCCGCGCGGCCCGCGAGGCCGGGCCCGTGATCGAGCAGCCGATCCTCGTCCCGGCGGGCGCCGCCGAGCCGGACGACCTCGAACGGAGGGCCTTCCGCACCCGCAAACGCATCGAGCGCGAGACCGGCGTCTACCTGCCCTCCCTCTCGTCTCGCACCATCGTCTACAAGGGCATGGTGACGACGCTGCAGCTGCCCGCCTTCTACCCGGATCTCACCGACGAGCGCTTCGCCGCCGGCTTCGCCATCGTCCACTCGCGCTACTCCACCAACACCTTCCCCTCCTGGCACCTCGCCCAGCCCCTGCGACTGGTGGCTCACAACGGCGAGATCAACACGGTACGCGGCAACCGCAACTGGATGCGCGCGCGGGAATCGCGTCTCGAGAGCCCGCTGCTCGGCGACGTGCGGTCGCTGCTGCCGATCTGCACCGACGGCGGCAGCGACTCCGCCAGCTTCGACGAGGTGCTCGAGCTGCTCGTGATGGCCGGCCGCAGCCTGCCGCACGCGCTCGCGATGATGGTGCCCGAGGCCTGGGAGCAGGAGCCCACCATCGACCCGTCCCTGCGCGACTTCCTCGAATACCACTCGCTCGTGATGGAGCCTTGGGACGGCCCCGCCGCCATGATCGCCACCGACGGCGACGAGCTCGTGGCCCTGCTCGACCGCAACGGGCTGCGCCCCGGCCGGTTCCAGGTGACCGAGGACGGCCTGCTCGTGATCGCGAGCGAGACCGGAGTGCTGGAGTTCCCGCCCGAGCAGGTGGTCAAGCGCGGCAGGCTGCGCCCCGGCCGCATGATCGCCGTCGATCTCCGGACCGGCGAGATGCGCGAGGACGCTCAGATCAAGCGCGAGCTCGCCGCCTCCGCCCCGTGGGGCGAGTGGCTCGAGGCGGGCAGGATCCGCCTCTCCGACCTGCCCGAGCGCGAGCACCTCGTCCACCCTCCCGCCTCGATCGTGCGTCGCCAGCGCACCTTCGGCTACACCGAGGAGGAGCTGCGCCTCCTGCTCGGGCCGATGGCCCGCACGGGCGCCGAGCCGATCGCCGCGATGGGCACCGACACCCCCATCGCCGTGCTGAGCGCCCGGCCGCGACTGCTCTTCGACTACTTCGTGCAGCAGTTCGCGCAGGTCACCAACCCGCCCCTCGACGCCCTGCGCGAAGAGCTCGTGACGAGCCTGCGCACCGGCATGGGGCCCGAGGCGAACCTGCTCGGCCAGTCCGCCGCGAACGCGCGCCAGGTGATCCTCGACTTCCCGGTCATCGACAACGATTCGCTCGCACGCATCCAGCATTTCGGCGACGACCCGGTGCGCGAGCGCACGGTCACGATCCGCGGGCTGTACCCGGTCGACTACCATGCGAAGGGTCTCGCGGATCGCCTCGAAGCCATGTGCCGGGAGGCCTCCGCCGCGATCGATGCCGGCGCCGAGTTCCTGATCCTCTCGGATCGCGACTCCGACAAGGATCTGGCGCCCGTGCCCTCGCTGCTCGCGGTCTCCGCCGTGCACCATCACCTCATCCGCGAGGGCACGAGGATGCGCGTCGCCCTCATCGCCGAGGCCGGCGACGTGCGCGAGGTGCATCACGTCGCCGCGCTCATCGGCTACGGCGCCGCGGCGGTCAATCCCTACCTCGCGATGGAGACGGTCGAGGCGATGGTGCGCTCCGGCGACATCGAGGGCGTGGAGCCCGCCGACGCGGTCGCCCACCTCATCAAGGCCCTCGGCAAGGGCATGCTCAAGGTGATGAGCAAGATGGGCATCTCGACCGTCGCCTCCTACTGCGGAGCGCAGACCTTCGAGGCCATCGGGCTCTCGCACGACATCGTCGACCGCTACTTCACGGGCACCGCGTCCCGTCTCGGCGGAGTGGGCCTCGACGTGCTCGCGGCCGAGGTCGCCTCGCGCCACCGCCGCGCCTACCCCGACGATGCCGCAGCGCTCGCGCACCGCCGCCTCGAGACCGGCGGCGAGTACCGCTGGCGCAGGGGGGAGGAGCCGCACCTCTTCGACCCCGAGACCATCTACAAGCTGCAGCACGCCACCCGCACCGGTCGCCGCGAGATCTTCTCCGAGTACACGGCGCGCGTCAACGAGCAGCAGGAGCGGCTGATGACCCTGCGGGGCCTCATGCGCTTCGCGCCGCAGCGGCCGCCGGTGCCGCTCGACGAGGTCGAGCCGGCCGAGGCGATCCTGAAGCGCTTCGCCACCGGAGCCATGAGCTACGGCTCCATCTCGCCGGAGGCGCACCAGACCCTCGCGATCGCGATGAACCGCATCGGAGGGCGCTCCAACACCGGCGAGGGCGGCGAGGCCGAGGAGCGCCTGCTCGACCCCGAGCGCCGCAGCGCGATCAAGCAGGTCGCGTCGGGCCGGTTCGGCGTCACCAGCATGTACCTCACCCATGCCGACGAGATCCAGATCAAGCTCGCCCAGGGCGCGAAGCCGGGCGAGGGCGGGCAGCTGCCGCCGCAGAAGATGTACCCGTGGATCGCCACCACCCGTCACGCGACCCCGGGCGTCGGGCTCATCTCGCCGCCGCCCCACCACGACATCTACTCGATCGAGGATCTGAAGCAGCTCATCTTCGATCTGAAGCGCGCGAACCCCTCCGCCCGCATCTCGACGAAGCTCGTGTCGCAGTCGGGCATCGGCCCGGTCGCGGCGGGCGTCGCCAAGGCGCTGTCGGATGCGATCCTCATCTCCGGGCACGACGGCGGCACCGGCGCGAGCCCCATGAACTCGCTCAAGCACGCCGGATCGCCCTGGGAGCTCGGCCTCGCCGAGGCCCAGCAGACGCTCATGCTGAACGGCCTGCGCGGCCGGGTGGTGCTGCAGGCCGACGGCCAGCTGAAGACCGGCCGCGACGTGGTCGTCGCAGCCCTGCTCGGCGCCGAGGAGTTCGGCTTCGCCACCGCGCCCCTCGTCGTGTCGGGCTGCATCATGATGCGCGTCTGCCACCTCGACACCTGCCCCGTCGGCGTCGCCACCCAGAACCCCGAGCTGCGCTCGCGCTTCACCGGCCAGGCCGAGCACGTCGTCAACTTCTTCCGCTTCATCGCCGAGGAGGTGCGCGAGATCCTGGCGTCCCTCGGCTACCGGGGCCTCGACGAGGCCATCGGAGACTCCGCGTCGCTGGACGTCGACGAGGCGATCAGGCACTGGAAGGCGGAGGGACTCGACCTCACGCCGATCCTGCGCGGCCCCGTCTTCGCCCCCGACGAGCCCCGGCGGCACGACCGCGCCCAGGACCACGAGCTGGAGGAGCACTTCGACCGCCGGCTGCTCACGGTCGCCGGCGACGCGCTCGAGCGGAGGGAGCCCGTGGTCGTCGATCTGCCGATCCGCAACCTCGACCGCGCCGTCGGCACGATGCTCGGCCACGAGGTGACGAAGCGGTTCGGGTCCGCCGGGCTCGCGCCCGAGACGATCGACATCACGGTCACCGGGTCCGCCGGGCAGTCGCTCGGCGCATTCCTCCCGCCCGGCATCACCCTGCGCCTCATCGGCGACGCCAACGACTACGTGGGCAAGGGGCTCTCAGGCGGCGAGATCACGGTGCGGCCGCACCCCTCCGCCGGGCACACCGCCGAGCGGAACGTCATCGCTGGCAACGTGATCGGCTACGGCGCCACCTCCGGCGCCCTGTGGATCGCGGGCGTGGTCGGCGAGCGCTTCCTCGTGCGCGGATCGGGAGCGACAGCGGTGGTCGAGGGCACGGGAGACCATGCGCTCGAGTACTTCACCGGAGGCTTCGCGCTGATCCTCGGCCGCACCGGACGCAACATCGGCGCCGGAATGTCGGGCGGCGAGGCGGTGCTGCTCGACCTCGATCGCGCACGCATCAACGCGGCGGAGCTCTCGAGCGGATCGCTCCTGCTGGAGCGGCTCGACAGCGCTGAAAGGGACGGCGCGATGCGGGACCGCGTGCAGGCTCTGCTGAGGCGCCACGTCGAGCAGACCGGATCCGCGGTCGCGACGCAGCTGCTGCAGCAGATCGCGGATGAGCCCGAGCTCGCCTGGGCCCGTTTCACCAGACTCGTGCCGCGCGACTACGCGCGCGTGCTCGAGATCCGCGAGCAGGCGAGGCACGACGGCCTCGACCCCGACGGCGACCGCGCATGGGCGCAGATCCTGGAGGCGACCAATGGCTGATCCGAGAGGCTTTCTGAAGGTACGCGAGCGCGAGCTCGCCCCGAAGCGCCCGGTCGCGCTGAGGCTGAAGGACTGGCGCGAGGTCGTCGACCCCGCCGACCCGACGCTCGTCGCCCGGCAGGCCTCCCGTTGCATGGACTGCGGCGTCGCCTTCTGCCATCAGGGGTGCCCGCTCGGCAACCTGATCCCCGAGTGGAACGACCTTGTCTGGCGCGGCCGGGAGCGCGAGGCTCTCGACCGCCTGCACGCGACCAACAACTTCCCAGAGTTCACGGGCCGGGCCTGCCCGGCGCCCTGCGAATCGGCCTGCGTGCTGGGCATCAACCAGCCGGCCGTCACCATCAAGCAGGTCGAGAACTCGATCATCGATCAGGGCTTCGCGAACGGATGGGTGCTGCCGCAGCCCCCCGAGCGCCTCACCGGCAAGACCGTGGCGGTCGTGGGATCGGGACCCGCCGGCCTCGCCGCAGCCCAGCAGCTCACCCGGGCCGGGCACACGGTCGCCGTGTACGAGCGCGATGAGCGGCCCGGAGGCCTGCTCTCGCTCGGCATCCCCGATTTCAAGCTGGAGAAGGCGCTCGTCGACCGCCGGGTCGAGCAGCTGAAGGCCGAGGGCACCCGCTTCCGCACCGGCGTCGAGATCGGCCGGGACATGAGCTGGGGCGAGCTGCGCCGCCGCTACGACGCCGTGATCGTGGCGACGGGATCCACCGTGCCCAGGCCTCTCGACCTGCCGGGCAGAGAGCTCACCGGCATCCACTACGCGATGGAGTACCTCACCGCGCAGAATCGGGCTGGGTCGCACGAGCGGGGCGAGACGCCCGACGCGGGCCCCGCAGAGACCGCTCTCGGCCCCGGGGACGAGCTGCACGCCCGCGGCAAGCACGTCGTCGTGATCGGCGGCGGCGACACGGGCGCCGACTGCGTCGGCACCGCCCACCGCCAGGGCGCCCGCTCGGTGACGAGCCTCGCCATCGGCCGCAGACCGGGGGAGATCCGCAGCGACGCGCAGCCGTGGCCGGTGCACCCGACGCTCTTCGAGGTGTCGAGCTCGCACGAGGAGGGCGGTGAGCGCCGCTACCTGGCGTCGACGGTCGAGTTCATCGGCGACGGGGCGGGGCGGGTGCACGGGCTCCGCGTCGCCGAGACGGGATTCACCGAGAACGGCCGGGAGCCGATCCCCGGCACCGAGCGCGTCATCGACGCGGATCTGGTGCTGATCGCCATGGGCTTCACCGGGCCTGAGCCGATCTCGCCCCGCGAGGCCGAGGGCGCCGATCCTCGCGGATCCCTCGCCCTCCCCACCGGTCGCCGCGGGGCGTTCGAGCGCGAGCGGGACTACTCGACCTCCGTGCCGGGGGTGTTCGTGGCTGGCGATGCCGGCCGCGGCCAGTCGCTGATCGTCTGGGCGATCGCCGAGGGCCGTGCCGCTGCGGCCTCCGTCGACGCGTATCTCACCGGATCCAGCGTGCTGCCCTCTCCGGTCACCGCCCACGATCGGGCCTTCGCCTAGGATCACACCCCGTCACCTCTGCCGAGTGGGCGAAAAAGGTTGCGCATCCTGTAGGCCCGGACCATTTGCGCTCGCTCGCGAGGCTCGAACCGGGAATACTGCCGAGGGCCTCGCGGTTGCCATCTGCGAACGGCTCGTCGAGCGATGACGGCCGAGATGCGGAAGCGGAGGAGATCAGATGACCCGGGTGACGATATTCGGCGGCAACGGCTACGCAGGCCGGCACATCGCGGAGGCGGCCGCAGTGCGAGGGCTGGCGGTGCAGAGCGTGAGTCGCAGCGAGACCGCCGAGCAGGTCGCGAACGTCGACTACCGGCTGGGTTCGCTGCTCGACGCGGAGGATCGGGCACGCGCGCTCGCGGGCGCCGACGTCGTGGTCGTCGCTGTGGCCCCGCGCGGCGACATGGCCGGCCGCGTCCGCCCCGCCATCGCCGAGCTCGCGGCCGAGGCCGCGGCCGCCGGCGTGCGCCTCGGCGTGATCGGCGGAGCCGGATCGCTGCACATCTCTGAAGGCGGGCCCCGAGTGCTCGACTCCGGGTTCCCCGAGGAGTTCAAGCCCGAGGCCGAGGAGATGAGCGCCGTGCTCGAGGATCTGCGCGCCTCCGACGAGAGCCTGGACTGGTTCCTCGTCAGCCCCGCCGGCGAGTTCGGCGCGTTCGCGCCGGGGGAGTACCGAGGCGAGTACCGGGTCGGCGGCGACGTCCTGGTGACGGACGCCGACGGCCGCTCGGCGATCTCGGGGGCCGATTTCGGCGTCGCCATCGTCGACGAGATCGAGGAGCCGAAGCACCGTCGAGCACGGTTCACCGTCGCGTACTAGGAGGGAGCCGCCGCACGTGCAGCGCGACCCTCGCTCACCCCTAGAGTGGACGGGTGGATCCCGAACTGCTCGACCTGTTGCGCGACGATCTCGCCTCTGCCGACTATCGGCTCGCCTCCGTGCGCTCCCTGCTGGGCGCGCCGGCCGACGAGGCGCGATCCCGCGGTGTGCTGCTGCCCGCGAGGCGGGTGCTCTCCGGGCGCGAGGAGTCGCAGCTCGGCGCGCTGATCCGCCTCTTCATGCTGGGCGACGCGTTGAGCGGCGACGAGCTGGATCGGGCCTTCCCGTCGCTCGGGGCCGAAGGCGCGGCGAGCCTCGGCATCGTCGGGCAGAGAACTGTCGAGCGGAGCGACGCCGGCGGCTTCCACGCCGCGCTCTCGCTGGGCGCGGTCGAGCTGCCCGACCCCGCCTCCGAGGCGGCAGCGGCGAAGGCCGACTGGTGGCTGCTCTCCGACCTGGACGATCACCTGAGGGGCGGGCCGGCCCGCCCGGATCACGTCATGGGCGTCGGCGGGGCGACCCGCTCGCTGCTCGCGCAGGCTCCGATCGGCGACGGGGCGCCGGTGCCGCGCTCCGCCTTCGACCTCGGCACCGGGTGCGGCGTCGTGGCGCTGCAGCTCGCCCGCGCAGGGGTGCCGCGCGTCGTGGCCACCGACGTGTCGGAACGCGCTCTCGACCTGGCGCGTGCGAATGCCCGGCTCAACGGTGCTCAGATCAGCGGGTTCGAGGAGCGCATCGAGTTCCGCCTGGGCAACCTCTTCGATCCGGTCGCTGACGAGCGGTTCGATCTCATCCTGAGCAACCCTCCGTTCGTCATCACGCCCCGCGGAGACGAGGCGGCGCCGGTCTACGAGTACCGCGACGCCGGTCTCCGCGGCGACGAGCTCGCGGAGCGCGTCGTGCGCGAGGGGCCGGCGCTGCTCCGCCCGGGCGGCACCCTGCTGTGCCTGGCGAACTGGGAGCATCCCTGGGGCGGGAACGGGCTGGATCGGGTGCGCGGATGGATCGAGGACGCGCAGACGGCGGCTGGTCCGCTCGCGGGCTGGGCGATCGAGCGGGACCGCCTCGATCCGGTCCGCTACGCGGAGACCTGGGCGAGGGACGGAGGCTCACGGCCCGGCGAGGATCGCTTCGATGCGCTCATGTCGGCCTGGGCCGATGACTTCGCGGCGCGCAGGATTGCGGCGATCGGCCTCGGGGCGGTCAGGGTGCGGCGAGAGGATCGGAGCGCCCCGATCCGCGTGGAGCACGTCTCGGATCCGTTCTCCGAAGCCCCCGGGCCCGCACTCGGCCTCATGCTCGACGCCGCCTTCGACGCGGGTGTCTCGGCCTCGCGCATGAGCGCCGCCGAGATGCTCGGGACGCGCTGGCTGCTCGACGAGGCGGTCGAAGAGGTGCGGGCTCACTTCCCGGGGCAGGAGGCGCCGCGGTCCATCGTGCTGCGCACGGACCGGCCGATCTCCCGATCCGTGGCCGCGGACCCTCTGCTCGCCGCCGCTGTCGGCGCCTGCGACGGCGAGCTGTCCCTGGGGCAGATCGCCGGGGCGCTCGCCGAGATCTTCGAGGTCGCCGAGTCCGCAGTCGCCGATGCGCTGATCGAGGGGGTGCGCGAACTCGCCTGGTTCGGCATGCTCACCGCCGCCGACCGGTAGACTGAACCCCTGATGCTGCGCACTATCGATCTCCGGGGCAAGACCCTCAGTCGTACCGAACTCCTGCGGCTCGTGCCGCGCGCCGCGGTCGACACCGCCGCCGCCCTCGATCGGGTGAAGCCGCTCGTCGACGACGTGCGGGATCGCGGCGAGACCGCCCTCCGCGAACAGGCGCGCGACTTCGACGGCGTCGACGGGCATGCCCTGCGCGTCCCGGGGGAGCGGATCGCCGCGTCGCTCGAGACCTGCCCGCCCGAGGTGAGGGCCGCGCTCGAACTGCTCATCGAGAAGCTGCGGGTCGCCTCGGCGGCACAAGTGCCCGGGGAGCGGGTGACCCGGTTCGGCGACGGCGCCACGATCACGCAGCGCTGGCAGCCCGTCGAGCGCGTCGGGCTGTACGCCCCGGGCGGCAAGGCGGCCTACCCGTCGTCGGTGATCATGAACGCCGTCTCCGCCCAGGCCGCCGGCGTGCGCGGCCTCGCGCTCGCCTCGCCCGCCCAGCGCGACAACGACGGAGCCCCCCACGAGGCCGTGCTCTGGGCCGCGGCCCTGCTCGGACTCGACGAGGTCTACGCGATCGGTGGAGCCGGCGCCATCGCCGCCTTCGCGCACGGTGTGCCCTCCATCGGCCTCGAGGCCGTCGATGTCGTGACCGGCCCCGGCAACGTGTTCGTCGCCGCCGCGAAGCGGGCCGTGACGGGCCTCGTGGGCATCGACGCAGAAGCCGGCACGACCGAGATCCTCGTCATCGCCGACGACAGCGCCGACCCCGGCTTCGTGGCCGCCGATCTCATCAGCCAGGCCGAGCACGACGAGGCCGCCGCCTCGGTGCTCGTCACCGATTCGCCGCTGCTCGCCGAGCGCGTGACCGCGGCGATCC
>JBFXIT010000066.1:0-9551 GCA_050175655.1 Leucobacter sp.
CACAGACGGGATAACGGCGTCCATGACTGAAACCAATGATCGCGGCACGATCGAGAGCCACTCGCTCGAGGTCGAGAGCTACCCGCCGAGCGCGGAGTTCAAGGCGCAGGCGAATCTGAACGATCCTGCCGTCTACTGGCAGGCCGCGGAGGATCCCGACGCCTACTGGGCCGAGCAGGCCCGCACGCTGCAGTGGACCAAGCCCTTCACCGAGACCCTCGACTGGTCGAACCCGCCCTTCGCCAGATGGTTCGCCGACGGCGAGCTCAACGTCACCGCGAACTGCCTCGACCGCCACATCGCGGCCGGTCTCGCCGATCGCGTGGCGATCCACTTCGAGGGCGAGCCCGGCGACAGCCGCACCATCACCTACGGCGAGCTCACGCACGAGGTGAAGCGCGCCGCGAACATGCTCACGGCCCTCGGCGTCGGGCAGGGCGACCGCGTCGCCATCTACATGCCGATGATCCCCGAGGCCGTCATCGCCATGCTCGCCGTCGCGCGCCTCGGCGCCGCGCACTCGGTGGTCTTCGGCGGGTTCAGCGCCGAGAGCCTCCGCGCCCGCATCGACGACGCCGAGGCCGAGCTCGTCATCACGGCCGACGGCGGCTACCGCAAGGGCAGGGTGTCGGCGCTCAAGCCGACCGTCGACGACGCCCTCGCGCTCGACGAGGCCGACGGCACCCCGAGCACCGTGAAGAAGGTGCTCGTCGTCAAGCGCGGCGGCAACGACGTCGAGATGCGGGAGGGCCGCGACCTCTGGTGGCACGACGAGATCGCAGCGTACGACGGCGAGCACACGGCGCAGGGCTTCCCCGCCGAGAACCCGCTGTTCATCCTCTACACCTCGGGCACGACGGGCAAGCCGAAGGGCATCCTGCACACCTCGGGCGGCTATCTGACCCAGGTCGCCACCACGCACCGCAACGTGTTCGACCTCAAGCCCGAGACCGACGTCTACTGGTGCACGGCCGACGTGGGCTGGGTCACCGGCCACAGCTACGTCGTATACGGCCCCCTCGCCAACGGCGCCACCCAGGTGCTCTACGAGGGCACCCCCGACACCCCGGACTGGAGCCGTTGGTGGCGGATCGTCGAGAAGTACCGGGTCTCGATCCTCTACACCGCGCCGACCGCGATCCGCGCCTGCATGAAGATCGGCCGTCAGGTGCCCGAGCAGCACGACCTCTCGAGCATCCGCGTGCTCGGCTCGGTGGGCGAGCCCATCAACCCCGAGGCCTGGCGCTGGTACCACGAGGTGATCGGCGGGGGCCGCGCCCCGATCGTCGACACCTGGTGGCAGACCGAGACGGGTGCGATCATGATCGCTCCGCTGCCGGGGCTCACCGCGCTCAAGCCGGGCAGCGCGCAGGTGCCGCAGCCGGGCATCACGGTCAGCGTCGTCGACGACCAGGGCAACCGGGTGGATCGCGGCCAGGGCGGCCTGCTCACGGTGCAGCGCCCGTGGCCGAGCATGGTGCGCACGATCTGGGGCGATCCCGATCGCTTCGTCGACACCTACTGGGCGAAGTTCGGCGACAGCTACTTCGCAGGCGACGGCGCACGGGTCGACGAAGACGGCGACATCTGGCTGATGGGCCGCGTCGACGACGTGATGAACGTCTCGGGGCACCGCCTGTCGACCGCCGAGATCGAGAGCGCCCTGGTCGAGCACCACGCCGTGGCCGAGGCCGCGGTGGTCGGCGCCGACGACGAGACGACCGGTCAGGCGGTCGTGGCGTTCGTGATCCTGAAGTCGCAGCAGAAGCTGCTCACCGAGGCCGATGCCGAGGTGGAGCTGAAGAAGCACGTCGCAGGCGCGATCGGCGCGATCGCCCGCCCGCGCCAGGTGTTCGTGGTGAGCGAGCTGCCCAAGACCCGCTCTGGCAAGATCATGCGCCGCCTGCTCAAGGATGCGGCGGAGGGGCGCGACATCGGCGACACCACGACGCTCGCCGACACGTCGGTCATGCAGACCATCTCGCAGCGCGTGCGGAATGAGCGGGCGGAGAAGTAGGCGTCGACCGCTCGGCACGGCATGAAGAAGGGGCAGGATCGCATCACGCGGATCCTGCCCCTTCTTCTACGCCCGGGCGGGTTCGTCAGTCCCGCACTTCGAAGGTGAACTCGATCTCCACGGGAGCGTCGAGCGGGAGCACCGGCACTCCCACGGCCGAGCGCACGTGGATGCCCGCATCGCCGAACACCTTGCCGAGGAACACCGAGGCGCCGTTGGCGACCGCGGGCTGACCGGTGAAGGAGGGGTCGGAGGCGACGAAGGCAGTGACCTTCACGACCTGCACGATGCGATCGAGCGACCCGAGCAGGCCCCGGACGGCGGCGAGGCCGTTGAGGGCGCACAGCCGGGCCATCTCCTCGGCCTGCTCGGCGGTGACCTCGGCGCCGACCTTGCCGGTGACCGGCAGCTTGCCGTCGACGAAGGGCAGCTGCCCCGAGGTGTAGACCACATTGCCGCGGCGGAGAGCCGGCACGTAGGCGGCGACCGGGGCCGCGACCTCGGGCACCTCGAAGCCGAGCTCGCTCAGGCGGTCTTCGATCACTGACATATTCAGGCTTTCCTTCTCTTCAGGTATGCGACGTTGCCGCCGGCGGGGCCCTCGATGATCTGCACGAGCTCCCACCCCTGCGCGCCCCAGTTGTTCAGGATCTGGGCCTCGTTGTGCAGCAGCAGCGGCGTGACGAAGTACTCCCAGACGGGCTGACCCGCATCGGCGGTCTCGCTCATTGACGGCTCCTCGGCTGTGTCGACGTACAGAACGCACGCGACGCGGGATGCGCGCGGTGCGACGGCGCAGGCCGACATGGCCTCCTCTCGCCCGATTCCTCGGCGCAGAAGGAGATTGTCAGGCGTGTCGCCTACGATTGATTCTATGACCCAATCGTCATCCCCTTCTTCGAAGAGCCGCAAAGGCTCGGTGCGTACCGCGAAACCCCGCAGCTTCGGCGGTGCAGTCGGCGGCTTCTTCGGCGCCATCGTGATGAGCGTCATCGCGGGCGTGCTGCTCACCGCGGCGGTCACGCCGGTCGTGGCCCTCAGCGGCATCGCGGCGAACTCCGCCATCAGCATCTTCGAGAACCTCCCGAACCACCTGAACCCGGGGCAGCTGGCCCTCCCCTCGACGCTCTACGCGCGACAGGGCGACAGCACCGTCAAGGTCGCCGAGTTCTACGCCCAGGATCGCGAGATGGTGGGCTGGGACGGGATCTCCCAGTACGTGAAGGACGCGGCGGTCGCCACGGAGGATCCGCGCTTCTACACGCACGGAGGCGTCGACGTGCTCGGCACCGGCCGAGCGGTGCTCGGCGAGGTGAGCGGCAACGATGCGGGCGGCGCGTCGACCATCAGCATGCAGTACGTGCGCAACGTGCTGATCCAGCAGGCCGAGGCGATCCCCGACGAGACCGAGCGCGACGCCGCCTACAAGGAGGCGACGCGGCGCGATCTCGACCGCAAGCTCAAGGAGATGCGCTACGCGATCAGCATCGAGAAGGAGTACTCGAAGGACGAGATCCTGCTGGGCTACCTGAACATCGCGCTGTTCGGCCGCCAGATCTACGGCATCGAGTCGGCCGCGCAGTACTACTACAACACGAGCGCGAAGGATCTGACGCTCAGCCAGGCGGCGAGTCTCGTCGGCATCGTGCAGAACCCCTCGAGGTTCCAGCTCGACATCCCGGAGAACCTGGAGGCCAGCGAGAATCGGCGCAACTACGTGCTCGAGCGCATGCTCGACGCCGGCAGGATCACCCAGGCGCAGTACGAGGAGGCCGTCGCCACGCCGATCGAGCCGGTCATCACCCCCCGCGTCGCGGGCTGCGCCGTCGCGGAGCAGACCCTCGGGATCGGGCACTTCTGCAACTTCGTGCAGCGCTACATCGAGAACGACACGAGCTTCGGCAACACGCCCGAGGAGCGGAGCTTCCAGTTCCTCCGCGGCGGCTATCAGATCATGACGACGATCGACCTCGACATCCAGGCCGCAGGCGTCGAGGCGATGCGGGCCAAGGTGCCGTCGCTGATGGACGGCATCGACGTCGGCGGCGCCAGCGTGAGCGTGGAGGTGGGCACCGGCCGCGTGCTCGCCATGGTCCAGAACCGCCCCTTCGCCAACGATCCCGACTTCCTGGCCGCGAACCCCGGCTACACGGCGATCAACTACAACACCGACTTCGACTACGGCGGGTCCGGCGGGTTCCAGGTGGGCTCGACGTTCAAGCCCATCACGCTCGCTGAGTGGCTGCGCACGGGTCACTCGGTGCGCGACATCGTGAACGTCGACGGCCGCACGGTGCAGGAGAACTCGTTCAAGGCCTCGTGCATGGACGGCGGGGTCTACGGCTACGGCTCGTTCAAGTTCTCGAACGACAACCTCGGCACGCGCGGCAACCAGCCGGTGCTCACCGCCATCGCGCAGTCGGTCAACGGCGGTCTGGTCTCCATGGCGCAGAAGATGGATCTCTGCGGCATCTTCACGACGGCGGAGAACCTCGGCATCCACCGCGCCGCGCCGCAGCCCAACGAGGGCCTGCCCACCTACGGCACGACCCACCTGACCATGGTGCCCTCGAACGTCTACGGCGGCATCGACGAGATCGCGCCGATCAGCATGGCCACCGCCTACGCGGCCTTCGCCGGCAACGGCGAGGTGTGCACCCCGGTGCCCATCGACAGCATCACCGGGCCCGACGGCGCAGAGGTGCCCTTCACCAAGAGCAAGTGCAAGAGCGGCGTCTCGCCCGACGTCGCCGCCGGCGTCGCATACGCGCTCGAATACACGGTGAACAACGGCCTCGCCCGGCATGCGCGCTCGGCCTTCGGCGTCCCCCACCTCGCCAAGACCGGCACCACCGACGATGTCGTGGACAACTGGACGGTCGGCGCCAGCACCAAGGTCGCCACCGCCACCTGGGTGGGCAACGTGACCGGCAAGGTCTCCACCATGCAGTTCGGCGGCTGGGGCGGCCTGATGGTCGCGGATCAGACCATCTGGCCCGCGATGATGAACGTCGCGGATGCCAAGTTCGGCGGCGACGCCTTCCCGACCCCGTCGGAGAGCGCACTCAAGCAGACCATGACCACGGTTCCCGACGTATCCGGACGATCCTACGAAGAGGCGTCGCAGCTGCTGACCGCAGCCGGCTTCACGGTCGTGGACGGCGGCGAGGAGGACTCGGTGATCGCGGCGGGCATGGTCTCGAGCACGAACCCGGCCGGCGGAAGCTCGGTGCCCGCGGGCATCGGGATCACCGTCTACCGCAGCAACGCGAGCATGACCAAGCTGCCGGATGTCGTGGGGCAGGGCTACGACCAGGCCCGGACGGCGCTGAACAGTGCGGGCTTCGCCTCAGTGGTCGGGCAGTGTCAGAGCGGACCGAGCGCCACGCCGGCCAACCCCGATCCCGTGCTGTCGAGCAGCCCGGCGGCCGGAACCGACGCGAAGCGCAGCAGCCAAGTGACCCTGGTCGTCGACTGTTGATGAAACGCACTGCGAAAACGCTGGGGGCTGCAGCCCTCGGCGTCTTCGCGTGGTCGACACTGGTGGAGCCCCGGCTCTTCACCGTGCGCCATGCCGCCCTGCCGACGCTGCCCCCCGGGTCGGCGCCGCTGCGGGTGCTGCAGCTCAGTGATCTGCACTTGGCCCCCTGGCAGCACCGCAAGATCGCCTGGATCCGCAGTCTCGTCGAGCTTCGCCCCGACCTCGTCGTGCTGACCGGAGACATGATGGGGCATGCGCAGGCGCGCGGTGCTCTGCTGCACACGCTGCGACCGTTCGCAGATGCGGGCGTGCCGACCGTGTTCGTGCACGGCTCGAACGACTACTACGGCCCGATCCCGAAGAACCCGCTCAAGTATCTGCGCGAGCCCAGTCGCCGCGCGACCCGTCGGCAGGACATTGACAACGCCGCTCTCACCCGCGGGTACACCGACCTGGGCTTCATCGACCTCGACAACGCCGCCGCACGGCTGACCCTGCGCGGAGTGGACGTCGAGCTGTTCGGCCTGGGCGATCCGCACATCCGCTACGACAACGCCGAGAAGATGCGCGCGGCGATCGCCGCGCTGCCCAGCCTCGGGACGGCGTCACCGGTCAGGCTCGGAGTCGTCCACGCCCCCTACCAGCACGCGCTGAACGCATTGCTCGACGCCGGCGCCGAGATGATCTTCGCAGGTCACACGCATGGCGGGCAGGTGCGCGTGCCGGGCATCGGCGCGCTCACCGCGAACTGCGATCTGCCCGTGCAGCAGGCCCGCGGAGTCAGCGTCTGGTACGACGCGGAGCGCGCCGCCTTCCTCAACGTGAGCGCCGGGCTCGGCGCGTCGATCTACTCCCCGATCCGCTTCGCGTGCCGCCCGGAGGCGAGCCTCATCACGCTCGAAGCATCGGACTCGTAGCAGGCCGCCAGCGGCCTGCCGTCCTGGCTCCCCCGCGCGCCCGCCCGCCCAGAGCCAGGGCTCAAGCGGCGAGCTTCTGCGCGACCAGCTCGGCGATCTGCACCGCGTTGAGCGCCGCGCCCTTGCGCAGGTTGTCGTTCGAGACGAACAGCACGAGGCCGCGACCCTCCGGCGCCGACTGGTCGGCGCGGATGCGGCCCACGAAGCTCGGATCCTGTCCCGCCGCTTCGAGAGGCGTCGGCACGTCGCTCAGCGCGACGCCCGGGGCCTCCGCCAGCACCTCGGTGGCGCGCTCAGGGGAGATGGGCTCGGCGAACTCGGCGTGGATCGAAAGCGAGTGACCGGTGAAGACCGGCACGCGTACGCAGGTGCCCGCGACGAGCAGCTCAGGCAGCTCGAGGATCTTGCGGCTCTCGTTGCGCAGCTTCTTCTCCTCGTCGGTCTCCCCCTCGCCGTCGTCGACGATCGAGCCGGCCAGCGGCAGCACGTCGAAGGCGATGGTCTTGGTGTAGACCTCGGGTACGGGGAACGACACGGCCGTGCCGTCGTGCACCAGGCCCTCGATGCCGCCGGCCTCGACCGCCGCGGTGACCTGCCCGGCCAGCTCGCGGGCACCGGCGAGGCCCGATCCCGAAACCGCCTGGAAGGTGGTGACGATCAGACGCTCCAGGCCGGCCTCGGCGTCGAGCGCCTTCA
Source organism: Leucobacter sp. (assembly GCA_050175655.1). Classification (GTDB taxonomy): domain Bacteria; phylum Actinomycetota; class Actinomycetes; order Actinomycetales; family Microbacteriaceae; genus Leucobacter. Next base: position 7,112 of record JBFXIT010000066.1, read on the forward strand.
GCACGGGCATGGCCGCCATCGTCGTGCAGTTGGGGTTGGCGATGATGCCGCTGCGAGCCTCGACGATGCTCTCGATGGTGTGCGGGTTGACTTCGCTAACGACGAGGGGCACCTCGGGGTCGAGGCGCCAGGCGCTCGAGTTGTCGATGACGATGGCTCCGGCATCGGCGAACTTCTGCGCGTAGGCCCGCGAGGCGGTACCGCCCGCAGAGAAGAGGGCGATGTCGATGCCGCTGGGATCGGCGGTCTCGACGTCTTCGACGATGATCGGCTCGCCGCGGAACTCGATCTCAGTGCCGGCGGAGCGTGCGCTCGAGAAAAGCCGCAGGCTCGCGATCGGGAAGTCGCGCTCATCGAGGAGACGGCGCATCACCTTTCCGACCTGACCGGTGGCGCCGACGACGGCGACGTTGACACCCTGCTGTTCAGCCATGAGGGGTTCCTTTCAAAGACTGCGAAATGAGGAAACGAGTGGAGGCTAGCGGCCGGTGCCGGCGTAGACGGTGGCCTCGTTCTCGGCGTCGAGGCCGAACGCGGTATGCAGCGCGCGCACCGCCTTCTCCATAACGTCGGCGCGGGTGACGACCGAGACGCGGATCTCGCTGGTCGAGATCATCTCGATGTTGATGCCGGCCTCGTAGAGTGCGCGGAACAGCTGGGCGGACACGCCCGAGGCGTTGCGCATGCCGGCGCCGACGACCGCGACCTTGGCGATCTGGTCGTCGTACTGCAGGCTCTTGTAGCTGAGCAGCTCGCGCTCGGCTTCGAGCGCCTCGACCACGCGGCGTCCGTCGCCCATCGGCACCGTGAACGAGATGTCGGTCAGGTTGGTGTCGGCGGCCGAGACGTTCTGCACGATCATGTCGATGTTGGCGTTGGTCTTCGCCACGATCTCGAAGATCTGCGCGGCCTTGCCCGGCACATCGGGCACTCCCCCGACGGTGACCTTCGCCTCGCTCTTCTCGAAGGCGATGCCCGTGATGATCGGCTCTTCCATGTGATCCCCCTTCGGGTGCCCCTTGGCGGGGTCGTAGACGATCGTGCCCTCTTCGCTGGAGAACGACGAGCGGACGTGCAGTGCGACGCCGTGCCGGCGAGCGTATTCGACGGCGCGCAGATGGAGCACCTTGGCGCCGGATGCGGCCAGCTCGAGCATCTCCTCCGAGGTGATGGCCTCGATCTTGCGCGCCAGCGGCACGACGCGGGGGTCGGTCGTGAAGATGCCGTCGACGTCGGTGTAGATCTCGCAGACATCGGCCTCGAGCGCGGCGGCGAGCGCGACCGCGGTCGTATCGGATCCGCCGCGGCCGAGGGTGGTGATGTCGCCGGTGCCGCGGTTGAAGCCCTGGAAGCCGGCGACGATGGCGATGGCTCCCTGATCCAGCGCCTCGCGCACCCGCTTCGGGGTCACGTCGACGATCTTGGCGGAGCCGTGCTCGGCGGTCGTGATCATGCCGGCCTGGCTGCCGGTGAACGACAGCGCCTCGACGCCCATGCCCTTGATGGTCATGGCGAGCAGGGCCATCGAGATGCGCTCGCCCGCGGTGAGCAGCATGTCGAGTTCGCGGGGGGCGGGGATCGGGGTGACCTCTGCAGCCAGGTCGAGCAGCTCGTCGGTGGTGTCGCCCATCGCGCTGACGGCGACGACGACGTCGTTGCCCGCGCGGCGGGTCTCGACGATGCGCTTGGCGACGCGCTTGATGCTCTCGGCATCGGCGACCGAGGAACCGCCGAACTTCTGCACGATCAATGCCACCGGTCGGCCTCCTGCTGGTTTCGTCTGAAAATACGCCAGCTATCAGTCTATCGCGCCCCGTATGCCCGGGCCTGTGCCTTGCTGCATCGGAGCGATGAGGCGCCTCGATCCCGTTTCTCAGTTCATCTTGGTGCGGCCCTCGAAGGCCCGCCCGAGCGTGACCTCGTCTGCGAACTCGAGGTCGCCACCGACCGGCAGGCCGGAGGCGAGGCGCGACACCGGCACCTCGATGCTGGCGAGCAGGCGCGAGAGGTAGGCGGCGGTCGCCTCGCCCTCGAGGTTCGGATCGGTGGCGAGGATCACTTCGCGCACGGGCTCGTCGCCGGCTCCGGCGCTGCTGCCGTCGCTCTCGACGGAGATTCGGCTCAGCCGTCTCATGAGCTGCGCGATGCTGAGGTCGTCGGGGCCGATGCCGTCGATAGGACTGATCGCGCCGCCGAGCACATGGTAGAGCCCCCGGAACTGGCGGGTGCGTTCGATGGCGACCACGTCTTTGGGCTCCTCGACCACGCAGATGAGGGTCTGGTCCCGGCGCGGATCGCGGCAGATCGCACAGCGATCCTCTTCGGTGATGTTGCCGCACACCTCGCAGAAGCGCACCTTCTCGCGCACCACGGTGAGCAGCTCTGCCAGGCGGGTCACATCGAAGTTCTGCGTCTGCAGGATGTGGAAGGCGATGCGCTG
>JBFXIT010000067.1:0-9534 GCA_050175655.1 Leucobacter sp.
GGAATCTCCCACCACCACCGAAGTGATAGCCGGGGATAATAAATTGGCATTTGACAATCAAGTGCACACTATTGAGTTCTCAAGGACCAGACACCCCCCGTACACAACCCGACAAAGGTTCTCCGAGAGACTGATCTACCTCGGGCCCGAGCGCATTACGAAAATGTTTCTCAAGAGCCACTTGAGGCGTCCCCCTAGCATAATGCAAGCGACGAATTGAATCAACTCGCCGCCTTTGGAGGAATCTCGCTGTCCGTTTCTGCCTTTCGGCGTTCCGGCCAACGAGTGATTACTCTAGCCCGAAAGATGAACACAACGCAAATAGCGCCTGCGACACGGCGTGTCGCGCGGGTTCTCGCGGTTCCACGCTCATTCATGCGCGATGCGACCCCGCGGCTGCTGATGCGACGATCACCTAGCCAGGCGACGTGCACGGCGGCTCTCCGCCGGACCTCATCCGACGCGCCTGCGCAGTCGGCGTCGCGCCCGACGCGCGGGCACGATGCCGGCGGCATCCAGCAACCGTGCCTCGCCCAGGCCGATTCCCCGCACCCGCCAGACCAGAGCCGAGCATGACTCGGCGAAGCCCGCCGCGCGCCAGGCCTCTGCTTCAGCCAGGCTCGCTCCATCCGAGATCCAGTCCTTCGCCAGCGCCGGAGGGAACCCTCGCTCCAGCCACTCGCCCAACTCGTCGGGTCCGAACTCCCCCGAGGCCGCGATCGCCGTGCGCATGTCATCTCTCCCCTCGCTTCGCGCGGCCGCCGCTGCGGCCGAACTTCTGGTGCACCGCCTGCTTCGACACTCCGAGCGCGGCGGCGATCATCGCCCAGCTCTCCCCCGCGTTCCGGGCCCGGCGCACGAGCGACGCCTCCTGCCGCTCCAGCTCGGCACGCATGCGCACCACCGCATCGAGCGCGATGAGCGCGTTGTCGTGCTCCGCCGCTTCCGCAAGCTCGATCATCCGCATCGCATCCATGCGTCAATTCTGATTGACGCATGGTGATATGTCAACCAGGATTGACGATATTGCTCCGGCGGCTCCTGCTGCTTGAATAGGCGGGTGACCACAGCAGCATGCGCCGCAGATGCGACCCGGGCGGCCTCCCCCTCCGAATTCGGCTTCGCCCTGACCCACCGGCTCGAGGCCGGCGGGGTGGAGACCGGCGACGGCAGGCCCCTCGGGCGGGCCGGCGTGATCCGCACCCCCCACGGCGACATCGCGACACCCGCCTTCATCCCGGTCGGCACCAAGGCCACCGTCAAGGCGATGCTGCCCGAGACGGTGGCCGGGCTCGGCGGGCAAGCCGTGCTCGCCAACGCCTACCACCTGTTCCTCCAGCCCGGGCCGGACATCGTCGACGAGGCCGGCGGACTCGGGGCGTTCATGAACTGGCCGGGCCCCACCTTCACGGATTCGGGCGGATTCCAGGTGATGTCGCTGGGCGTCGGCTTCAAGAAGGTGATCTCGATGGACGAGAACGCCTATCAGAGCGACGAGGTGATCGCCGAGAACAAGGAGCGCCTCGCCCACGTCGACGAGGACGGGGTCACCTTCAAGTCGTTCATCAACGGCGACCGGCACCGCTTCACCCCCGAGGTGTCGATGCGCATCCAGCACCAGCTCGGCGCCGACATCATCTTCGCCTTCGACGAGTGCACGACCCTGCTCAACACCCGCCGGTACCAGGAGGACTCCGTCGAGCGCACCGAGCGCTGGGCGGTGCGCTGTCTCGATGAGCACGCGCGGCAGACGGCGGCCAGGCCACATCGCCCCTACCAGGCGCTCTTCGGCGTCGTCCAGGGCGCGCAGTACGAGGATCTGCGGCGCCGCGCCGCCCGCGGTCTCGCGGAGCTGCGCGGAGCCGACGAGACGGGGCAGCAGTTCGACGGCTTCGGCATCGGCGGCGCGCTCGAGAAGCGCGAGCTCGGCACCATCGTCGGCTGGGTGAACGAGGAACTGCCCGAGACGAAGCCCCGGCACCTGCTCGGCATCTCGGAGCCCGAGGATCTCTTCATCGCGATCGCCGCGGGCGCGGACACCTTCGACTGCGTGGCGCCCTCCCGGCAGGCCCGCGGCGGCACCATGTACTCGTCGCGCGGCAGGATCAACGCCAAAGCCGCGGCGCAGCGCAGGAGCTTCGAACCGCTCGACCCCGAGTGCGACTGCTACACATGCCAGAACTACACGGCGGCGTACCTGCACCACCTGTTCAAGGCGAAGGAGATGCTCGGGTCGACGCTCGCCACGATCCACAACGAGCGCTACATCGTGCGCCTCGTCGAGCGGATCCGTCAGTCGATCATCGACGGAACCTTCGCCGAACTCCGCGACGAGACGCTGGGCCGGCTGGGACGCTAGGCGGCGCCGACCTCGGCTGCACTCCTGCTCTCCGCGGCGCGGACCGCCTTGATGACCCGCGTCGTGACCGGCAGGAGCACGACCTCGGCGAGCACCTTCACGACGTAGCCGAGCACGACGTACATCACGAAGTCGATGCCGGTGATGATGCCCGCGAACGCGATCGTGCAGAACAGGAGGGTGTCGACCAGCTGACCCACGAGGGTCGACCCGATGAGCCGGGTGCGCAGGAAGCGGCCCGAGGTGCGCCGCCGCATGCGGTCGAGCACCCAGGCGTTCATGAGCTGGCCGGCGAGGAACGCCACCAGGCTCGCGGCGACGATCCGTGGCACGAAGCCGAGCACGGCGGCGAACGCCTCCTGGTTCTCCCACCCCGCCGCCGGCGGGGAGATCTGCACCACGAGGATGGTGAGCGATGCGACCAGCGCGAGCGCGAAGGCCGCGAAGATCGCGCGCCGGGATGCCTTCAGCCCGTACACCTCGGCCAGCACGTCGCCGAGGATGTAGGCGAGCGGGAAGAGGAACACTCCCCCGTCGAACACGAGCGGCAGCGAGAAGTCGCCGAAGGCGATGGCCCCGAAGGCGATCGGCTTGACCGCCACCACGTTCGAGATGAGCAGAATGCCCACGAACACCGCCGAGATGGTGGCGTAACGCGAGCCGAGCGTCGCGGAGCGCGCCCCGGGCGTCAGGTAGGCCGACGGATCCGATCCCTGGTTCGCGGTCACCGTCTTCTCCTCGGTCCTATTCATCGATCATCCCCACTCCGAGCGCGCCCCGGATCAGATCCATGTTGAGCCTCGCCGCCACGCGCGCCCCCCCGCCCGCGGCGATGATGAGCTGCTGCGGGCCCGGCGGGATGATGTCCCCCGCCGCGTAGACGCCCCGGATCGAGGTCTCCCCCCGATCGCTGACCACGATGAGCCCCCAGTCGTCGCGCTCGATGGGCTGCTCGCCCAGGAACTCCACGGGGGCGTGCCAGCGCGGGCGCACGAAGCCGCCGACGCGCGGTATCACCTCGCCGTCGGCGAGGCGCACACCGGTCATCTCGGCGCGCTCGCCCACGATGTCGTCGATGGCCCTGCGCTCGACGCGGATGCCGACGCGCGCCAGCTGATCCTCCTGCTCGGGCCGTACTGTGTCGGCGCCGTTCGTGAACACGATCAGGTCGCTCGAGAAGCGGCTGATGAGCAGCGCACGGGCGAAGACGTCGCTCGTCTCGCCGATGAGCGCGAGGGGCTTGTCGGTCTTCTCGAAGCCGTCGCACTCCACGCAGCTGTGCAGCGCCGTGCCGTAGAAGGCCCGGATCATCGGGAAGGGCGGCAGCTCCTCGGTCAGGCCCGCGGTGACGAGCACGCGTCGGGCCAGGAACTCGACGTCGGCGGCGCCCCGGACCCCGGTGCCGCGCACGCGGAAGCCGATCCCGTCGGGGAAGCCGGTGGCGAGCGCCTCCTCCTCGGTGAGCGGCGTCACCTCGCGGGCGATGGACTGCGCGAACGTCGCCGTGGGGTACGACTCGAACTCCTCGCGCCCGAGGCGCCGCAGCTCGAGCGGCGGCGCGCCGTCACGGGTGAGGAAGCCGTGCGACTGCAGCGTCGCCGAGTGCCGCGGACGGTTGGAGTCGAGGATCGCGATGCGCCGGTTGGCCCGCACGAGCTGCAGCCCGGCGGAGAGCCCGGCAGGGCCGCCGCCGATGATCGCGACGCCGACGGGAAGATGTCCGGAGGCGCTGCGCAGATCCTGCTCCTCAAACATGACTACGCAAGCTCCCGCAGATCCCTGAGATGGTGCATCAGCCGCGCGAGACGTTTCTGCGTCTCCTCCTTGCCGAGCAGTTCCATCGACTCGAACAGCGGCGGCGACACCCGGCGACCCGATATCGCGACTCGCAGCGCGCCGAAGGCGAAGCGGGGCTTGAGCCCGAGCCCCTGCTCGGGGTCGGTGAGCACTGTCTGCAGCACATCCTGGATCTGCTCGGTGCGCCACTCCCCCTCGGGTATGTCGGTATCGAGCCTGCCGATGCTCATGCGCAGCACCGTCCCGGCATCGTCCTTCAGCGAAGCCAGGGCATCCTCCTCGTAGACCAGGGCATCGGCTGTCGTGAACAGGAAGCCCATCATGCCGACGACCTCGCTCAGCACGGTCACCCGGCTCTGCACGAGCGGCACGGCCCGGCGGACGACGTCGAGCTGCTGCTCGCTCGGCTCGACCGGGAGCGCCCCGCCCGCGATGAGGTAGGGCAGGATCCGCCTGCCGAAGTCCTCCTCGGAGAGGAGCCGGATGTGGTCCGCATTGATCGCATCGGCCTTCTTCTGGTCGAAGCGCGCGGGGTTCGGATTGACGTTCGCGACGTCGAAGGCGGCGACCATCTCGTCGCTCGTGAACACGTCGCGATCGGCCGAGAGCGACCAGCCCAGGAGGGACAGGTAGTTGAGCAGCCCCTCGGGGATGAAGCCCCGATCCCGATGATGCAGCAGGTTCGACTCGGGATCCCGCTTCGAGAGCTTCTTGTTGCCCTCGCCCATGACGTAGGGCAGGTGGCCGAAGCGCGGGATCTCGCGCTCGACGCCCAGCTCGACGAGCGCGCGATGCAGAGCGATCTGGCGGGGGGTCGACGAGAGCAGATCCTCGCCGCGCAGCACGTGGGTGATGCCCATGAGCGCGTCGTCGACGGGGTTGGTCAGCGTGTAGAGGGGCGCTCCGTTCGGGCGCACGACGACGAAGTCTATGGTGCTGCCGGCCGGGAAGTTGATGGGGCCCCGCACGAGGTCGTCGAAGCCGAGGTCGATGTCGGGCACGCGGAAGCGGAGGGCCGGCTCGCGGCCCTCCGCGCGGAACGCGGCCTTCTGCGCGTCGGTGAGGTCGCGGTCGTAGTTGTCGTAGCCGAGCTGCTTCGGCCGGCCGGCGGCCTCGTTGCGCGCGTCGATCTCCTCAGCGGTCGAGAAGCTCTCGTAGAGATGGCCGGCCTCGAGCAGCCTGGCTGCGATGTCGCGGTAGATCTCTCCGCGCTGCGACTGCCGGTAGGGCTCGCTCGGGCCTCCGACGCCGATGCCCTCGTCCCAGTCGAGGCCCAGCCAGCGCAGCGAGTCGATGATCTGCTGGTAGCTCTCCTCGCTGTCGCGCGCGGCATCCGTGTCTTCGATGCGGAACACGAAGGTGCCACCGGTGTGCCGCGCATAGGCCCAGTTGAACAGCGCGGTGCGCACCATGCCGACGTGAGGGGTGCCCGTCGGCGAGGGGCAGAAGCGCACGCGCACATCGCTGCCGGTTGCGGTGGAGAACTGAGGATCAAGGCTGCTAGTCATCACCAGCCAGTCTAATGATTCACCGCCGCGGTCTGAGCCCGAGCGAGGCGATGGCGCCGAGAATGAGCAGCACGCCCGTGAGCAGGGCGAGGAACGAGAAGTCGCCGACGGCGAACGCGACGCCTGAGAGGGCTCCCGCGACGGCGCCGGCGGCGTTCATGAAGGTGTCGGATCTGCCCTGCCAGCGCGGGCGCTCGCTCAGCGGAGTGATCTCGGTGAGCAGCGCCGCGCCCGCGACCGTGACCGCGCCCCAGCCGACGCCGACCAGCGTCATCGAGATCTGCACCAGCAGGTGCGAGGGGCCGGAGAGGTAGGCGAGCACCACCGCGACGAGGAGCAGCACCCAGCCGAGGGCCATCACGCGGACACCGCCGAACCTGCCCGTCATCATGCCGAAGAGCGGCGAGAGCGCGTACATGCCGGCGATGTGCAGGCTCAGCGTGAAGCCGACGAGCTCGTGCGTGCCGTCGTGGTGCATGAGGTGCAGCGGGGTCATCGCCATGAGCCCCACCATGATGGCCTGCGACATCGCGATGGCGAAGATGATCAGCATCTGCGCACGACGGCCGGCGATGGCGGGCGCAGGCCCGCTGCTACCCGTACGTTCGGCGGTCGCGGTCGCTTCCGCCCCCGTATCGGCCTCGGCTTCCGGCGGCAGGCTCCTGGCAGTCAGCAGAGGATCGGGCCGCAGCCCGAGCCAGTTGACGAGCGCCGCGAGCACCTGCGCGAGGAAGGCGAAGACGAAGACGCCGGCGAGGGGCGTGACGCCGATGATGCCTCCCACCCAGGCCCCTGGCCCCAGAAGGTTCGGGCCGACGATGGCCCCGACGGTGATCGACCACACCACGAGCGACAGGTCTCGGGCGCGCTTCCCCGGCGCGGCGAGATCGGTCGCGGCGAAGCGCGACAGCAGCTGCACCGCGCTGGCGACGCCCAGCATCGCGATGCCGCACGCGAGCACCCACCACTGCCCGACGACGGTGCCGAGGATCGCGACCAGCGCTCCGACCATCGCCACCGCGCTGCCCGTGACCAGGGCCCGCCGGCGGCCCGACCTCGCGGCGAGACGGGCGAGCGGGATGCCCGCGATGGCCGCTCCGGCGTTGAAGGTCGCCGATGCGAGCCCGGAGATCGCGTCGTTGCCGCTCACCTCGGCGAGCAGCAGAGCTCCGACCGAGAGCGACGCCCCCACTCCGAGGCCTCCGAGGATCGTTGCCGCGGAGAGCACCAGCACCGTGCGGCGCTGCAGCGCGCCCCCGCGCGCCAGGCGGCCAGTCGCAGGGGCCGCCGCGATGCTCACGCCGCGACCTCGAGATGCCACGCGGATCCGTCGACGCTCGAGAGCAGTCGCTTGCAGAGCTTCACCTGCGGGCTCTCGTTGGCGGTGTCCATGGAGACCAGGCCGATCGTGCGGTATCGCGGCGGATCGAGCGGCAGAGCCGAAGCGCCGTCGGGCAGGGTGCGCGCAGCCGCGAGCGCGAGGCCAGGCACCATCGCCACGGCGCCGCCGGCCGCCGCCATCGCGAGCATGGCCGGCACGTTGTCCGTCTCCTGGATGATGTCGGGCTCGAAGCCGTGCTCGGCCGCAGCGACCATCAGATGGCCGCGGCACTTCTCGCAGCCGGCGATCCAGTGCTCGGCCGAGAGGTCTGCGAGATGCGCGGTATCCAGGCCCTCCGCACGCTCGTCGGCCAGGACGATGCTCACGGTCTCGCGCCAGAGCGGGGTGAAGACGCTGCCGGCGGGCAGCTCCGCCGCACCGACGTAGTCGAAGACGAGCGCGCAGTCGACCTCGCCGTCGCGCAGCATGGCCACCGCCGCCGGCGGCTCGGCCTCGCGGTACTGCAGCGCGACCTCGGGCGCCTCAGCGGCCATGCGCTTCATCAGCGCGGGCACGATGGTCGCAGACGCCGACGGGAAGCCGACCAGACGCAGCGTGCCGCCCCGCTCGCCCCGCAGGTCGTCGATCGCGGCGAGCGCGGCGTCGATCTCCGCGACCACCGTGCGCGCGTGGTCGGCCAGGATGTTGCCCGCCGCCGTGAGCCGTATCCCGCGCCCCTGCCGCTCGATGAGCGGCACGGCGAGCCGGGTCTCCATCCGCTTGATGCGCTGGCTCACGGCCGGCTGGCTGAGCCCGAGGCTGCCGGCCGCCGCGGTGAGCGACCCGGTCGTGGCGAGCGCGTGCAGGATGCGGAGCTCGGTCGAGTCGATCGCGCCGAGAGGGTCTGTGTGGCGGCTGCTGCTCATGACCATGATGGTAGCTCAGATATAAGCGATAGCAAAGCAAGAGATAAGAACGATTTGGTTTGATTATATTGAGGCGGTCGTTACCCTGGCCCTATGGACGGATCGACCGCAGCCCCCACGATGGACTCCCCCTTCGGCGGGCACTTCGCACCCGCACCCGGGTACCTGGCCGCCTGCACCAGCGGCCTGCCGAGCCGGGCGACCGTTCGCGCCATGCACGACTTCGTCGACGGCTGGGCGGCCGGCGACCTCGACCCCGTCGCCATCTCCGATTCGGTCGAGCGGTGCCGAGCGCTCTATGCGGGGCTCGCAGGCGTCGATCCCTCTCGAGTGGCCGTCGGCTCGCAGGTCTCCCAGCTGGTGTCGGTCGTGGCATCGGCCCTTCCCGACGGCGCCGAGGTGCTCTGCGCCGAAGGCGACTTCGCCTCGCTCGTGCACCCCTTCGCGCAGCTCGCCGCGCGCGGCGTGCGCCTGCGCTTCGCTCCACTCGACGGGCTCGCCGATGCCGTCTCGTCGGAGACCTCGCTGGTCGCGTTCTCCCTGGTCCAGTCCGCAGACGGCCGGGTCGCCGAGCACACCGCGATCCGCGAGGCCGCGGCGGCGACCGGGGCTCGCACGCTCGTAGATCTGACGCAGTCGCTCGGCTGGCTGCCGATCGGAGCCGAGGGCTTCGACTTCACGGTGTGCCATGCCTACAAGTGGCTCTGCGCCCCGCGCGGCACGGCGTTCCTGACCGCGCGCGCCGGCCTGGAGACCGCGGCGACCCCTCTGGCTGCGGGCTGGTGCTCTGCTGACGACGTCTGGGACTCCTGCTACGCCGGGCACATGCCGCTCGCCGCAGGAGCCGGGCGCTTCGACCTCTCCCCGGCGTGGCCGTCGATCGCAGGCACCGAGGCGGCGCTCCGCCTCCTCACCGGGCTCGACCCCGAAGCGGTGCACGCCCACGATCTGGGCCTCGCGAACGCCGCGCGCGCGATGCTCGGGCTGCCATCGGGCGACTCGGCGATCGTGGCGTGGGCCGATCCCGAGGGCGACGACCTCGCCGCGATGCGGGCCGCGGGCATCGCCGCCTCGGGCCGCGCCGGCAATGCGCGCATCTCCTTCCACCTGTGGAACACGGGCGCCGACGTCGAGGCGCTCGCCGGGGCGCTCGGCCGCTGAACGGCTGCGGCCGCTAGGCGCCCACGGCGGTGAAGGCCTCCGCCTCCCGCTTGTCCTGCTCGGTGGCGACCAGCTGGCCGCAGGCACCGTCGATCTCCTTGCCGCGCGTGTCGCGCAGCGTGGTCGGGACCCCTGCGGCGTTCAGCCGATCCACGAACTCTCGGGTGACCGAGGGCTCCGAGCGCGTCCACACCGATCCCGGCGTCGGGTTCAGCGGGATGGGGTTGACGTGCACCCATCCCCGGCCGCGGGCGTTCAGCTTCTCGGCGAGCAGATCCGCGCGCCAGGCGTGGTCGTTCATGTCCTTGATGAGCGCGTATTCGATCGACACCCGGCGGCCGGTGCGCTCGAAATAGGATCGCGCCGCGTCGAGCACCTCGTCGACCTTCCAGCGGCTGTTCACCGGGATCAGCTCGTCGCGCAGCTCGTCGTCGGGTGCGTGCAGCGACAGCGCGAAGGTCA
>JBFXIT010000068.1:0-2296 GCA_050175655.1 Leucobacter sp.
TGCACTCGGCCGTGGTGCAGATCGTCGAACGCCTGCACGGCGTCGTCGAGCGAGTAGCGCACGACCTCGACGCCGATCTTGCCCGCGCGGGCGAGCGCGAGCGCCTGCAGCAGTTCGGCCCGGGTCCCGCCGTAGGCGCGCTCGATGTTGACGCCCCAGGGCAGCGGGTTCGCGGCCGCGACGTAGTCGAAGTGACCGCCGCCGAGACCGACGAAGCGGATCGCGCCGCCCCCGCGCACGACGGCGAGCGCCAGGTCGACCGTGGGCTGCACGCCGACGAAGTCGAGCACGACGTCGGCGCCCTTGCCCCCGGTCTCCTCAAGGATGCGGGCGGCCGCCCCGGCGTCGCTCGGCAGCGCGAGGTCGGCGCCGTGGGTCTGGGCGTAGGCGAGCTTCTCGGGGTCGGTGTCGAGTGCGATGATGCGGGCGCCGGTCGTCGCGGCGAGGATCTGCAGGGCCATGTGGCCGAGACCGCCGAGGCCGATCGTGACGACGGTGGAGTCGCCGGTCATCCGATCCCGCACCGTGTTGATCGCGTGCAGGGGCGTGAGCGCGGCGTCGGCGAGCGGCGCCGCCGCGACCGGGTCGAGGCCGCCGAGGGGCAGCAGGTGGTGGGCCTTCACCGCGATGTAGTCGGCCATGCCGCCGGGGCTGCCGATGCCGGGCGAGAGCGGGGCCAGGGCCGCGCGAGGGTAGTAGACCTCGCACTGGTTGTCACGGCCGGCGAGGCACTCGCGGCACTGACCGCAGCAGAGGATCAGCGCGACGACGGCGCCGTCGCCCGCCTCCCAGCCGAGCACGTCTTCGCCGACCTTATCGACCGTGCCCGCGACCTCGTGGCCGAGGGTGCCGCCGATCAGCGGGTTGTCGTCGCCCATGCCGATGATGGCGATGTCGGAATGGCAGAGGCCGGCGCCGCCGACCTTCAGCAGCACCTCGTCAGGCTGGATCTCGGGGACCGGCTTCTCCCGAACCTCGACCGTGTCGTTCTTGACATAGGTGACTGCGCGCATCTCTGCCCTCCTGTTCCGGTCGCAGGGTGTGCGACCGCTGCATCCGGGTGTCGGATCGGCACCCACTCTCAGGCTACTCCTCCGGTCTGCCGCCGGCCAGGGCGGCCTCTTTAGACTGGATCACATGTCAGAGCAGACCACCAGCGCGGGCAAGGCCAACAGGGGCACGGGCGAGACGCCACCAGCCGCCTCCGCCGCACCGCGACGCCCCGGCTTCTTCGCCGCCCTGCCTCGGCGCGTGCCCTTCACGCTCGTGTTCCTGGTGGCGCTGCTCGCGGTGGGCGCGGCGAGCGGCACGCTGTTCGCGCCGACGAGCGAGCAGCCCTGGTTCGATCAGGTCGCGACCGGTCTCCCCGCGTTCGCGGAGGGCCGCTGGTGGACCCTCGCCACGGCGCTCTTCTTCGTGAAGCACCCCCTCGTCTACCTGACGCTGCTGCCGCTCGTGGCGGGCGGCGTCGGCTGGGCCGAATGTCGCTTCGGCTCGCTGCGCGCCATGGGGCTCTTCGCCGCGGGCCAGGTGGTCGGCGTTCTCGGGGCGGCCGCGATCCTGCTGCCCGTCGCTCGGACCGGGTGGCCCTGGGCGGTGAAGCTCTCGGAGACCCCCGATCTCGGCCCCTCGTGCGGCGCCCTGGCGGCTCTCGTCTTCGCGATCGCCACGCTGCCCGCGCCGTGGCGCCTCCGCGCCCGCCTGCTCGTGGGCATCTGGGTGGGCATCTCGGTGCTCTACCTCGGGCGCATCGACGACCTGGAGCACGCCGTCACGCTCACCGCCGCGCTCGTCGTGAGCGGTCTGCTGCCCGCCTTCCGGCGGCCGGCGGGCCGCCCGACCCAGCGCGAGTGGCGGCTCATCGCCTTCTCCGCGCTCATCGCCATCGGCGCGATCCAGGTGATCGATCTCGTCGTGCCCTACGACGGGCCGCTCGGCGCGAACGAGCCGGGCACCTCGCTCGTCGACGTCGCGATCGACGTGATCGTGATCGCGCTCATCGCGAACGGCATCCGCCTGGGCTACCGCATCGCCTGGATCGTGGTGCTCGTGCTGGCCGCCTTCAACATCGCGACGGCGGTGGTCGTGATCGCCCTGTTGCCGGTGCTCGTCGAGTCGGGTGCGCTCACCTCCGAGGTCGAGGCCTGGGGCCTCGTGCTCGGGCCCGCGCTCTTCTGGCTCGCCCTCGCGATCCTGCTCGTCCTGGCGCGGGGCGCGTTCCGGGTGCGGCTGCGGCGCTCGCGACGCGCACTGGCCTCGGAGCCGCTCACCCGCGAGCAGCATGTCGAGCGGCTGC
>JBFXIT010000068.1:2396-3759 GCA_050175655.1 Leucobacter sp.
CTCATCGAGCCGCTCTACGGGTTCAAGTCGCTGCACCGCTTCAAGCAGAAGTTCAACCCGCGCCACGAGTCGCTCTATCTGCTCTACCGCGACGAGGGCGATCTGCCGCGCATCGGCATCGCGATCACCCGCGCCTACCTGCCGGATGCGACGCTGCACGATCTCGTGTCATCGGTCGCGTCGTCGTGAGATTCCGCGCCACCGGGCCCTACAGTTGATGGTTATGGGATCACCGAAGCCCTCCCGCACATCCGCCGCGTCGGTCTTCAGCCTCGGCGGCGAGATCGTGGGCCTGCTCACGCAGATCCTGCTCGTGTTCGTCGGCGCGCGCATCATCTGGGCCGACGACGACTCCCTCGACCCGCTGCGCCTGCTCATCTGGTGCCTCGCGGCGTCGCTCTACCTGGGCGGCACGATCCTCTGGCTGAACATCCTGGTCCGCCTCGACCAGCCCGATCCCCCCGCGACGCGCGCGCTCATCGGGCACCCGCTCACCCGCATGCTGTCGACCGTGCTCACCTTCGGTTCGAGCTTCCTGGGCCTCACCGTGGCGGTGGACCTCATCCTCAGCCTCGGCAGCGAGCAGCGCGAGCCGTTCTCGGAGTTCAGCGCGGTGTGGGCGATGCTGCTCTCCTGGTCGATGTTCCACTGGGGCTACGCGCGCATCTACTTCTCGCGCTACCATCGCGCGGCGGAGCCTCCGCTGCTCTTCCCCGGCACTACCGAGCCGCGCCTGCTCGATTTCGTCTATCTCGCCTTCACGAACGCGACGACCTTCGCGGTGTCCGACGTGCAGGTGGTCGCCACCCGGATGCGCTGGACCATCGTGTGGCACACGACTTCGGCGTTCTTCTTCAACGCCCTCATCATCGCGCTGACCATGAACGTGATCTCCAATGGCGCGCTGCTGCGCGACCTGCTCGCGTAGGGCGGGCGCGCTGCCGTCGGCACCCGGCACCCGGCACCCGGCACCCGGCACCCGGCACCCGGCGACGAGCGTGCCCCATATCGACGAGAGAACCTGTTGCTACCTGTGATCAAGGGCCCCTTTCGTCGACAACATGCACACCGGCCGGGCAGGGACCGGGTCGTCACAGTGCGGAACACAAGGGAATAGTTCCGCCGCGGGCACGTTAGAGTAGAGGCGTGTTCCGGGGCTGGTGAGATTCCAGACCGGCGGTCATAGCCCGCGAACCCCGCACCTGCGGGGCCGAACCGGTGGAATTCCGGTGCCGACGGTGATGCACGGGGGTCTCCTCGCGTGCGAGTCCGGATGAGAGGAACGCAGGCGTCGGCGCATGCCGGCGGCCTCGCGAACCCGGCGCGCGCTGAAGGACGAGTCGGATGCAGGATCGCGAGACGC
>JBFXIT010000068.1:3859-5181 GCA_050175655.1 Leucobacter sp.
CGCGGAGCGGGCACCCCCCACGCCGAGGTCGATGCGCTCTCGCACCTGCCCGCCGAGTGGCGCGCCCGTGCCGGTGAGCTCACCGCGGTCGTCACGCTCGAGCCCTGCAACCACACGGGCCGCACGGGCCCGTGCTCGCGAAGCCTGATCGACGCCGGCATCGGCGCGGTCGCCTACACGATCGGCGACCCCGGCCCCCTCGCGGGCGGCGGAGCGGAGGCCCTGCGCGCGGCCGGCGTGGAGGTCGTGGGCGGCGTGCTCGCAGATGACGCGCGCGCGGTGCTGCGGTCGTGGCTGGAGCGGCAGGGTCGAGGATCCTCCGAGCTGCGCTCGGCGACCGGGACCGGGGAGGCACTCGGGAGTGCCGGGGCACAGGGCACTGTCGCACAGGGCACCGCCACACAGAGCACTGCCGCGCATCGAGCATCCGGGGGCGTGCGCATCACGGTGAAGTGGGCGCAGACCCTCGACGGCCGCGCCGCGGCGGCGGACGGATCGAGCCGGTGGATCACCGGCCCCGAGGCGCGCGCCGACGTGCACCGCAGACGCGCCGAGGCGGATGCGATCCTCGTCGGCACCGGAACCCTGCTGGCCGACGATCCGGCGCTCACCGCCCGATCCGAGGCCCCCGGCGGCGAGTCAGCACCGGCCGGCGCAGACGGTCTGCTCGTCCCCCCGGCGGAGCAGCCGGTCCCGGTGATCGTCGGCCGGCGGCCGATCCCCGAGGGCGCCCGCGTCCTCGACCACCCGGCGCTCGCGGCACGAGGCCTCGCCGCGCCGATCCGTCTGACCGGCGACGACCTCGCCGCCGAGCTGGCGTCGCTCTCAGAGCTGGGCATCCGCAGCGTCTTCGTCGAGGGCGGCCCCGCCATCGTGAGCTCCCTCATCGCCGCCGGGCTCGTCGACGAGCTGCTGGTCTACGTCGCGCCCGCTCTGCTGGGCGGCCCGAAACTGGCCCTGGGCGATATCGGCGTGACCGGCATGGCCGGCATCAAGCGCCTGCGCCTCGCAGGCGTCGAACGGCTCGGCGACGACCTGCTGCTCGTCGCATCTCCGGAGACGGCCTCGCCGGAGACCGCGCCCCCGACGACCGCCGCCCCGGCCACCGGGGCGACCACCCCCGACACCCCGCCCCTCGAGGAGGAATCCTGATGTTCACCGGACTGATCGAAGAGATCGGCGAGATCGTCGCCATCGAGCCGGTCGGCGACTCGCTGCGGCTGACCGTGCGAGGCCCGCTGGTCACGAGCGACGCCTCGCACGGAGACTCCATCCAGGTGTCGGGCGTCTGCCTGACCGTCATCGGACTGGGCGCCGTCGAA
>JBFXIT010000068.1:5281-9397 GCA_050175655.1 Leucobacter sp.
CCGGCACGACCACTGGAACAGAAGGAGACCGCGCATGAGCGGGATTGCAACCATTGACGAGGCGATCGCCGCGATCAGGGCGGGCCGGCCCGTCATCGTGGCCGACGACGAGAACCGCGAGAACGAGGGCGACGTGATCCTCTCCGCAGAGCTCGCCACGAGCCGGTGGGTCGGCTGGACGGTGCGCAACTCGTCGGGCCTGCTCTGCGCGCCGATGAGCAACGAGATCGCCGATCAGCTCGATCTGCCGATGATGGTCGAGCGGAACGAGGATGCGCGCGGCACCGCCTACACGGTCACCGTCGACGCGAGCGAGGGCATCACGACCGGGATCAGCGCGAGCGATCGCACCGCCACCCTGCGGGCGCTGGCGAACCCGGATGCGGTGCCCGGCGACGTGCGCCGGCCCGGGCACGTGCTGCCGCTGCGCGCGGTCGACGGGGGCGTGCGCGCCCGGGCCGGCCACACGGAGGCCGGTGTCGAGCTGATGCGGCTCGCGGGCCTGCGCCCGGTGGCGATGATCGCCGAGATCGTTGCCGACGACGGCGAGATGATGCGACTGCCCGAGCTCATCGAGCTCGGCGCGGCGGAGGGCGTGCCGGTGATCACCATCGAGCAGCTGATCGCCTACCTCGACGAGCACGACCCCGATGGCGCGCCCCGCACGCCCGCGACCCACCGTCAGGTCAGCCTCAAGGCCGACACCCTCGTTCCGACCGAGTACGGGCAGTTCCGCATGCGCGCCTACCGGGATCGCCGCAGCGGCATCGACCACCTCGCGCTGATCGCGCAGGATCCGAACGGCGAGGTCCCCTCGGAGGGCGCCCTCGTGCGGGTGCACTCGGAGTGCATCACCGGCGAGGTCTTCGGCTCGCTGAAGTGCGAGTGCGGGCCCCAGCTGCGGGCGGCGCTCGAGCTGGTGCAGCAGCGGGGCGGCGTGGTCGTCTACCTGCGCGGCCAGGAGGGGCGCGGCATCGGCCTCGCCAACAAGCTGCGCGCCTACCAGCTGCAGGAGAGCGGCGTCGACACCCTCGACGCGAACCTGCAGCTCGGCCTGCCGGCCGACGCGCGCGACTACACTGCGGCGGCCGAGATCCTCACCGATCTGGGTCTCAACCGCGTGCGCCTGCTCACCAACAACCCCGACAAGGTCGAGCAGCTCGAGCGCTCCGGCGTGAACGTGGTCGAGCGTGTGCCGCTCTTCGTCGGCGTCACCGAGCAGAACAGCGGCTATCTTCAGACCAAGCGCGACCGCATGGGGCATCAGCTGCCCTCGGAGGTCGCCGATCACCCTCAACGATCGGAGCACTCATGAGCGGCGCAGGAGCCCCGTCCCTTTCCGCCTCCCTGCCGGCGGGTTCTGCCGCAGGCCTCCGGGTCGCGGTGATCGCCGGCAGCTGGCACCCCGAGGTGATGGGCGGGCTGATCCGCGGCGCCCACGAGACGGTCATGGCCGCGGGGGCGGATCACACCCTGTTCCGGGTGGCCGGCGCCTTCGAGCTGCCGCTCGCCGCGCAGGCCGCGCTCACGCCCGCCGAGCAGGGCGGGGGCGGCTTCGACGCCGCCGTCTGCCTGGGCGTCATCGTGCGGGGCGGGACCCCGCACTTCGAGTACGTCGCCGGC
This sequence comes from Leucobacter sp., assembly GCA_050175655.1. Taxonomy (GTDB): domain Bacteria; phylum Actinomycetota; class Actinomycetes; order Actinomycetales; family Microbacteriaceae; genus Leucobacter. The sequence continues at coordinate 6,905 of JBFXIT010000068.1, forward strand.
TCGGTGACCGACGGGCTCACCCGCGTGCAGCTCGACACCGGCCGGCCGGTGGGCTTCGGCGTGCTGACGACCGACACCGATCAGCAGGCGCTGGATCGCGCCGGCCTGCCCGGCTCGCCCGAGTCCAAGGGCGTGGAGGCCGCCGAGGCGGCGCTGCAGTCGGCGCTGATCGTGCGCAAGATCCGGGAAGAGGGGCCGACCATGCGTCTCGTCCCCGGCGCGACCCAGCCCTCCGACTGAGCCGGAGGAACCGCAAAGCTGACCCGGCTAGGGTGTGACCCGTGGCAGAAGTTCCCCCCTCCGACGATGCACCGGCCCCCGCGAAGCGACGATCCGGCGACGAGGCCCCCCGAGGCCCGCGGGCTTCGCTCCAGCAGCTGATCCCGTACCTGTTCGAGCAGCGCGGCCCGCTGACCCTCGCGCTCGCGCTCGGCATCGTCGGCGCGGGCACCTCGCTCGTGCAGCCGGTGCTGCTCGGGCAGGTGATCGAGCGGGTGCAGCTGAGCGAGCCGCTCGGTGCGCTGCTGTGGCTGCTCACCGGCCTCGTCATCGCCGACGCCCTGCTCAGCGGCCTGCAGCACTACGTGCTGCAGCGCATGGGCGAGGGCATCGTGCTCGCGAGCCGGCGCAGCCTCATCCGCCGCATCCTGCACCTGCCGATCGGCGAGTTCGACCGGCGTCGCACGGGCGACCTCGTCTCGCGCATCGGCAGCGACACCACGCTGCTCCGGGCGGTGCTCACCCAGGGCCTCGTCGAGGCGATCAGCGGGATGCTGGTCTTCGTCGGCGCGCTCATCGGCATGCTGATCATCGATCCGCTGCTGTTCGGGATCACCTTCGCGGTCGTGGTGGTCGCACTCATCGTGGTGGTCATCATGTCGGCGCGAATCCGCCCTGCGGTGACCCGCGCCCAGGAGAAGGTGGGAGACCTCGCCGCACAGGTCGAGCGCTCGATCTCGTCGATGCGCACCATCCGGGCGGCGGGCGCGGCCGAGCGAGAGCAGCGCTCGACCGAGGCCGAGGCCGAGGCCGCCTACCGGCTGGGCCTGAAGGTCGCGAAGATCTCGGCTCTCATCGTGCCGGTCTCGTTCCTCGCGCTGCAGCTCTCCTTCCTCGTCGTGCTCGGTCTCGGCGGCTACCGCGTGGCGACGGGGGCGATCGGCATCGCGCAGCTCGTGATGTTCATCGTCTTCCTCTTCCTCATGGTCGCCCCGCTGGGCCAGGCGTTCGGCGCGATCTCGGCCGTGAATCAGGCGCTCGGCGCGCTCGGCCGCATCCAGGAGATCGCCTCCATCCCCACCGAGACGGAGGGGGACGCGGATCGTTCGCCGATCGGGCGCCTCGTGCCGCTCGACGAGGCCCGCCTCGACGACGCGGACCCGGCTGCCGCGGCGACGCCGGTACCCGCGATCCGCTTCGCCGACGTCTCGTTCACCTATCGCTCGGCGGCTCCCGAGCGCATCGACGCCCGCGAACTCGTGCGCGGCGGGCGGGGAGGCCGGCGAGACGCGGAGGCCGCGCCGGCTCCGATCGTCGAGACGCCGGTGCTGCACGGGGTGAGCTTCGACGTTCCACGTGGAACGCGGGTCGCCCTCGTCGGGCCCTCGGGCGCGGGCAAGTCGACGATCCTCGGTCTGGTCGAGCGCTTCTACGACCCCGACAGCGGCACGGTGTCGCTGTACGGCGCCGACATCCGCACGCTCGAGCGGCACGAGCTGCGCGCCCAGCTGGGCTACGTCGAGCAGGACGCGCCCGTGCTCGCGGGCTCCCTGCGCGACAACCTGAGGCTCGCAGCCCCCGATGCCACCGATGCGGCCTGCGAGCGGGTGCTGCGCGCGGTCAACCTCGGCGGCCTGCTCGACCGGGCGGCGCGAGGGGCAGCCGGCGACGAACTCGCGCGGGCGCTCGACACCCAGGTCGGCGAGCGCGGCATCATGCTCTCGGGCGGCGAGAAGCAGCGCCTCGCCATCGCGCGGGCCCTGCTCACCGCACCGCCGATCCTGCTGCTCGACGAGTCGACCGCGAGCCTCGACGGGGTCAACGAGCGGCTCATGCGCGAGGCCCTCGACTCCGTGGCGACGGGGCGCACGCTCGTGGTGATCGCGCACCGCCTCTCGACCGTGGTCGACAGCGACCGCATCATCGTGCTCGACGGCGGCAGGGTCGTGGGCGAGGGCACCCACGCCGAGCTGATCGAGACCACGCCGCTCTACCGCGAGCTGGCGAGGCACCAGCTCCTCGTCCCCGAGGAATAGCCCCGCCCCCTGTTCCCGCGACCCGCGACCCGAGGGGTCAGCCGTCGGTGATGCTCTCGAGCAGGGCGCCGAGGGCCGGGCGGTAGCGCTCGGGATCGGCGGTCGGCGCCGTCTCCCCGCTGACGAGGATCGCATCGGCGTGCCCGGCCGCGCCGCCGAGGCCCAGCACCCCGACGAAGGATCGCCCGACGGTGACGTGACGCAGTTCGAGCCCGCCGGCGAGCGTCTCGACGGCCAC
>JBFXIT010000069.1:0-3479 GCA_050175655.1 Leucobacter sp.
CTCGGCTGCGGTGCACTGGGGAGAGGATCGCACGCTGCTCACGAGCCGGGACGACTGGGCGACGCTCACGTTCACCGGGGGATCCCGGGGCGGTCTGCTCTCGTCGGGCGAGCACGAATCCGACGAAGGGCTCACCGAGGAGGCCTGGCGCGAAGCGCCGAAGGAGCACGCCATCGCGCTCACCGGCGGCGGATCGTTCCACGCCGCCCCGGGGGTCTCGCGATTCGAGGCGGTGCTCGAGAACTTCGGCACCTCGGACGACGACTACACGCTGACCGCGACGCTGGACGGCGAGGAGATCGAGGTGCGCACGGACGCGTCGCTCGACCTCGCCGCGGGCGAGACCGCCACGATCCCCTTCTTCGTCGACATCCCCGAGGCGGCGGAGGATCGTCCGCACGAGCTCGTGGTGTCGGTGCGGTCGGAGGCCGCCGAATGGGTGGGTGGCAGCGTCACGCTGCTGATCGACACGCAGGGCGACGTCGACCTCTCGGGCCTCGACGAGCTGACGGTCAAGCCGCAGAAGCCGGCGGCCGGCACCGAGATCACGGCGGAGGCCTCGGGCTTCTCCCCCGGATCCACGGTCTTCCTGCAATCCGCCGACGGGTCGATGGAGGCCGCGTGGGGCGCGGCCGACGAGTCCGGGAACGTCTCGATGACCGCGAAGGCGCCGTCGAAGGCAGGTGAGGCCGAACTCGTGATGGTGGGCGAGGATCCCGACGGCGAGCCGCACGGCGCGAGCGCCTCCGTGACCGTGCTCGAGTCTCCTCTCGCCTGGCTGCCCTGGGTCGCGGGCACGGTCGGAGCGACCCTGCTGCTCCTTCTCGTGGCGCTCCTCATCGTCGCGGCGCGCACCCGCCGACGGCGCGGCGCGCAGTCGAGCGCGACGATCGCCGGCGGCTCCCCCGTGGTCTCCGGCGCCGAGCAGGCGGCCTCCGCCCCCGCCCCGTCGCCGGTCGACTGGGTGCGGCGCGCGCTGGATCCGGCCGCCTCTCCCGAGGAGATGCAGTGGCTCGCGCAGCGGCAAGAGTACTGGCCCTACCTCGCCCAGAACCCGGCGCTCTACCCTGACCTCAGGGAGTGGCTGCGGTCGACCGGCGACCCGGCGACGCTCGCCGCGCTCGACGCCGCGGAGCGCGACACGCGCCCGTGATGCCGGCTTGACACGTCAGAGTCGGGTCATGCAAGACTGAAACACGCCGTGCGACGAACAGAAGGAGGAACGGGATGACCGAACCGCAGATTTGGACCGTCATCGGCGTGCTCGCCGCAGCCTTGGCGAGCACTCTCACGTTCAGCGCACAGGCCACGCTGCGCGCGATCAACAGCCTGCGCACTGAGATGGTGCTGCGCTTCCAGCGCGTCGACGAGAACTTCGGCGCCCGTTTCGAGCGAGTCGAAGAGCGTATAGATCGGGTCGACGCGAGCATCGAACGCCTGGACACGCGCGTCGGCAACTTGGAGAAACGGGTCGACGACATCGACCGTGACGTTCAGGCGATCGCGCGGCACATCTTCCCGGATCGCTGAGGAACGTCTGCCTACGCCGCGCCCTCGAACATCGAGGTGACGGAGCCGTCCTCGAAGACCTCGTGGATGGCCTGGGCGAGCAACGGGGCGATCGACAGCACCGTCAGCTTCTCGAAGCGCTTCTCGGGAGGCAGGGGCAGCGTGTCGGTGACGACGACCTGATCGATGAAGTCCTGCGAGAGGTACTCGGTCGCCTTGCCCGAGAAGATCGCGTGCGTGCAGGCGATCGTGACGCCCCGCGCGCCGTTCGCCTTGAGCGCCGCAGCCGCCTTCGCGATCGTTCCGCCCGTGTCGATCATGTCGTCGACCACGACGCACCAGCGGTCCTTCACGTCGCCGACGATCTCGTGCACCGACACCTGGTTCGGCACCAGCGGGTCGCGGCGCTTGTGGATGATCGCCAGCGGGGCGCCCAGCTTGTCGCTCCACACGTCGGCGACGCGCACACGGCCCATGTCGGGCGAGACGACCGTGAGGTCGTCGCGGTTGATCGTCTTCTTGAAGTGATCGAGCAGCACCGGCATCGCGAAGAGGTGGTCGACCGGGCCGTCGAAGAAGCCCTGGATCTGCGCCGCGTGCAGGTCCACCGACATGATGCGGTCGGCGCCCGCGGCCTTGAACAGGTCGGCGACCAGGCGGGCCGAGATCGGCTCGCGGCCGCGGCCCTTCTTGTCCTGGCGCGAGTAGGGGTAGAACGGGGCGACGACCGTGATGCGCTTCGCCGACGCGCGCTTCAGCGCGTCGACCATGATCAGCTGCTCCATCAGCCACTCGTTGATCGGGTGGGTGTGGGATTGGATGACGAACGCGTCGCAGCCGCGCACGCTCTCGTCGAAGCGCGCGTAGAGCTCGCCGTTCGCGAAGGTGCGCGCATCGGTCGGCACCAGCTCGGCGCCCAGCTCCTCCGCCACCCGCTCGGCCAGCTCGGGGTACGCCCGGCCCGAAATCAGCACCAGCTTCTTCTGGCCGGCCATCTCAATTGCGCTCATGCTGCCCTCTACCCTTTGTCTCCGCAGAACCTGTGTCGTGACCCGTGTCGATGCTTAACTTCTCGGCGCCTACTGCTCGGTGTTCATCTTTTCAGCGCTCGTCTTTTCAACGGCCTTCGCGCTGCTCGTGCCCGGCCGGTTCTCGGTGACCCAGCCCTCGATGTTCCGCTGGGGTGCGACGTTCATCGCGAGCGATCCCGAGGGCACGTTCTTCCGCACCACCGTCCCGGCCGCCGTGTAGGCGCCGTCTTCAATCGTAACGGGAGAGATGAGCACATTCTTCGACCCGATGCGCACCGCATCCCCGATGGCGCTCTGATGCTTCTTCACCCCGTCGTAGTTCGCGACGATGGTGCCCGCGCCCACGTTGCTGCCGATGCCGATCACGGTGTCGCCGATGTAGCTGAGATGCGGCACCTTGCTGCCGTCGCCGATCTTCGCGTTCTTCGTCTCGACGAAGGCGCCGAGCTTGCCGCCCTCCCCGAGTTCGGTGCCGGGACGGATGTAGGTGAACGGCCCCACCTCGACGTTCGCCGAGAACACGGCGAGCGTCGCCTCGCTGCGGCGGATCCGAGCGCCCTCTCCCACCTCGCAGTCGACCAGCGTGGTGTCCGGGCCGATCACGGCGCCGGCCGCGATGCTCGTCGCCCCGTGCAGGTAGGTGCCGGGCAGGATATCGACGTCGGCCTCGATGCTGACGTCGGCGTCGATCCAGGTGGTCGCCGGATCCTGCACCGTGACGCCCGCGCGCTGGTGGGCGAGCACGATGCGGCGGTTGAGCTCGCGGCCCGCCTCGGCCAGCTGCGCGCGATCGTTCACGCCGGCGATCAGCCACCGGTCGTCGGTGCTGACGGCGTCGACCAGGCCGCCGTCGGCCAGGATGCGCGCCGCCGCGTCGGTCAGGTACTTCTCGCCCTGGGCGTTGTCCGTGCCGATCTCGGCGAGGGCCCGTGCGAGCGC
>JBFXIT010000069.1:3579-9288 GCA_050175655.1 Leucobacter sp.
GGCGCCGATTCCGGAGCTGCATGGCGAAGCCACGCAGCTCCGCCCCTAGGATTCGAACCTAGACTTCACAGCTCCAAAGGCTGTCGTGCTGCCATTACACCAAGGCGGATCGTGCCGCACTCGGCACCCCTCAAGTTTAGTGGGGGAAGACGGCTCTGCTGGCCCGGGGCGATTCTCCGCGGGCTGGAGGCGGGCGGGCAGAGGATACAGAGGATAATGGGGGCATGAAGCAGCAGGACGAGGTGGACCGCATCCTCAGCGAATGGACGAGCGCGCGCCCCGACCTCGACCTCGCCCCCCTCGCCGTGTTCTCGCGCATGACCCGAGTGACCAAGCACGTCGACCGCGCGCGCGTGCAGGCGTTCGAGCGCTCCGGGCTCACCGCCTGGGAGTTCGACGTGCTCGCCGTGCTGCGGCGGAGCGGGCCGCCGTTCAGGCAGAGCCCCAAGATCCTCGTGCAGCAGACGATGGTGTCGAGCGGCACCATGACGAACCGCATCGACCGCATGGAGGATCGCGGTCTCGTCCGGCGCCTCACCGACCCGAACGACGGCCGCGGGGTGCTGGTCGAGATGACCGAGCAGGGCCAGACGCTCGTGGATGCGGCGATGACCCGGCTGAGCGATGCCGAGGAGCGTCTGCTCGGCGGGATCCCGCGGGCAGAGCGCGAGCGACTGGCGACGCTGCTGCGCAAGCTGGCCCTGTCGGTCGACCGCTTCGCGGCCGATGAATAAACGCAGCCCGTAGGCGGCAGGGCCGCCTAAGCGGTCGGCGGCAGCGGCGGGGCCTGGCGCAGCGCCGGACCGCCGGCCTCGAACGCGGCGGCGTAGCCGAGCAGCGCCGGATCGTCGTAGGCCCGGCCCGCGAAGGTGATGCCGACCGGCATGCCGATGTCGTCCATCACGCCCATCGTCACGGTGGCGGTGGGGATGCCGAGGTGCCGCAGCGCGTAGTTGCCGTTCGAGAAGAACACGCCGTTCGACCAGGCGTGATCCGCGGCTTCGGGGTCGCGCTCCGCGCTCTCCCGCGCCACGTCGGCGTTCGCGGGGAACACCGCGGCGTCGAAGCCGTTCGACGCGAGCCAATCCTCGAAGAGCTCCTCGCGCAGCCGCACGAGCGCGCGCAGGCCATCGGCGAAGTCGGGGCGCTCGCGCGGATCCGGGATGCCCGCCCGAGCCATGGCGACGGTGGCCCGGTAGCGGTTCGGGTAGTCCTCGACCTCCTCGTAGCGGTCGGGAAGGGTGCCCGGAGGCGTCGGGAAGATGCGGTCGGGATCGACCTCTGCCAGCGAGGGGAACTCCGGGTCGCCGTTGGCCTTCAGGAAGTCGTCCCAGCCGAAGGCGAGGAAGTGGTTGAACTCGGTGTCCATCCACCCGTCGGGCAGCACGCCCAGCTCGGCGACGTTCTCCTGGCCCGGCCGGTCGCCCTCGTACTCCTCGATCAACGGGAAGTCGGTGACGACCACCTCGGCCCCCAGCGCCTCCAGCCGCGCGCGGGCCCGCCGCCAGAGCGCGAGCACGGAGGGCCGCACGGCGATCGGGAACGCGGGATCCTCCCCCAGGTACATGCGGGGCACCGCGAGCCGCTTGCCGCGCAGCGCATCGGGGTCCTGCGCATCGAGGTACGAGGCGGGCCGGTGCTCGCTCGGCTTCGGCAGGCGGATCACCGACTGGGTGCGCCAGAAGTCGCCGCGCGCGATCGGGTCGTCCTGCACGAGCACGTCGAGCAGGCGCAGCATGTCGAGCATCGAGCGCGTATGCGGCACCACCACGTCGCGGGCGGGGAACAGCGGCCAGTTGCCGCGGATGCTGAGCACTCCCCAGCTCGGCGTGTAGGCGCACAGGCCGTTGTTGGAGGCCGGGCTGCGGCCGCTCGAGACCGTCTCCTCCCCCATCCCGAAGACCGCGAAGCTCGACGCCGTGGCGACGCCCGATCCGTTCGACGAGCCCGAGGCATAGGCGGCCGGCAGGTAGTCGGGGTTGTAGGGGCTCTCGGCGCGACCGTAGACGCCGCGCTGCATGCCGCCGTCGGCCATCGGCGGCATGTTGGTCTTGCCGATCAGCACCGCGCCGGCCTCGCGCAGCTTCTCGACCGAGAACGCGTCCCACCGGGCGACGAGATGCTCGAAGGCGGGCGAGCCCGAGGCCACCGTGAGCCCCCGCACCATGTAGGAGTCCTTGACCGTGAACGGCACGCCCTCGAGCGGTCGCGCGAGGCCGGCGGCTCGGCGACGGTCGCTCTCCGCCGCCGCGGCGAGCGCGTCGGGGTTCAGGATCGGCACCGCGTTCAACGCCGGGCCCGTGCGGTCGAGCGCGTCGATGCGGCGCAGGCACCATTCGGTCAGCTCGACGGCCGTGATGCGCCCCGCGTCGAGCGCGTCGAGCGTCTGCTCGATGCTCGCCTCGATCGGATCGAATGCGTCGCGGGCGCTCTGGCCGTCATTGCTCATGCTGACACTGTAGCCGCCGCGGATCCGCTATTTGCGGCCCGTCACCGCGCGGGCGACGATCTCGCGCATCACCTCGTTGGTGCCGCCGTAGATGCGGTGCACGCGGGCGTCGAGGAACGCCCGGGCGATCGGGTACTCCATCATGTAGCCGTAGCCTCCGTGCAGCTGCACCCCCTGGTCGAGGATCTCCCACTCGCGCTCCGTGCACCAGAACTTCACCTTGGCGGCCTCGTCGGCCGTCAGCTCCCCCTGGGCGTAGAGGCGCATCGCCCGATCGACGAAGGCCCACATGGCGTCGACGGTCGTGGCCATGTCGGCGAGCCGGAAGCGCGTGTTCTGGAAGTCGGCGATGGGCTGGCCGAAGGCCTCGCGGCTGGCGGTGTAGTCGAGGGTCCACTCGAGTGCGGCCTGGCCGACCGCCGCGGCGACGGCGCCGATGGAGAGGCGCTCGAGCGGGAGGTTCTGCATCAGCTGCACGAAGCCCTTGCCGGGCACGCCCCCGATGAGGTTCGCGTCGGGCACGAAGACGTCGCTGAAGCTGAGCTCGGCGGTGTCGTGGCCCTGGAAGCCCATCTTGTGCAGCTTGCTGCTGTGCTCGAAGCCCGGCATGCCGTCCTCGATGATGAGCAGGCTGAAGGCGTCGGGGCGGTTGCCCTCGCCGGTCTTGACGAAGGTGACCACGATGTCGGCGGTCTTGCCGCTGGAGATGAAGGTCTTCGCTCCGTTGACCAGGAAGCCGCCGTCGACCTTCTTGGCGGTGGTGGCGACCGCGCGCAGGTCGCTGCCCGCGCCGGGCTCGGTCATCGCGAGCGCGCCGAGCACCTCGCCGGTGGCCATGCCCGGCAGCCACTTCTGCTTCTGCTCGTCCGTGCCGAAGTGGGCGATGTAGGGCACGGCGAGGTCGTCCTGGATGCCGACCGCGCCGGCGAGGGAGGATCCCGCCCCGGCCCGCACGAGCTCTTCGTTGACGATCGAGCGGAAGCGGTAGTCCATCAGCATGCCGGCGCCGCCGAATTCCTCTGGCACCGACAGGCCGATGATGCTGTGCTCGCCTGCGAGACGCATCGTCTCGCGGTCGACCTCCCCTTCCTCGTCCCACTGCCTCCGCTTCTCGGCGGTGACGTAGCGCTTCACGAACTCCTTCACGGTGTCGCGGAAGGCCTCGTGATCCTCGTCGTAGATGTCGCGCTGCATGGTGCGCCCCCTTCTCTTGCGGATCCCGCAGGAGCGGCGATCCTTGCCTGTCTGAATTCTCCCGCTTTCCGGCCCGTCGCGGGGAACGGGATGCCCGCGGCGCCTCAGGCGAAGGCCGAGAGCCCAGTGATGTCGCGCCCGATGATGAGCGCCTGCACAGTCTCGGTGCCCTCGTAGGTGTGCAGCGCCTCGATGTCGGCGAAATGGCGGGCCACGCGGTTCTCGAGCAGGATCCCGTTGCCGCCCAGCAGATCGCGCGCGTTCGCGGCCATGCGACGGGCCGCACGAGTCGCCGTGTACTTGCCGAGCGATGCCCCCGGCCCCGAGAGCTCCCCGCGATCCTCGGCCCGCGTCAGCTGCATCAGCAGAGTCTGCAGGCCCGTCAGCTCCGACAGCATATCGGCGAGCCGGCTCTGCACGATCTGCGAGGCCGCCAGCGGCCTGCCGAACTGCACCCGCTGCTTCGCGTAGTGCACGGCGGTCTCGTAGACGGCGGTCGCGTGGCCGAGCGCGGCCCAGGCGACCCCCAGCCGGGTCGCCTGCAGCACCCTCGCCGTGTCCTTGAAGCTGTTCGCGCCGGGCATGCGCGCCGAGGCCGGCACCCGCACGTCGTCGAGCTCGATGTGCGCCTGCCAGATGCCCCGCAGCGAGACCTTGCCCTCGATCGTCGTGGCGCGGTAGCCGGGCGCGTCCTGCGGCACGACGAACCCCTGCACCTGCCCGTCGTCGCCGCGGGCCCAGACCACCGCGATCTGCCCGACGCTGCCCGACCCGATCCACTTCTTGTGCCCGTCGATCCGATAGCCGGCGCCGCTGTCGTCGTCGAGTGTCGCGGCACGGGTCTCGAGGCTCACCGAGTCTGATCCGTGCGTGGGCTCGGTGAGGGCGAACGCGCCGAGCTCGGTGCCGAGAGCGAGTGGCTCGAGCCAGCGCCGCTTCTGCTCGTCCGAGCCGCACATGGCGATCGACCGAAGCGCGAGCGCGCCCTGCACCGCGACGATCGTGGCGACCGACCCGTCGCCCCGCGCCAGCTCCATCGTGGTGAGGCTCGCCGCGAGCAGGCTCTGCTCGGCGAACCCGGGCACGTCGACGCCGTCGCGCAGCAGGTCGAGCTCGCCGAGGCGGCGAGCCAGGTGCAGCGGGTACTCAGCACGGTCCCAGATGCCGGCGATCACGGGGCGCACCTCGCTCTGCACGAACCGGCGGGCGCGGTCGCGATAGGCGAGCTCGTCGGCGGAGACGTCTCGGAACACCCCCGCGACATCGGGGTCGAGCGGCTCCCACAGCTCGTACTCGGGCTCTTCGGTCCCCGGGCGGATGGCTGCAGACGCTGCGCTCTCAGATCTCGAATTCACAGGCGACTCCTTCGGCTGGCCGGCGGGGTCGCCCCCGCGCTCTCGCTTCAGAGCATCGCCCCGGCGCCGCCGCAACTCAAGTCGCTCGTAGAATCCCGACAATCGGGGCCCGGATCAGTGCCCGCGGTCGATCCACTCCTGCAGATGCGGCTTCTCGGCCCCGATCGTGGTCGAATCGCCGTGGCCGGTGAGCACGATCGTCTCGTCGGGCAGCACGAGCAGGCGCTCGCGGATCGAGTCGATGATCGTGTCGAAGCTGCTGTACGAGCGCCCCGTCGCCCCGGGGCCGCCCTGGAAGAGCGTGTCGCCCGTGAACACGGCGCCGAAGGCGGGGGCGGCGAAGCAGGTCGAGCCCGGCGAGTGGCCGGGGGTGTGCTTCGCGTGCAACTCGACGCCCGCGACCGCGTAGACGTCGCCGTCTGCGATCTGCGCATCGGGGGCCTCATCGTAGACCCCGTCCCAGAGCATGCGGTCGGCGGGGTTCAGGAGGAGCGGCGCGCCGAGCAGATCCGCCGTCTGGCGGGCGGCGCGGATGTGGTCGTCGTGGCCGTGCGTGAGCAGGATCGCGTGCGCCTTCCGGCCTCCCACCGCAGCCGCCACGGCCGCTGCGTCGTGCGCCGGGTCGATCACGATCACCTCGGAGTCGTCGCCCACGATCCACACGTTGTTGTCGACGTCCCAGGTACCGCCGTCGAGCGAGAACGTGCCGCT
>JBFXIT010000070.1:0-9242 GCA_050175655.1 Leucobacter sp.
GCGCGACTTCCTGGTCGGTATCCGCCGAACGCGGTTACCTGCGCGAAACCGGCAACCTCGTCTTCCACTCGGCACTCGTCGGGATCCTCGTGACCGTGCTGCTGAGCACCGGCCTCAACTACACCGGCGATCGCGTCATCGTCCAAGGCACCACCTTCGTGAACAGTGAGAGCGCCTACTCCTCGTTCTCGCCAGGACGGTACTTCGACCGGAGCTCACTCACCCCCTACGCACTGAGCCTCGACAGCTTCGATGTCGAGTACGTCGACCCTGGGAGGCCCGGTGCGGGGCAGGCAGGCAACTTCGCTGCCCACCTCTCCATCCGAGAGGCCGGGGACGACGACACCCGTGCCGAGACCGTGCGGGTGAACGCACCGATCGAGGTGAACGGCGACCGCATCTACCTCCTCGGTAACGGCTACGCGCCGATGATCACGATCCGCAACGCCGCCGGAGACGTCGTCTACCAGGAACCCCAGCCCTTCCTCCCGCAGGATTCCGCGATGACCTCGCTCGGCGTGATCAAAGTCCCCGACGGTCTGCCTGAGCAGGTCGGGCTCATCGGCTTCCTGTACCCGACGCAGAGCACCTTGGACACCGGCGCCTACTACTCGGTGTTCCCCGACCTCTACAACCCGATGATGACGTTCAACGTGTTCACAGGAGACCTCGGCATTGACGACGGCACTCCGCGCTCGGTGTACCAGCTCGACACCCAATCGATGACCCAGATCACCGGCGGCGACACCGGTATCGACTCGATCGAGCTCACCCCCGGCGACACCGCCGACCTCCCGAACGGGATGGGAACTATCACCTTCGAGGATCTCACCGTCACCGAGGGCGCCGAAGAGTCGATCAAGCGCTTCGTCTCGCTGCAGATCCAGCGCGACACCGGCGCCACCTGGGTGCTTGTCTTCTCCATCCTCGCCACGGTCGGCCTCATCACCGGCCTCCTCGTGCCGCGCCGTCGGCTCTGGGTGAAAGCCACCCTCACCCGACCAGTCGTCGGCGGCCGCAAGGTCAAGATCGAGTACGCCGGCCTCGCCCGCGGTGAGGATCCAGGCCTCGAGCGCGCCGTCGAACAGTTCCGCACCAGCCACCTCTCGGCCATCGCCGAGCAACTACCGTCACCGCTTTTCAAGAAGGGAACCCCATGAACCGGCCCCCGCACACCGTGCAGAAACCGAACAAGAAGCTGAGCACCTCGCAGAAGGCGGCACTCATCGCCATTCCCGCCGTGCTGCTCATCGCGCTCATCCTGATCCTCATCTCGGTGCTCAACCGGCCCGAAGTCCAGGCGCCCGGCGAGGCGTCGAACAGCGGCGGAACGGGCGGCGGAACCCCCACGCAGAGCGAAGTGCCGCTCGTGCAGGAGAACTCGCACGTCCTCGACGACGCCGGCGAGGGTGCACCCGTGCTCGTCGAGTTCCTCGACTTCGAATGCGAGGCCTGCGGCGCCGTCTACCCGGTGATCGAGGAGATCCGCAAACAGTACGACGGGCAGATCACCTATGTCGCCCGCTACTTCATCACCAACCACACGAACTCCATGAACGCCGCCATCGCTGTCGAGGCCGCGTCGCAGCAGGGCAAGTTCGAGGAGATGTACCAGAAGCTCTTCGAGTCGCAGTCCGAATGGGCGGAGCAGCAAGACTCGCAGGCCGACAAGATCCGCGGCTACGCCGAGGAGCTCGGACTCGACATGGACGCCTTCGATGCGGCCGTCGCCGACCCTGCAACCCAAGCGAGGGTCGAAGAAGACCACAACGCCGGCATGTCGCTCGGCGTGCGCGGCACCCCGACGTTCTTCCTGAACGGTGAGCTGCTGCAACCCCAGACCGTCACCGACATCACCGACGCCCTCGACGCGGCGATCGCGGAGAGCAAGGAGTAGCCATGGATCTGCAACTGCAGGCCGCGCTCGACGAGTTCTCCGTGCTCGCCGTCTGGTCAGCGATCACGATCTACGTCCTTGCGTTCCTCGCCTTCGCCTACGACCTCTCGCAGCGCGCCTCGGCCGCACCCATCAAACAGCGGGAGGCCGCGCTCGTCGGCGCGGCCGGAGGCCCCGCAGCCTCCCCGCAGAACGGGGGAGGGGAGGGGAGCCTCCGCGTGCCCGGTGCCGAACGGTCACGGCGCTACTTCGCGCGCCTCGGTATCGCGTTCACCGCCCTCGGCTTCGCGCTCCATCTCGCCGCCACGGTCACGCGCGGGATCGCGGCCGAACGGGTGCCGTGGGCGAATATGTACGAGTTCGCCCTCATCGGCACCCTGCTGATCGTCGCCGTCTACCTCGCCGCCTTGCGCTGGTACGACCTCCGGTTCCTCGGCGTCTTCATCGTCGGCATGGTGGTGTTCTTCCTCGGTGGATCGACGATCTCCTTCTACGTCGAAGTGACCCCGCTGATGGATCCGCTCAAGAGCATCTGGCTCATCATCCACGTCTTCGTCGCCTCGCTCGCCACCGCGCTGCTCGCGATCGCGGCGGGCCTATCGACGATGCAGCTGCTGCAGGCACGCCGCGAGCGGATCAAGGCCACCGGGGGCGAAGAGGTTGCCCCGGATCGCGGCTACCTGCGCACGCTCCCGAAGGCCGAGGTGCTCGAGACGCTCGCCTACCGCTTCGCGATTCTCGGCTTCATCTTCTGGACGTTCACGCTCATCGCCGGAGCGATCTGGGCGAACGAATCCTGGGGCCGCTATTGGGGCTTCGACGTCAAGGAGGTGTGGACGTTCGTGATCTGGGTGATCTACGCCGGGTACATCCACGCCCGCGCCACCCGCGGCTGGCGCGGCACGAAGTCGGCGTGGCTGTCGCTCATCGGCTTCGCCACGGTGATCTTCAACTTCACCATCGTCAACCTCTACTTCCAGGGCCTGCACGCCTACTCCGGCGTCAGCTGAGCCGCCCCCGACCACACCCGCGATTCGAGCACCAGGAAGGAGGCCGCTGTGACGACCACGGACACGCTCCCGCGGCGCGACGACCCCGACGTGCCCCGCACGGCACTCGGGCGCGGTGCGCGCGAGCAGCGCACCACCGCCACGGTGCGTCGCCTGCCGTGGGGCGCGGCGATCCCGATCGCCGCCCTCTCGGGCCTGCTGCTCGACGCCGCGTTCCCGAGCCTCGGCTGGTGGCCGCTCGCCTTCCTCAGCATCGCCGGCGGGCTCTGGACGCTCATGGGCCGCAGCATCGGGGGAGCGTTTCTCGTGGGTCTCGCCTACGGCGCCGCGTTCTACTTCACGCACCTCATGTGGGTCGTGCAGTTCCTCGGCCCGATCCCGTGGGTCGCGCTCGCCGGGGTCGAATCGCTGCTCTTCGCGCTCGGCGCGATCCCGATCGCCCTCGCCTACCGCTGGGGCGCTCTCCTCGAACGCCGCGCCACCCGCCGATTCCTACTCCCGGTGCTCATCGCGGTGCTGTGGGCCGCACGCGAGCTCCTCCTCGGAACCTGGCCCTACAGCGGGTTCCCGTGGGGCAGAATCGGCATGTCCCAGGCTGGTGGCCCCTTCGCCGAAGCCGCTTCCTGGGTCGGCGTCGCCGGCCTCACCCTGCTCATCGTCTGGCTCTGCGCGTGCGTCGTCGACTGGGCCGCCCGGCCCGCACCCCGGAGACGCGCCGAGCTGCTGCCCGCAGCGGTGATCCTCGCCCTGCTGCTCGTGCCGGCGTTCCCCACGACTGCAGCGGGCAGCCTCCGCGTCGGTTGGGTGCAGGGTGATGGGCCTGCCGGCTACTTCGACACGCGCAGCCCCGGCGATGTGCTCGCCGCCCAGCGGCAAGCGAGCGACGCACTCCTCGGTGAACCGATGGATCTGCTCGTGTGGCCCGAGGGTGGGGTCGATTCCGATCCGCTGAACACCCCGGCCACCGCCCGCATCCTCGACGAGCTCGTCGCAAACGCCGAGGCCCCGCTCCTCATGAATGCGGCCACCGCGCGAGGCGAGGACACCTACAACACGTCGATGCTCTGGGAGGCCGGCAGCGCCGAGCAGATGCATGACAAGGTGAACCCGGTGCCCTTTGGCGAATATGTGCCCGACCGGTGGTTCTACGAACGCATCGTCCCCGACCTGGTCGGCCTCATCCAGCGCGAGTACACGCCGGGTACGAACCCGCCGCTCGTCTCCGTCGACGGCATCCAAGTCGGGCTCGCAATCTGCTTCGATGTCATCTACGACTCGGTGATCTGGGACGGGGTGCGAGGCGGTGCGCAGTTCTACGCCTTCCAGACCAACAACGCCGACTTCCGGGGCACTGACGAGAACCTGCAGCAGCTCGAGTTCGCGCGTATGCGCGCCATCGAGACCGGACGTGCCGTCGTGAACGTATCGACCGTGGGCACCAGCCAGATCATCGCCCCCGACGGCACCATCATCGACGGCGCACCCGCCGATTCTCCGGCGGCCGCCGTCACCGCCGTACCACTGCGCACCGGGCTCACCCCGGCCGTGCTCGTCGGCCCGACCCTCACCCTCATCATCCCCATCGCCGCGCTCGGCGGGCTCCTCGCACTGGGCCTGCTCGAGCGACGGAGCCGCACGACCTCCCTCCCGCCCGCGCCTGCCTCCGCAAAGGGCGGCGCAGCAGCCGAACTCCCGCCGAAAGCATCATGACCTACGAACTCCCGCACGACCCGCCCGCCGATGAGCGCACCGGCCCGTCGGCGCAGCCCCGAAGCCGCCGTCCCTCCCGCCGACTGCTGTTCGTCTACAGCTGCGCCATCGCCGCCCTCACGATCGCTGTCGACGTGATCAGCAAACAACTCGCCTTGCACTTCCTCGACACGGAGAACCGCATCCCCGTGCTCGGCGACCTCTTCGGGCTGCAGCTCGCCTTCAACACCGGGGCCGCGTTCTCGATCGGTGCCCAGCTCACCCCCTTCATCACGCTGCTCGGCATCGTCGCCTCCGTGCTCCTTATCCGGGCCGCCCTCCGCACGAAGTACCGCATCTACGCCGCCTCGATCGGGCTGATCCTTGGCGGTGCCCTCGGCAACCTCGCCGATCGCATCTTCGCCCCGCCAGGATTCGGCAGCGGTGCGGTCACCGATTTCCTCGCCTACGGTCACCTGTTCATCGGCAACCTCGCCGACGTCGCGATCGGGGCCGGCGTCGTGCTCTATGCCCTCGGTGCTTGGCGCCTCCACGCAGCCTCCCGCGCTCGAGATACCGACGATTCGGTCGAGAGCGCCGAGGCCGAACTGCCGACCAGTAGTCCCGTAACCACCCGAGCAGAAACGACGGACTCATGAGTCAGAAACAGCAGCCCCCGTCCTACCAGCGCAACGCGCTGCTCCCGGGATTCATCGCACTCGCCCTACTCATCGTCGCGGTCGCCTTCATCGGCACCGACTGGTTCACCGTCTTCCGCTTCATCATCGCTATCCTCGCGCTCATCGTCGCCTGGTTCGCGGTGCAAGCCCGCCACTGGTGGTGGGTGCCAGTCTTCGTCGCGATCGCCGTGCTCTGGAACCCCGTCTATCCGTTCAACTTCAGCGGCATCTTCTGGATCCTCGCCCAGCCCATCGCCGGCAGCGTCTTCCTGATCGCCGGAGCACTCATCAAACGGCCTCGCGACTAGAGACCCAGGATCCGACCGTTCACACTCCGCAGACAGGAGGAGCAGACAGATGAATATCACCTCAAGCGTTCGGAGACGCCGGCTCGTCGGCGCTCTCGCGGCCGCCCTGGTCGGCCTCGCCCTCTTCCTCTCGGGAGGGGCGACGCCCGCCCACGGGGTCGAGCTGCCCACCTGGGACGACGTGCAGGCCGCGAAGCGGAACGAGGCGGCCGCCGCCGCGAAAGTCACGGAGATCGAAGGACTGCTCGAGCAGAGCCTGGCGGAGCTCGAGCTGCTCCGGGTCGCGACCGAACAAGCGAACGCGAGCTGGCAGGACGCCGAGACCGCAGCAGCCGACGCCGCGCTCCGCGCTGAGACGCTCCAAGCGAAGGCCGACAAGAGCCGTGAGGAAGCCAACGTCGCCGCAGACCAAGCGGGGGTCGTCGTCGGCCAGATGTATCGCTCCGGCGGTATCGACCGCAGTGCCGACATGTTCTTCGAGGCCGACGCAGCGACCACCGACGCCCTGCTGAACCGCCTCGCGATGATGGAGCAAGCCACCCGGCGCAACACCACCATCGCCGCGAGTGCTGAGCTCGCCCGCAACACGGCTTCCTCGCTGGGCGAGCAAGCCGACGCCGCGAGCACGGAGCGCGATCAGTTGCGAGCCGATGCCGAACAGCTGGCCCAGACCGCCGCTGAGAACCTCGACGCACAGCGCACTACGTTCCTCGCGCAAGAAGCGCAGCAGCGTGAGCTCGAGGCGCAGCTCGCCGCTCTGAAAGACGCGACCACCGACACGGTCGCCGGTTACGAGGAACGCCTCCGCGCCGAAGAGGAGGAGCGCAGAAAGCAACAGAGCGGCGGAGGTGGCGGCGGTGGGGGTGGCGGCGGTACCCCCGGCGGTGCCGGCTGGTACCAGCCGGTGCCGATCTCCTGGATCTCCACCTACTTCCGGCAACCACCGAGTCACACCGGGCTCGATCTCCCAGCCGGCTGCGGCACCCCCATCGTCGCGCCCTCCTCCGGCACCGTCGCCGTCGCCGGTTGGGTCGACAACTTCGGCGGATACATGACCTACCTCAACCAGGACAACGGCTATCAGACCCGTTTCGCGCATCAGATCGGCACACCGCCGGTGGTCTCCGGCCAATGGGTGCCCGCCGGAGCTGTCATCGGCTACGTCGGCAACACCGGGATGAGCTTCGGCTGCCATGTCCACTACGAAGTGCTCTCCGGCGGCAACTTCATCGATCCGACCCCGTTCATCTAGCACGATGTCACCTCTAGACACCGCATCCGCTCAAGACCCGCCTCTGGCACGCCGACGCCCCATGCCGTGCCGCGCGCAGAGGCCGCAACCGGTGACGCCGCACTCGTGCCGGAGCCCACGACTCATCTACATGCAGGAAAGGGGACAAACATGAAGGCCGTTGGATATACCCACCCAGGCCCCCTCGACGAAGACGGGGCTCTCCGCGACGTCGAGCTGCCGATACCCGAAGCCGAGGAACACGATCTGCTGGTGCAGGTGCACGCTGTCTCCGTGAACCCGGTGGACTGTGCGATTCGCGCCACCGAGCAACCCCGCGCCGGGCAGCCTCGCGTTCTCGGCTACGACGCCGTTGGCACAATCGTCGGACTCGGCGCGTCCGTCGAGGACGAACCGCTGCTTGAACACTTCGCCGTTGGCGACCGCGTCTTCTACGCGGGAGCGATCGACCGGCCGGGCAGCAACGCCGAATACCAGATCGTCGATGCCCACCTCGCTGCTCACGCTCCGGCCTCGCTGAGCGACACGCACGCGGCGGCGCTGCCGCTGACAGCGCTCACCGCGTGGGAGCTGCTCTTTGACCGGCTCGAGGTGACGCGGCCCGTCCCGGGAGCCGCATCCGCAGTCGTCATCATCGGCGGGGGCGGGGGAGTCGGGTCGATGGCCATTCAGCTGCTGCGCGCCCTCACCAACGTCACCGTGATCGCCACCGCCAGCCGCCCAGTCACGAAGGCGTGGTGTGCGAACCTTGGCGCCCACCACGTCCTCGACCACCGCCGGCCGCTCACCCCACAGGTGGCCGAGCTCGGCCTCGGGGCGCCCGGCTTCGTGCTCTCCACCGCGGGATCCGAGGAGAGACAGGGCGACATCCTCGAACTGCTCGCCCCGCAGGGGCGCTTCGGGTACACCGATCACCCCGAGCTCGACGTGCAGCCGTTCCAGTCGAAGTGCATCTCACTGCACCCCGAAGACGTGTTCATGCGCTCTCGCTTGCAGACCCTCGACCTGGCCGAGCAGGGCGAGATCCTCCGACAGGTCGGCGAGCTCGTCGACGCCGGGAAGCTCCGCAGCACGCTGACCAGCACGCTCGGCGAGATTGACGCCGCGACCGTCGCCGAAGCCCATCGCCTCATCGAGAGCGGCACGGCGGTCGGGAAGATCACACTCGAAGGCTTCAGCTCCCTGCCGTAGCAGCGAGGCCGCCCAGCTGCGGGCGGCTCAGGAAAGGATGACCGGCATGATGCTTGCCGCCCTCACACTCCGTGTCGACTCCGGCATGCTGCGCACCCCTTGAGCGGCATGACGACACACACCGCCACCTCCGGGCAGGGCCCAGTCCACGGAGGACATGAGCGACCCCAGGAGCCGCCCCAATCGCAACCGGGCTGGTCGTTCCTGCGATCGCGCCGCTGGCTCGGGTACTACGTCCTCCTCGTCATCTTCTGCATCGTCTGCGTCTGGCTCGCTGACTGGCAGTTCGACCGGCGAGCCGATGCCCGAGCGGAGATCGCGCGCATTGAGCAGAACTACGACGCCGCAGCTATCCCGCTCGATGACGCTGTGCCCGACCCTGCTGGCTTCGACGAAGACGCACTGAAATGGCAGACCGCCACCGTGCGCGGCGAGTACCTCGGCAACCCCTTCCTCGCCCGCAACCGACCCGGCCCCGAAGGGGTCGGCTCACATCTCCTCCAAGCTCTGCGCACCGATCAGGGGTTGATGTTCATCGTCGACCGCGGCTGGGTGCCGGTCAATGGCAACGAGGCGAATGCGGGCGACGCCTGGCTCGACAGCATTCCTGCAGCCCCAACCGGGCCGGTCGAGGTCGACGTGCGACTTCGGGCGAGTGAACCGCAGATCGCCGGGCGCCTCGCTCAGGGCAGCACGGTCGCCAGTATCAACTTGCCCGAGATCGCCCGGATCGGCGGTTTCGATGAGGCCTACACCGGGGCGTACGGCATGCTCATCGGGGAAACCCCCAAGGCCGAAACCGGGGTGCTCCCCGAGCCACCGGAGCGCGATGAAGGCCCGCACCTCTCTTACGCGCTGCAATGGTATGTGTTCATCCTCATCGCCGCCTTCGGCGTCGTCTACGCCGCCCGGCAGGAGCATCGCGGTCTGAATGCGGGCAGCGAAGCCGTGCTGCGGCAGCAGCGACGAGCCGCAGCGCGCAAGGCCCGGCGCGGCACGACCGACGCCGAAGAGGAAGACGCCTTCCTCGAGCAGTAGCGGTCGCCACCGGCCGCATGCGCCGGAGCGTCTTCCCGACCCGGGCCATCGAAAGGAGCAGGCGTGGAGATCGCCCTCTGGATCACGCAGCTGCTCATCATGTCCGCCCTGATCGCCGTCATCGGTGTCGCCGGCGCACCCCCGCGCGACAGCCGCGAGGATCCGACCGTTCGCGAG
>JBFXIT010000071.1:0-1710 GCA_050175655.1 Leucobacter sp.
ACGCTCCCGACTGGTCGGTCCGCGGAGTCGTGCTGACGGGGTCGGGGCCGAAGGCCTTCGTGGCCGGGGCCGATATCTCGGTGATGCGCACGCAGACGCCCGAGCAGGCGCGCTCGTACACCGCCGAGGCCCAGGAGCTCACGTCGTGGATCGAGACCCTCGCCGTGCCGGTGGTCGCGGCCGTGAACGGCTTCGCGCTGGGCGGCGGCTGCGAGATCGCCATGGCCTGCGACTACATCTTCGCTTCGGAGAACGCGAGCTTCGGCCAGCCCGAGGTCGCGCTCGGCCTCATCCCCGGCTTCGGCGGCTGCGTGCGGCTCCAGCAGTACGTCGGCATCGCCGCTGCGCGGGAGCTGATCCTCACCGGTCGCCGCATCGACGCCCGTGAGGCGGAGCGCCTGGGCCTGGTGCTGCGCGTGCTGCCCGACACGGAGGCTCTGCTCGAGGCCGCCGTCGAGTCGCTGCGGCTCGCGTCGCAGCAGGCTCCCACGGCGGTCGCCGCCGCGAAGAGCACCGTGCGCGCCGCGCAGGCGCTGCCGACCGACGAGGGGCTCGCCGTCGAGCGGGACGCCTTCGTCGCACGCTTCGGCACCCCCGACATGGTCGAGGGCACGACCGCGTTCGTCGAGAAGCGCCGTCCGGCCTTCGAGGGCCGCTGACGCCTCACCCCTCCCTGCAGCCGCGGATCGGCGCTCGGCCGGGTTCAGTTCAGCGCGTGGAGAGTGGCGACCGCACGAGAGCCCCGGTCGCCCGCGGTCAGCGCCTGCGAGAGCAGGTGACCGTCGGTCAGCGCATCGCCGGTGATCACCACGGAGAGGATCTCGACTCCGCACGCCGCCAAGGTCTTCTCAGAGCACTCCTGCAGCACCCGGATGCCGAGTTCGGCGTTGTGCGGCAGGCGCTCTCCCTCCATCGCGCGGACGACGTCGCGCAGAGAGGCGCCGACGATGTTCGCCGCCCGCTCCTTGACGTCGACGACGTCCAGCTCGAAGACGCGCAGATCCCGGCCCGTCGCCAGCGGACGCCACTCGAACGAGGCATGCACGAGATGCTGGTGCCCGGATGCGCCGGTGAGCTGCCGGGCGGGCAGGTCGGTGGCCCGCACGCGGACGTCGACCAGCTTGTACCAGTAGAAGAGCGGGAAGGCGCCGTGCGATCCGGGATGCAGTACGACGACCTCACCCGCCGTGCCGGCTCCGGAGCGCACGCTGCGGGCATTCGGCTTGCGGACGATCGGCTTGCCGTTGCGGGTACGGATAGCCGCCCATCCCTCGTCCACGGTGACCACGAAGAGCTTCAGGAGCGCGGGCACGACCAGCAGCACCGTCAGTATCGCCGTGCCCGCCTTCACCACTCCCGCGATTCCGCCACCACCCAGAGCATTCAGGAGAGCGTCCATGACTCTCATAGTGGCCTACCGGCGGGCGCCCGGAGGCGCTTTCGGGCCGATGGCGAACGGAGTTCACTCCCCATTCCCGAACCGTTCGCCTGCGCCGCATCGGGGCGTCGCTCCGAACGGCCCGCCGGGCCCTGCCCTCGCTAGCCGGCCTGCGCCGCGGTGACGGGGTCGCGCACCACTCGGAACATCGAGACCCCGGGATCGGCCGCGCCGCGCACGTACCCGGTCGGCGACGCCGCGACCGCCTGCAGGAACGACACGGTCTCGGGCGTGATCTCCTCGCCGGGCACGAGATTCGGGATGCCGGGCGG
>JBFXIT010000071.1:1810-9148 GCA_050175655.1 Leucobacter sp.
GTGAGCGAGCCTGCGAGCTTGTGCGTGCTCGAGATGACGAGGTCGGCTCCCAGCCGGGTCGGCGCCTCGGGCAGGTCGGGGTGGAACCCGAAGTGGGCGCCCCAGGCCCCGTCGACGATGAGCACGGCATCGTGCTCATGGGCGACCCGGGCGAGGCCTGCCACGTCGGCGACCGAGCCGAAGTAGCTCGGCGAGACGACGTAGACGCTCTGCACGGCCCGGCCTGCAGCCGCCTCGGCCGCGAGCGCGGCGTCGAGCGCCTCGGGTGTGAGGCCGTGGGAGATGCCGTGCCGGTGATCGACGTTGGGTGCGACGAAGGCGGGGATGAGCCCAGCGAGCAGCACGCCGTCGGTAAAGCTCGAGTGCGAGCTGCGCTGCATGAGCACCCGCTCGCCGAGGCCGCGCACGGCCATCGCGGCAGTCCGGTTGCCCTGGGAGGCTCCGTTGGTGAGCCACCAGACGCGGCGCGCACCCCAGGCGTCCGCGGCGAGGGCGAGGGATTCGCTCAGCGGCGAGTCATCGCCGAGGTCGATGCCCTCGAGCATGAGCGGCACGTCGAGCCCGACCGCGAGTTCTCCGAACACATCGGCCAGATGCCCGGCGCCGTGCTGCGGGTTCCCGCCGTGCCCCGGCACCATCACGTGCAGGGGCTGCGATGCGGCGAGCCTATGCACCGCCTCCACGTACGGCATGCGATCCTGCGCGGCGTTCCTGCTCCCGGCCCGGCCTCCCGCGCGCGCGGCGTTGCCCCTGAGGCCCGCGACGCGGGGACGGGCGACCGCCCCCTCGGGGGGCGTGCGGTCTACTGGGCGTGCGGTCTCCGCGTTCTCGTCGTGCAGCATGCTTCCATGCTGACGGTTTCGCCGCCGGGGCAGAACCCCCGTCTCCTCTTGCGGGCGACATATAGAATATGGAGCTAGAGGATGCCGTGCATCGGCTTCCACAAGACGAGATAGGGTGCACATGCTCGACCCCCGACAGCTGCAGGCCCTCGAGGCGGTCGCCGCCGAAGGCTCGGTGGCGCGCGCCGCCAGGCGGCTCGGCTGGAGCCAGCCCACCGTCGACTACCACCTGAAAGCGCTCGACCGCCTGGTCGGAGCCCCGCTGACGGTGCGCGGAGCCCGCGGCAGCGGCCTCACGGCGGCGGGAGCCCTGATGCTCGAGCGGGGCTCCGAGATCCTCGCCCTCTCGGCCAGGGCCCTCGCCGACGTGCGCGAGTTCGCGCACGTCGGCCGCACCAGACTGCGCTTCGGGTCGTTCCCCACCGCGGCCGCGCAGCTGCTGCCCGGCATCGTCGCGCGCCTCGCCGAGGTGGGCATCGAACTCGACGTCGTGCTCGAAGAGATCGCGCCCCTGGTCGCGCGCGTCAACCAGCACACGCTCGACGCCGCCCTCGTCTACACGGCGAGCGGCTACCCGCTGCCGTTCCGCTCCGAGGTGCACACCACCCACCTGCTCACGGATCCGCTGCTGCTCGCCCTGCCCGCGACCCACCCGGCGGCCGGCGTCGAGCGCTTCGACGCGGCGGGGCTGCTCGAACTCGACGAGGCATCGTGGGTCTTCAGCGCGACGCCCGGCGACACCCTCGACGAGGTGGTGCGCGATGCCTTCGCCGCGGCGGGGCGACCCCTCGAGGCGAAGATCCGCACCGACGACTACTCGGTCGCGCTCGGCATGGTGGCAGCCGGTATGGGGGTCGCACTCGTGCCCCGCCTCGCCACCGGGCACGTGCCCGACGGCGCCGTGCTGCGGCCCATCGACGACCCGCGATTCGCCCGCGAGATCATGCTCGCCTCGGCCGGAGGCGGCGCATCGCCCGCCCCCGCCGTGCGCCAGCTGGCCGAGGCCGTGCGGCGCACCATCTCAGCGCTCGGCTGAGAGCGCGCTCAGACCGTCAGCGGCTTCGGCTTCACCGGAACGAAGAACGCGAGCACCGCGCCCACGGTCGACGCCGCGCCGCCGATCAGGAACGCCGCGCGGGTTCCCGCCGCCAGCGCGTGCGGGTCCACCGACTCGGGGGATCCCGCGACCGTCGTCGAGACCAGCGTCATCACCGTGATGAACAGCGCAGTGCCGGCCGCGCCCGCGACCTGCTGCACCGTGGAGATGGTGGCGCTGCCGTACGAGGCCAGGCGCGGCGGCAGGGAGCCGAGCGAGACGGCGAAGAGGGGCGTGAACACGCCTGCGAGGCCGAGGCTCAGCACGAGATGCGTCGCGAGCACCTGCCAGATGCTGGTGCCGTCGGTGAAGAGCCCCATGCTCCACAGCGCGAGCGCGGTAACGATCGTGCCCGGTATCAGCAGGAAGCGCGCCCCCCGAGCGTCGACGAGGCGCCCCACCAGGGGCCCGAGCAGCCCCATCAGCAGGCCGCCGGGCAGCAGGATCAGGCCCGACACCAGCGTGTCGTAGCCGAGCACGTTCTGCACGTAGATGGGCAGCAGGATCAGGCTGCCGAAGAGCGCGATCATGCTGAAGGCGAAGAGGATCGTGGCCAGCGTGAAGGGGCGGCTGAGGAAGGTGCGCAGATCGAGCAGCGCCCGATCCTCCCGCTGCAGGATCAGCTGCCTCCAGACGAACAGCGCGAGCGCCACGGCTCCGACGGCGATCGGGAGGTTCGGGTCGATCGTCTCGCCGCCGTTCGCCCGCTCCCCCACCGCGCTCAGGCCGTAGACGACGCCGCCGAATCCGACGGCCGAGAGCAGCACCGACAGGGCGTCGACGCGCACGCGGCGCTGCTCGCTCACGTTCGGCATGCGCAGCAGCCCGAGGATCAGCGCCAGCACCGAGATCGGCAGCACCACCAGGAACAGCCAGCGCCAGCTCAACCACTGCAGGATCAGGCCCGAGATCGTCGGCCCGATCGCGGGGGCCACCGACATCACGATCGCGATCCTGCCCATGAGACGGCCGCGCTGCCGCTCGGGCACGATCGTCACCACCGTCGTCATGAGCAGTGGCATCATGATCGCGGTGCCGCTCGCCTGCACCACGCGGCCGATGAGCAGCACGGCGAAGCCCGGGGCGACCGCCGCGATCAGCGTGCCGACCGTGAACAGGCTCATCGCGGTGATGAAGAGCACGCGGGTGCTGAAGCGCTGGATCAGCATTCCCGTGATCGGGATCACGATGCTCATGGTCAGCAGGAACGCCGTCGTGAGCCACTGACCCGCCGCGGCGCTGATGTCGAGGGCTTCCATGAGCCGCGGCAGGGCGACGCCCATGATGGTCTCGTTGAGCATCACGACGAAGGCGCTGCCGAGCAGCACCCAGATGGCGAGTCTTTCGCGCGCGCCGAACTGCGGTTCTCCGTCGGTGCGGAGCGAGGGGGTTTCGGGCATAAGAGGTCTAGCCTACAGGTTTCCCGCCTCGCCCGGGGGCCGGGTCTACGATTGTGCTCATGACCGCACGCACTCCGGCCGAGCGCCTCGACGCCCTGCCGTTCACTCGCAAGCACGGGCGCATCCTCACCGGTTCGGGCATCGGCTGGGCCCTCGACGCGATGGACGTCGGGCTCATCTCGTTCATCATCGCCGCCCTCATCGAGCACTGGGGCATCTCGAAGGGCGAGAGCGGCCTGATCGTCTCGATCGGATTCGTCGGCATGGCGATCGGCGCGAGCGTGGGCGGGCTGCTCGCCGACCGAATCGGGCGTCGCCAGGTCTTCGCGATCACCCTGCTCGTCTACGGCCTCGCGACGGGCGCGAGCGCGCTCGTCGGCGGCGTCGGCCTGCTGCTGGTGCTGCGCTTCTTCGTCGGCCTCGGCCTCGGCGCCGAGCTGCCGGTCGCATCGACGTATGTCAGCGAGTTCGCGCCGGCTCGCATCCGCGGGCGCCTCATCGTGGTCCTCGAGGCCTTCTGGGCCGTCGGCTGGACCGCCTCCGCGATCATCGGATACTTCCTCGTGCCCGCCTCGGCCGACGGGTGGCGCTGGGCGTTCGCGCTCGGCGCGATCCCCGCCGCCTACGCGCTCGTCGTGCGCTGGGGCCTGCCCGAGTCGCCGCGGTGGCTGCTGGGTCGGGGCCGCGTCGACGAGGCGGAGAGGATCATCGCGGACTTCGAGAGGTCTGCGGGAGTGGTCGCGGCCGCGCCCGCCGGCCCTGCTCCCGGCCCCTCCGGATCCCCCTCAGACTCGGCCGCGCCGATCATCGCGCCGGTCATCGCGCAGAGCACCGGCCAGCGCCTCGCCGCGCTCTGGTCGCGCGAGTTCCGCCTGCGCACCGTCTCCGCATGGCTGGTCTGGTTCTGCGTCAACTTCGCCTACTACGGCGCGTTCATCTGGATCCCCAGCATCCTCGTCGACGCCGGGTTCCCGCTCGTGAAGTCGTTCGGCTTCACCCTCATCATCACGCTCGCGCAGCTGCCGGGCTACGCCGTCGCCGCGTGGCTCATCGAGGTGTGGGGGCGCCGCCTGACGCTCTCGGTGTTCCTGGCGGGCTCGGCGGTATCGGCAATCGTCTTCGGCACCGTGCACTCCGAGGGGGCGATCATCGCCTCGGGCATGGCGCTCTCGTTCTTCAACCTCGGCGCGTGGGGCGCGCTCTACGCGGTCACGCCCGAGATCTATCCGACCTCGCTTCGCGCGACGGGTGCGGGCTGGGCCGCGGGCGTGGGCCGGATCGCGTCGATCGTGGCCCCGCTGCTCGTGCCCCTGCTGCTCGCCGCGGGCGGCGCGGGCCTGACCTTCACGGTGTTCTCGGTGTTCTTCGTGATCGCGGCCGTCGGGGCGTGGGGGCTGGTGGATCGCGTCGGCACGGCGCTCGACGACCGCTGAGCGCCCGGATCCGGATCGGCCGTCGACCCGCGCGCTCTGCCGAACCTCACGATCTCGTCACGGCGGGCGAAACCACAGGGAGAATCGTCGGCGGTCTCGCGTAGTGTGTGGCCATGAAGATGTCTCGACTCATCCCGCTCGCCGTCGCGGCACTGCTGGTCGCGCCTCTCGCCGCGTGCTCGGCGGGATCGGGCTCCTCCAGCTCCTCCGGCTACCCCGACATGACGGTCGTCGACCCTGTGGCCCAAGACGGGGGCTTCGTCGGCGAGGACGCCGAATCGCTTCCGGCCGCGGGGCGTTCGGTGATCCGGAGCGGCGACATCTCGATCCGGGTCGGCGACCCGGCCGAGGCCGCGGCCGAGGTCACCGAGATCGCCGACAGGCTCGACGGCTACGTCGAATCCGAGTCGATCGGCCGGGGCGACGAGGGATCCTCCTCGAGCGCGTTCCTGACGCTGCGCGTGCCCGCCGACCGCCTCGACGAGGCCTTCGACGCGCTCGGAGGGGTGGGCACCGTCCTCTCGCAGAGTCGCTCGGCGAGCGATGTGACGACCCAGCACGTCGATCTCCAGGCGCGCGTGAGCGCCTTGGAGGAGTCGATCGAGCGCCTCACCGAGCTCATGTCCGGAGCCGCGACGACGAGCGAGCTGCTCGAGGCCGAGGCCGCCCTCTCGCAGCGCCAACAGGAGCTCGACGGCCTCCGCGCGCAGCTCGAATCGCTGGAGGGGCAGATCGAGCAGGCGACGGTCTCGGTGTCGCTCACGACGAAGAGCGCGCTGCCCGGCGGGCCGGACAACTTCTGGGACGGGCTCGTGGCCGGCTGGAACTCGCTCGTCTCGGCCGGAGCGGGGGCGCTCGTGGTGATCGGGATCCTGCTGCCGTGGCTGGTGATCCTCGGCGTGATCGCTCTCGCGATCGTGCTGATCGTGCGCGCTCGGCGCAGAGCCCGGCGATCGCGGCCTGGCCCGCACGGCGGGCCTGCGGGCGCACCGGCGCCGACTGCCGTGCCCCCGGCCGCGGCCGCTCAGACCGCACCCGCCGCGCAGTCGACGACAGTGCCACCGGCAGCACAGCCGACGGCGCTCGGCTCGGCACCCGATCCGGCGGCGCCCCCGGCAGCACCGGAATATCCTGACCAGCACCCCGGCCAGCACCCCGGCCAGGGGTGGTGAGGAGCGGCCCGGCGATCGCCGGATCCGCGATCATCCGAGCGGAGCGGTGAGCGCCTCGTAAGGGATCGCACGGCCGAGGATCCGCTCGGCGGCGCGGTGACCCGAGAGCAGGGCTGCGGTGACCGTCGCGGGGTCGTCCTGCCAGGTCGCCTCGCCGGCCAGGTGCAGTGTCGCAGCATCCGCGTCGGCGCGCTCCGACGTCGCGCCTCCCCCGAGGGGCGTCGCCAGCAGTTCGTGATCCTCGGGCCGCGATCCGACCGTCATGTACGCATAGGATCCGCAAGCGTATGGATCGTCCTGCCATCTGGTGACGGTCGTGTGCTCCGGGTCGACGGCTCGCGCACCGTAGATCTGCCGCAGCGCCTGCATGACCGAGGCCTCGATCCTCCCGTCGCTCCAGGAGCGGATCTCCCGAGCGCACGGGCCCGCCGCGAAGGTGAGCAGGGTCGGCGCGCCGTGGAGATCGGTGAGGTCGTACCAGGAGTGCCACCAGGCGGCCGCGGCGCCCTGCCTGCGAATCGCATAGACGCCCTCGTCCCAGAACCGCTCGGGGAAGCGCAGGAACACCTTCTCGAACGCATTCGCCCGGAGCCGCCGCAGCGCCCCCGCGACGGGTTCGGGCAGCGGAGGCTCGAAGACGACTCCCCCTCCCCTGAGCACGCCGACGGGAACCGTCACGACGGCGCGGCCGGCGGCGAAAGATCCGCTGTCGGTCTCGACGACCGCGCCCGGCGCGCCGGCGACGCCCGGGATCGCGGATCCGCCGTCCGCCCAGCGCACTCGCGTCACGACGTGCCCCAGGCGCACGTCGAGCCCTTCCGCCAGCCGGGCGGCCAGCACATCGTATCCCTCGGGGAACACCACCTCATCGCCGTCGATCGCATCGTCGTCGAGGCCGTGGGCGTCGAGATCCGCGATCCAGGCCCCGTACTGCTCCTCGCTG
Source organism: Leucobacter sp. (assembly GCA_050175655.1). Taxonomy (GTDB): domain Bacteria; phylum Actinomycetota; class Actinomycetes; order Actinomycetales; family Microbacteriaceae; genus Leucobacter. The sequence goes on from JBFXIT010000071.1 coordinate 8,697, forward strand.
CGGTGGCGCATGAACTCGCGCACGCGCTCGGCGCGATCCTCGGCCCATCCGGTGAGCGTCAGCGCCGCCTCGACCGCGCCCTCGTAGGAGGTGCCCGGCTCCGACTCGGCGATCGTGCGGGCGAGGACGTCGTCGAACTCGGCGACATCGGCGATGAACGCCGCCTCGGCCCCGGCGCTCAGGCGCGATCCGTCGGGCCCGTAGTAGGCGATGGGGCGGCCGCCCGCCTGATAGCTGCCGACCGTGAACTCGTGCGTCGGCATGCCGAATGCGCTCGTGGTCGCATGGACGGGGCTGTCGGCGATTCCGTGGATCCATGAGGCTCCGAGGTCGGTGATCCTGCCTCCGTCGCGCTCCGTGTGGAGGCGGCCCCCGACCCGGTCCCGCGCCTCGAGCACCACGACGCGCAGCCCGGCTCTCGCGAGCAGGCGCGCGGCGGCGAGGCCCGAGAC
>JBFXIT010000072.1:0-5006 GCA_050175655.1 Leucobacter sp.
AGCGGCTTGCCGGAGCGCACGATCTCGGCGGCGATGTGCAGCCCGGTGAGGATGCCGTCGCCGGTGGTCGCGAACTCGCTCATGATCACGTGACCGGACTGCTCGCCGCCGAGCGAGTAGCCGTCGGCGTTCAGGCGCTCGAGCACGTAGCGATCCCCCACCCCGGTCTCGACGACGTCGATGCCGTTGTCGGCCATCGCCAGCTTCAGCCCGAGGTTGCTCATGACCGTGGCGACGAGGGTGTTGCCGTGCAGCTTGCCGCGGGCCGACATCGAGAGGGCGAGGATCGCCATGATCCTGTCCCCGTCGATCACGTTGCCCCGTCCGTCGACCGCGAGGCAGCGATCAGCGTCGCCGTCGTGGGCGATGCCCAGGTCGGCGCCATGCTCGAGCACGGCCGCGGCGAGCGGCTCGAGATGGGTGGAGCCCACGCCGTCGTTGATGTTGAAGCCGTCGGGGTCGTTGCCGATCACGGTCACCCTCGCGCCCGCATCGGCGAAGGCGTCGGGCGAGATGCCCGCAGCCGCGCCGTGCGCGCAGTCGAGCACGACGTGCAGGCCGTCGAGCCGCTGGCCCTGCAGCGTGCCGAGCAGGTGGACGAGGTAGCGATCCTCCGCGTCGGCGAAGCGTCGGATCCTGCCGACCTCTCGGCCCGTGTTGCCGGCGTGCGGGCGCGCCATCGCGGCCTCGATCTCGTCCTCGACGTCGTCGGGCAACTTGCGACCGCCCCCGGCGAAGAACTTGATGCCGTTGTCGGGCGCCGGGTTGTGGGAGGCCGAGACCATCACGCCGAAGTCGGCGTCCGTGTCTGCCACGAGGTAGGCGGCGGCGGGCGTCGGGATGACCCCGGCGTCGAGCACGTCGACTCCTGCGGAGGCGAGCCCGGCCGCGACGGCGGACGAGATGAACTCGCCCGAGACGCGGGGGTCGCGCGCGAGCACCGCGGTGGCCCGGCGGCTCTCGCTGCGGGCCTCGCGGCCGAGCACGAAGGCCGCAGACTGAGCGAGGCCCAGGGCCAGCTCGGCGGTCACATCGACCCCGGCCAGGCCCCGGACCCCGTCCGTGCCGAATAGGCGTGTCATATCGCGAAGAGCGTTGCTTAGCGCTTCGAGTACTGAGGCGCCTTGCGGGCCTTCTTGAGACCGGCCTTCTTGCGCTCGATGACGCGAGCGTCGCGGCTGAGGAAGCCGGCCTTCTTGAGGGTCGGGCGGTTGTGCTCGGCGTCGATCTCGTTGAGCGCACGGGCGATCGCGAGGCGAAGCGCGCCGGCCTGGCCCGAGGGGCCGCCGCCCTTGATGCGGGCGATCACGTCGTACGAGCCGTTCAGCTCGAGCACGGTGAACGGATCGGTGATGAGCTGCTGGTGCAGCTTGTTCGGGAAGTACTCGGCGAACTCACGACCGTTGACGGTCATGGAGCCGCTGCCGGGCACGAGGCGCACGCGGGCGATGGCCTGCTTGCGGCGGCCGACGGCCGCACCGGGCACGGTCAGCGCGGGGCGCGGGGTCGACGCGGGCGCCTGCGACGCCGGGGTCTCGGTGGTGTAGCTCTCGACGGCCACGTTCTCTTCAGTCACTTGAAAGTCCTTTTTCTAACGTTCTGAGCCGGCGATTACTGGGCGACCTGGCCGATGGTGTACGAGGTCGGCTGCTGAGCAGCATGGGGGTGCTCCGGGCCCGCGTAGACCTTCAGCTTGCGGAACTGGTCGCGGCCGAGCGAGTTCTTCGGCAGCATGCCGCGGATCGCCTTCTCGACGGCGCGCTCGGGGTTCTTCTCGAGCAGCTCGGTGTAGGTGACCGAGCGGAGGCCGCCCGGGTAGCCCGAGTGGCGGTAGGCGAGCTTCTTGGCCGCCTTGCCTGCGGTCAGCACGACCTTGTCGGCGTTGATGATGATCACGTGATCGCCCATGTCCATGTGGGGGGCGAACGTGGTCTTGTGCTTGCCGCGGAGCAGGGCGGCCGCGTGCGAGGCGAGACGGCCGAGCACGACGTCGGTGGCGTCGATGACGAGCCAGTCGTGCTTCTGCTCAGCTGCCTTCGGTGAATACGTGCGAGTCACAGTATGCTGCTTTCGTTCGGAATGGAGTGGTTCGTGGATCCCACCCCTGCCGAGTCTCCCGCCGCTCGTTTCGCAGAGGGAGTGCATCGGCCCTGGGGGGCTCACATTCGGGCGCTTGCGCACCAAGGATCCACTCTAGCACAGGATCGCGGGCTGCGAGCGGGCGCTCGATCCCGGCTCAGTCGAGCCGTTCACGCCGGGCTCTGGTCCGTTCGGCGCGCTCGGCGAGCTCAGCGTCGGGCGGGTAGACGATCTCCTCCAGAGAGAGCCCGTGAGCGGGCATCACCGTGAAGCGGCTGGTGCGTTCGCGCGCGTCGCGCAGCTCGAGGAGCTCGGCGGCGCCGATCCTCTCGCTTCCGATCGCGACCACCGCGCCCACGAGCGCCCGCACCATCGAGTGGCAGAAGGCGTCCGCCTCGATCGCGGCCGCGAACGCCCCGTCCTCGGTCTCGCGCCAGTCGAAGCGCAGCAGCTCCCGCACCGCGGTCGCACCCTCCCGCGCCTTGCAGAACGTCGTGAAGTCCTGCAGGCCCAGCAGCTCGTCGCTCGCGCGCTGCATGGCGTCGAGGTCGAGCGAGCGCGGCACCTCGACGGTGAAGCGCGCGGTGAGAGGATCGCGGCGCGCATCAGCGCCCCGCAGCCGGTACTCGTAGCGGCGGCTGAGCGCCCCGAAGCGGGCATCGAAGCCGTCGGGAGCCTCTCTCGCGCTGTGCACCACGACATCGGCCGAGGCGCGCCGCTTCAGCATGCCGTTGATCCGCCGAGCCGTCACCCGATCAGACAGCTCGGGCGAGACGTCGATGTGCGCGACCTGCCCGCGCGCGTGCACCCCGGCGTCCGTGCGCCCGCCGACCGTCAGACGCGCCTCCCCCGCGTCGCAGCGCAGCAGCGCCGCGATCGCCGCCTCGACCTCCCCCTGCACCGTCCGCAGCCCCGGCTGCGTCGCCCAGCCGTGGAAGTCGGTGCCGTCGTAGGCGAGGTCGAGGCGCATTCGCATGCGCCTAGAATATCCAGATGCCCGGAACTGCCGGGCGAACGACCATGAGCACCAGCATCCCCGCCGCCGCCATCCCTGCGACCGCGCGCCCTGCGCGCCTCGGAGGGCTCGACGGCCTGCGCGCGATCGCGGTCGGCCTCGTGCTCGTCTACCATCTCTTCCCCGCGGCCCTGCCCGGCGGATTCCTCGGCGTCGACGTGTTCTTCGTCATCAGCGGGTTCCTCATCACCTCCCTGCTGCTGCGCGAGTGGCGGGGCACGGGGCGCATCGACCTGTGGGCCTTCTGGCGCCGTCGCGCCCGCCGTCTGCTGCCGGCGCTCGGCCTCGTCCTGCTCGTCTGCACCAGCCTCGCCCTGGTCGTCCCCGCGCTCGGAGGCAACGGCGACCTGCTCGTGGGCGTCGGCGCGCAGATCCTCGGCGCGCTCTTCTTCGTCAGCAACTGGGTGTTCATCGCGCTCGGCGGCGACTACTTCACCCGCGACAACCCCGAGCTCTACCGCAACACCTGGTCGCTCTCGATCGAAGAGCAGTTCTACGTGCTGCTGCCGCTGCTGATCCTGTTCGCCATCCGGGCGCACTCCCGTCTCACCCGGTCGCTGATCTTCATCCTGCTGGCCATCGGCTCCGCCGCTCTGATGGCGGTCTACGCGGCCCAGGGCGAGCTGCCCACGCGCATCTACTTCGGCTCGGACACCCACGTCTTTGGCCTCTTCGCCGGCGTGTCGCTCGCGGTGCTGCTGCAGCCCGTCGATCGCACGGCCCAGCCCTCGACGCGCCCCCTCGGCACCGCGGCGCAACTGGGGCTCATCGCGACGGCCATGCTCGGGCTCGCGGTGCTCGGCTGGCTCTCCCTCACCCTCGTCGAGGCCGGCCCCGAGAGCTTCGCCTGGGGCTTCCAGCTCGCCTCGGCCGCGGCGCTGCTCACCGTCTGGGCCGTGACCCGCACGGACGCGTGGGCGGGCCGCGCGCTCGACGTGCAGCCCCTGCGGTGGGTCGGCGAGCGGTCGTACGGCATCTACCTGTGGCATTGGCCGTTGCTGCTGCTCGTCCCCGCGATCCTCGCCCGGCTCTGGCCCGCCGCACCCTGGGTCGCGCCGCTCACGGCTCCACTCGTCATCGTCCTCACGTTCACCTTCGCCGCGCTGTCGCACCGGTTCCTCGAACAGCCGATACGCCGGCTCGGGCTCCGCCGCTCGCTGCGGATGTTCTTCCATCCGCGGTCGCAATCGGCCATCGGTCGCACGGTGGCCGCCGCGATCGCCGCCGTGCTGATCGTCACGATCCCTGCGACCGCGATGGCGGTCGTCGTCGCCCCGCAGCAGAGCAGCGCCGCAGAGGCCATCGCCCGCGGGCAGGAGCGGCTCCGGGACCAGAAGCTGCACGAGGCCCGGAATGCGGCCGCCGAACGCGGCTTCGACGGCGTCGCCGACTCCCTCGACGGTTCCGTCGGCCGGCCGACGGGCCCGCCGGTCGCCCCAGAGATCGAGGCGCCGACCGAGCCGGCGCAGACGCCCGGCGACCAGATCTTCGCCGTGGGCGACTCCGTGATGCTGGCCAGCCTGCCCGAGTTGCAGGTCGCGTTCCCCGGGGTGTGGATCGACGCGGCGGTCTCCCGCGGCCTCGGCGTCGGGGTCGGGATCGCCGCGGAGCTCGAGGCCACCGGACAGCTGCGTCCCGTGATCGTGGTCGGTCTCGGCACCAACGGCCCCATCGAGCGATCCGACCTCAACGAGCTGAAGCGCATCGCCGGCACCCGGCCCATCGTGCTCGTGAACGCCTACGGCGATCGATGGTGGATCCCCGAGGTCAACGAGACCCTGGCCTCCTTCGCCAAGAACCGGCGCGGGGTGGTGCTCGCCGACTGGAACGCCGCTGTGGCGGGGGTGCCCGACGCGCTGGCCGGCGATGGCATCCACCCGAACCCGAGCGGCGGCGAGATCTACGCCGCGAC
>JBFXIT010000072.1:5106-8948 GCA_050175655.1 Leucobacter sp.
GCCACAGCCTCTGCGGCCTCCTCGGCGTCGGCAGCGGCGGCCTCCACGGCCTCCTCCTCGACCTCGGCGGAGATCTCCTCGGCATCGGCCTCAACCGGAGCAGCGGCCGGAGCCTCGTCCTTCTTGGCCTTCTTCGGCTTCGGGTTGACGGGCTCGAGCACGAGCTCGATCACCGCAAGGGGCGCGTTGTCGCCCTTGCGGAAGCCGGTCTTGATGATGCGGGTGTAGCCGCCCTCGCGGTTCTCGACCAGCGGCGCGATCTCGGTGAAGAGCTCGTGCACGACGGACTTGTCGAGGATCTGGCGCATCACACGACGGCGGGCGTGCAGGTCGCCGCGCTTCGCGAAGGTGACGAGACGCTCGGCGACCGGCTGCAGGCGCTTCGCCTTGGTCTCGGTGGTCTGGATGCGCTTGTGCTCGAACAGCTGGGAAGCCAGCTGGTTCAGCATGAGGCGCTCGTGAGCGGGGCCGCCTCCGAGGCGGGGGCCCTTGTTGGGCTTAGGCATTGTTACTCCGTGTGGTGAAAGATCTGGCCGAAAACGACCGGGAAACTAGTTGACGTCGTCCTCGTAGCTGTAGAACTGCGCGCCGTCGAAGCCGGGCACGGCGTCCTTGAGCGAGAGGCCCATCTCGGTGAGCTTGTCGCGCACCTCGAAGACCGACTTCTGACCGAAGTTGCGGATGTTCATCAGCTGGGCCTCGCTGAGCGCGACGAGCTCGCTGACCGTGTTGATGCCCTCGCGCTTCAGGCAGTTGTAGCTGCGGACCGACAGGTCGAGATCCTCGATCGGGATCGACAGCTCGCCGTCGGTCACGACCTCGGCGGGGGCGGGGCCGATCTCGACGCCCTCGGCGGCGGTGTTCAGCTCGCGGGCGAGGCCGAACAGCTCGACGAGGGTCGAGCCGGCCGACGCGATCGCGTCGCGGGGGCTGATGGCGGGCTTGGTCTCGACGTCGACCACGAGGCGGTCGAAGTCGGTGCGCTCGCCGGCGCGGGTGGCCTCGACGCGGTAGGTGACCTTGAGCACGGGCGAGTAGATCGAGTCGACCGGGATGCGGCCGACCTCGGCGTCCTCGCTGCGGTTCTGCGCTGCCGAGACGTAGCCGCGACCGCGCTCGATCGTGAGCTCGAGCTCGAACTGAGCCTGATCGCTCAGCGTGGCGATGACCAGCTCGGGGTTGTGCACCTCGACGCCGGCCGGGGCCGAGATGTCGGCGGCGGTGACCTCGCCGGCGCCGGTCTTCCGCAGGTAGGCGGTGATCGGCTCGTCGTGCTCGCTCGAGACCACCAGGGCCTTGATGTTGAGGATGATCTCGGTGACGTCCTCGGTCACACCGGGGATGGTGGTGAACTCGTGGGCGACTCCCTCGAAGCGCACGCTGGTGACGGCGGCGCCGGGGATCGAGGAGAGGAGGGTGCGGCGGAGCGAGTTGCCGAGGGTGTAACCGAAGCCCGGCTCGAGGGGCTCGATGACGAAGCGCGAACGGTACTCGGAGAGCGATTCTTCAGTCAGAGTGGGGCGCTGTGCGATGAGCACTGTGTTGGTTCCTTTCGCTGGAGTCCGCTATATGACTCATGCGGTTGTGAAGAAGGGTGGAACGAAAGCGATCTGACGGCCGCCCGGGGCGAGGGGCTTACCCCCAAGCCGCCGGAGGCGGCAGTCATCGCCGACCGCAGTCGGCGTGACGATGAATTCAGACGCGGCGGCGCTTGGGCGGGCGGCAGCCGTTGTGCGTCTGCGGGGTGACGTCGGTGATCGACCCCACCTCGAGGCCTGCGGCCTGCAGCGAGCGGATCGCGGTCTCGCGGCCCGAGCCGGGGCCCTTGACGAAGACGTCGACCTTCTTCATGCCGTGCTCCTGCGCCTTGCGGGCGGCCGACTCGGCGGCGAGCTGAGCGGCGAACGGGGTCGACTTGCGCGAGCCCTTGAAGCCGACGCCGCCGGAGGAGGCCCAGCTGATCACGGCACCGTTGGTGTCGGTGATCGAGACGATCGTGTTGTTGAAGGTCGACTTGATGTGGGCCTGGCCCACGGCGACGTTCTTCTTATCCTTGCGACGCGGCTTGCGAGCCGCGGTCTTTGGTGCAGCCATTGAGTGTTCTCCTGAAACCTAGTGTGTGGTCGCGCTGACCGGGGTTACTTCTTCTTGCCGGCGACGGTGCGCTTCGGGCCCTTGCGGGTGCGAGCGTTCGTCTTGGTGCGCTGACCGTGCACGGGCAGGCCCTTGCGGTGACGCAGGCCCTGGTAGCTGCCGATCTCGACCTTGCGGCGGATGTCCGCTGCAACTTCACGGCGAAGATCGCCCTCGACCTTGAAGTTGGTCTCGATGTAGTCGCGGAGGGCGACGAGCTGATCGTCGCTCAGATCCTTCACGCGGATGTTGCCGTCGATGCCGGTGTCGGCGAGGGTCTTCAGCGCGCTGGTGCGGCCGACCCCGTAGATGTAGGTGAGTGCGATCTCCACGCGCTTGTCGCGTGGGATGTCGACTCCTGCGAGACGTGCCATGTCTGGCTCTCCTTGCGGTAGTTGGAGGTGTGGGGCGCATCGGGGGTTCGGGCCTCCGCCCCGAGGTGTCCCCCGCTCCGATCTCTCGGCGCAGGTTCTTCGATGCGCTGGTTCTGATATTCAGTTGTGGATGGCGTGCTGCTCGGCCCTGGCGCTGATGTTGAGATCGCTTGCGATCTCAACCGTCGAACACAGTGGCGGAGCCACGAGCAGCGGTCAGGCGCTAGCCTTGCCGCTGCTTGTGGCGCGGGTTCTCGCAGATCACCATGACACGGCCGTGGCGGCGGATGACCTTGCACTTGTCGCAGATCTTCTTGACGCTGGGCTTGACCTTCATGATGGTTCCTTATTTGGTTTCGCTGTCTTCGTGCGCGCGGGATGCCGCGGGCCGTTACTTTCCAGCAGGCCTACTTGTAGCGGTAGACGATGCGGCCACGGGTCAGATCGTAGGGCGTCAGCTCGACGATCACGCGATCCTCGGGGAGGATGCGGATGTAGTGCTGACGCATCTTGCCCGAAATGTGGGCGAGCACCTTGTGTCCGTTGGTCAGCTCAACGCGGAACATCGCGTTGGGCAGAGCCTCGACAACCTGGCCCTCGATCTCGATGACGCCGTCTTTCTTGGCCATAGCCTCACTATCGCTTCACGTGGGTGATTGCTGGTCTGCGAATGCCGAGCGACTGCGAACGCAGGAATGCGAAAACAGGCGCAAAGCACCAAAGAGCAACTCTATCCCGAAACCCGGCAGTTTTCAAGCCTGACTGCGTGTCGGCTTGACCGGCCCCTCCGGCGCGTCTCATGGGTTCACATAGGCGGGCTCGGTGAGGCGGTCACGGTGCCCGGGAGATAGCCTGGTGGCATGAGCGACCTCCGAAACCCCGGCGATGCCTGGGTCACCGCCGCAGACGGTAATCGCTACTGGGGCCGCTTCGGCGCCGCGGGCCTGCTCGCCCACGACACCGCACGCGGGATCCTGCTCCAGCACCGGGTGAGCTGGAGCGATCACGGCGGCACCTGGGGCATCCCCGGCGGCGCCCGTCACGAGGGCGAGGGCGCCGTGGCCGGGGCGATCCGGGAGTCCCACGAGGAGGCCGGGGTGCCGCACTCCGCGATCCTGCCCCGCTTCGCCTACACGATCGATCGCGGCGGCTGGACCTACACCACCGTGATCGCGGCGGTGACCGATCCATTCGAGGCCGAGATCACCGACCCCGAGAGCCATGCGCTCGAGTGGGTACCCCTCGCCGAAGTGGCGGACTACCCTCTGCACCCCGGCTTCGCTGCGAGCTGGCCGCTGCTGCTCCCGCTGTTGAGCGCCGACCCCGCGGCGGCCG
>JBFXIT010000073.1:0-2103 GCA_050175655.1 Leucobacter sp.
TAGTTGCGCACCACGACCAGCTCGATGACGAACTGCAGGGCGGCGAACAGCGGGACGAGCACGATGGGATCGGTGCCGAGCGGCACCATGAGCAGATAGAGCCCCGCGCCCACGACGGTGCCGAGGGTGCGGTGCAGGGCGCGCCCGAGGGCGTAGGAGCGGGAGGCGGTCAGCCCGATCACGGCGACGCTCGCCGAGACCGTCCAATAGGCGTGGATGGGATCGAGCCAGACGATGCTGATCGTCGTGCCGATGGCCGCCGCGACGGCGATGCGGAGCACGAGCACACGATCTCCGCGCTCGAGCCAGGGGCCGGGCAGCAGCTCGCGCAGCGAACGGGACGGCAGTGCACGCGCGGAGGGGAGCAGCAGCGGGGCTATGGCGAGGAGATAGGAGAACGCCGCACCTCCGCCCATCGCGGCGAGGAAGACGACGGGGTCGTTCGCGCGGTGACCGTCGGCGGCACCGGCGACGTCGACCACGCCGGTGATGTTCGCCGCGAGCCCGTAGACCAGCACGAAGAACACCGGGCCGGGAGGGCCGAGGCGGAACGCGAAGCATGCGGTCGACGAGACGATCGCGACGGCGACGAGCCCGACCGCGAAGGCCCAGTGCCACGGAGCGAGGAGCACGCCGAACGCGGCGCAGAGCAGCAGCCCCACCGCGACGATCGGCAGCACCTTGGCGCGCTCCCTCGCGGTGGCGCGCGCGGCGAACAGCGTCGTGAAGGCGCCGGCGGCGGTCTGCAGGCCGATGTCCTCGTGCCCCAGCAGCGTGAGGGCGCCGAAGGGCACGGCCATGGCGAGGGCCGCCCGCGTCGCCATCCCGTAGCGGGAGGCGGGGGCCGGGGGCATCTCGACCAGGCTGCGCAGGGCGCGGCGCACCTCGCTCACCGGCGTCTCCCGGCGCTCTGCTGCGGGGGAGAGGGGTGAGCGGTCACGCCGCATATCCTATCCGCCGCCGAGCCCTATGCTGAGAGCATGCGTACGGCCCCGGAGAACGATCTGACCAGAGTGGAGCGCTGGGAGGATCGCACGACCTGGCCGCTGTTCTTCGGGTCGCTGCTGCTCTTCGCCAGCGTCACCCTCACCTGGGTGGATCAGCACCCGAGCCCGGTGGTGAGGGCCGTCTCTGCGTTCGCGGTGCTCATCCTGTGGGTCTGGTTCATCGTCGACTATCTCATCCGGCTCCGCCTCGCGCGAGGCGCCCGGCACCGTTTCGTCCGCACCCGCATCTTCGACCTCGCCAGCCTGGTGCTGCCCTTCCTGCGCCCGTTTCTGCTGCTGGTCTACATCTGGCGGCTGCCGGTGTTCCGCCACGGCAGCGCGAGTATGCAGCGCGTGCGGTACGGCGTGGTGACGGTGCTCTTCGGCTTCCTCTACGTCTACGTGTGCTCGTATCTGGTCTGGGCGGCAGAGAAGAACGCTCCCCGTGCGAACATCGTGAATTTCGAGGACGCGGTCTGGTGGGGATTCTCGACCATCGCGACCGTGGGCTACGGCGACTTCGTCCCGATCACCGCGCTCGGGCGGACGCTCGCGGTCGGGCTCATGATCGGCGGCATCGTCGTGGTCGGTTTCGTCACGGCGACGCTGCTGTCGTCGCTCACCGACCGGATCCGTTCGATGGGGCTGAGCGGAGCCGAGCGGGCGCAAGGGGCGGATGCCGCCGCCCCTGGGGCTGACGGCCGCAAGCCGGAAGAGGCCACACATCAAGCGAGGATCGCCTCAGAGGGCTGAGCGCTCGGCCCTCAGCGCGGGGTGGTCAGAGTCCACTCGGTTGCGACGCTCCGGCCGACGCTGCGCCAGTCGGTCGTATTCCACGAGAACCGGGCGACGGCGCACGTCGGCATGTGCGCGATCCCGCCGCCGGAGAGACGCCCGGCAAGGTCGGTGATACCCGGATCGTGGGCGATGAGCATCACCGCGTCCGCCCCGGTCGCGGCGGCCGCGCCCAGCAGCGTCGATGCCGACGAGGCGTACAACTCCGCGTCGGGCTCGACCTCGAGACCGAGCGCCTCTCCGAACTCGTGCGCGGTGGCGCGGGCGCGCAGCGCGGTGCTGGAGAGGATGCGGTCGATCGGGATGCCGGACCGCGCGAAGC
>JBFXIT010000073.1:2203-8914 GCA_050175655.1 Leucobacter sp.
GCCTAACGAGACGGCGGTCATCGCGGGGAAACGCCGATTCTCTCGAAAAACCCAGCCGATCCGGGCAGTCTGGGAGCAGGGTGGCGCGTGCGCGCCGGTCGGAGGTACTGTGACGGGAGGCGTCATCATGGCGGTCGAGCATGTCGGAATCGTCTGGAATCCGTCGAAGGCGGATCGGGCGACGATCGCGGCCGCTCTGGAGCATGGGGTGACGACCGCCGGTATCGATCCGGAGATTACCTGGGAGGAGACGTCGGAGCAGGATCCCGGCCTGGCCGCCACGGAGCGCGCGCTCGCCGCCGGTGCCGATCTCGTCATCGCCGCCGGGGGAGACGGCACGGTGCGCGCGGTCGTGGAGCACCTGGCGACGGCCGCGGCGCAGGCAGGGCGTGCGCCGGCCGAGCTCGGCATCGCACCCCTCGGCACGGGCAACCTGCTCGCCCGCAACCTGGGCGTGCCGCTGAACGACCTCGCCGCAGCCTTCGAGCGGGCGTTCACCGGGACCGCGCGCCCCATCGACGTGGGGTGGGCCGAGCTGGAGCTCGGCGGTGAGAGCGAGCGGCTGGCGTTCGCGGTGATGGCGGGGTTCGGCATCGACGCCCACATGATCGTCGAGACCGACGAGGGGCTCAAGGAGCGGATCGGCTGGCTCGCCTACGTCGAATCGCTCGGCCGGGCGGTGGCGGCCAGCGAGGTCATCGCCATGTCGCTCGCGGTCGACGGGCGGCCCGCGGTCGACGCCGAGGCCCACACCCTGCTGATCGGCAACTGCGGCACGCTCCAGGGCGGCGTCACGCTGCTGCCCGACGCCGACCCCTCCGACGGGCGGCTCGATCTGCTGCTGCTCGACGCCGACGGGCTCGGCGGGTGGCTGGACACCATGCGCAACATGGTCTGGGACAACGGGATCAGGCGGCTGTTCGCGCGCGGCGAGGCGACCGCGCAGAGCAGCGACAGCGCCACGCACCGCCAGCTCGAGCGCATCCGCATCGAGCTGCACGAGCCGCGCGTCTTCGAGATCGACGGAGAGGATCTGGGCGAGACCTCCCGCATCGACATCTCGGTGCAGGCGGGCGCCGTGCGCGTGCGCTGATCCTCTACCCGGTGTAGACGAAGTGCGTGCTGACCTCGGTGTAGAAGTCGAGCCCGCGCGGCCCCTGCTCGCGGGGGCCGTAGCTCGACGCCTTCACGCCGCCGAACGGAGCCTGCGGCTCGGAGACGGCGGGGGAGCAATTCACCGAGATGAGCCCCGCCCGTGCCTCCCGCTGGAAGCGCTCGCTCGTCTGCAGCGAGCCGGTGACGATGCCGCTCGAGAGGCCGTAGGGCACGTCGTTCGCGATGTCGATCGCCTCGTCGAGGCCCTCCGCGCGGATGACGCAGGCGATGGGGCCGAAGATCTCCTCCTGGTTGATCCGCATGTCGCTGCGCCCACCGACGAAGAGGGCCGGCTCGAGATAGTGCCCGCGGGTGTCGCGCTCGAGGATCCGCCCGCCCCGCACGAGCTCGGCGCCCCCCTGGGCTCCGAGCTCGAGGTAGCGCAGATCGGTCTCGAGCTGGGATTCGAGTGCGACCGGGCCGGTCGTGGTCGCCGGGTCGAGGGCGTGCCCGACCCGCAGGCCCGTCATCCCCTCGGCGACGGCGTCGACGAGCCGGTCGTGGATGCCCTCCATCGCGATGATGCGGCTGCTCGCCGTGCAGCGCTGCCCGGTCGAGCCGAAGCAGGAGTCGAGCACGGCCGCGACCGCGAGGTCGAGGTCGGCGTCGTCGGCGATCACGATGGGATTCTTGCCTCCCATCTCGGCCTGCACCCGGCGATTGCCCGACGCGTGCGCTGTCGCGAGCAGATGCTGCCCCACGCGCGTCGAACCGGTGAAGGTGACGGCCGCCACGTCGGGATGCGTGGCGAACCGCTCGCCGACCACCCGGCCCGCGCCGGTCACCAGGTTGAAGACGCCGGCGGGCGCCCCGGCCTCGTGGATGATCTGCGCCAGCGACCAGGCGGAGGCCGGAACGGCCTCGGCCGGCTTGAACACGACCGCGTTGCCCGCCGCGAGGGCGGGGGCGATCTTCCAGGCGGGCACCGCGAGGGGGAAGTTCCAGGGCGAGATGACCCCGACCACCCCGACCGGGCGGCGGCGGGTGTGCAGGGAGGTATCGGGGCGCCAGGAGTTCAGCGTCTCGCCCTGCGGGGTGAACAGCATGTTGGCGAAGTAGGCGAAGGTGCGCGACGCGCGGACCGCCTCGCCGATGCCCTCTGCGCGGGTCTTGCCCTCTTCGAGCGAGAGCTGCTCGCCGAGCTCCTCGCGCCGCTGCCAGAGCCGCTCGGCGACGCCCGTGAGCAGCCCGGCCCGCTCTGCGGCCGTCGAGCGGGCCCAGGCGGGAGCGGCGGTGCTCGCCGCCGCGATGGCGTCGTCGGCCTGCGCGAGCGAGGCGAGACCGTACTCGCCCAGGGGCGAGTCGAGATCGCTGGGGTTCTGGTTCAGCGCGACCGTCTCGCCGGCGATCCACTCACCGCCGATGAGCAGCGGGTGCGGGGCGCTCACGCCTCCTCCTCCGAGCCGGCGTCGAGCGCTGCGAGCGTGCCCTGCGCGACGTCCACGGCCATGCGCTCGAGCGACTCCGCGGTCATCGCGGCCATGTGCGGGGTGACGAGCACGTTCCGGGCGCGCAGCAGCGGATGATCCGGCTGCGGCGGCTCCGACGAGAACACGTCGACCGCTGCTCCCGCGAGGCGCCCCTCGTCGAGCGCGAGCGCCAGCGCCTCCTCGTCGACCACATCGCCCCGCGCCGCGTTCACGAGCACCGCGCTCTCGGGCAGCAGCGCGAGTTCGGCGGCCCCGATCACGGGTTCGTCGGAGAGCCCGCCGGGCACGTGGATGCTGATCGCGTCCAATGCGGGCAGCAGCTCTTCGAGCGAGCCGACCAGCGCGATGCCGGCCTCCGCGAGTGCGGCGCGGTCGGCGAACGGGTCGACGGCGCTCACCCGCATGCCGAGCGCGAGCGCGCGGCCGGCGACCGAGCGGCCGATGGCCCCCGCGCCCACGATGCCGAGGTGCGCTCCGGAGAGCTCGCGCCCGATGAGGCCGAGCCGATCCACCTGGCCGGGCAGCGAGCCCAGGGTCGGGTCGAAGGCGCCCTTGCGCAGCGCGGACTGCACCGCGTCGAAGCGCTTGAACAGGTGCATCAGGGCCGCGATGGCGTATTCGGCGACGGACTCGGTGTTGCTGCGCGGGGTGTTGACGACGGCGATGCCGCGCGATGCCGCCAGATCCTTGTCGATGTTGTCGGTGCCCGCGCCGTGCCGCCCGATCACCCGCAGCTTCGGGCCCAGGTCGAGGATCTCGGCGCCGACGGGGGTGCTGCGCACGACGATGGCGTCGGAGTCGGCGAGGGCCGCGCCGAGCCCGGGGTCGGCCGGCCCGCTGAGCCGGTGCACGCGGGCCCGTGATTCCAGCAGCCGGGCGCCGTGCTCGTGGATCGGCTCGAGCAGGGTGATGGTGTGCATGTTCGAGGTCGCTTTCGATGGGGAACGATTCAGAACAGGGAGGGCAGCCAGGTCGTGAACACGGGTGCGTAGCTCACGAGCATCAGCACGACGAGCAGCGCGATGAAGAACGGCATGAACGACCGGGTGATCGCGCCGATCTTCGCGCCGGTGATGGCGCTCACGGTGAAGAGCGTGCTGCCGATCGGGGGAGTGATCGATCCGATCGTCACGTTCAGCACCACCATGACGCCGAACTGCACCGGGTCGACCCCCATCCCCGCCGCGAGCGGGGCGAGCATCGGGGTCATGATGATCATGAGGCTCATCGCATCGATCACGGCGCCGAGCAGCAGCAGGATCACGTTGACGAGCAGCAGGAACAGGAACGCGTTGTCGCCGACCACGCCGAGCAGCTCGCCCAGCTGCTGGGGCACGCGCTCGTAGGCGACGATGATGGCGAACACCGCCGCCGCCGCGATGATGATCATCAGCATCGCGCTGGTGAGGGCGGCGTCGCGCAGGATGCGCGGGATGTCGCGCCAGGTGATCTGCTTGTAGACGAACATCGAGATCAGCAGCGCGTAGACGACCGCCACGGCGCTGAGCTCGGTGGGGGTGAAGACGCCGATGCGGAGGCCGACGAGCAGCAGGATCGGCATGAGCAGCGCCGAGAACGACGAGAGGAAGCCCCGCCCGATCTCCCCGATCCCGGCGCGGCGCTCGCGGGCGCGAGGATGATCGTGCACCCGCGCCATGATCCAGACGGCGACGCTGAGGGTGAGCGCGAGCAGCAGCGCCGGCAGCACGCCGCCCATGAAGAGCGCGCCGATCGACACGTCGGCGAGCACGCCGTAGAGGATCAGGCCGATGCTCGGCGGCAGGATCGGCGAGATGGAACTCGACGCCGCCGAGATGGCCGAGGCGTAGGCGTTGCTGTAGCCGGCGCGCCGCATGATCGGCACGAGCACCTTCGAGTCGATCGCGGCGTCGGCCTGGGCCGATCCGCTCATGCCGCCGATCATGAGGCTGTTGAGCACGTTCACCTGCGCGAGGCCGCCGCGGAAGTGCCCGACGAGCGTGCCCGCGAAGCCCATGAGCCGCTCCGCCAGGCCGCCGCCGGCCATGATGCTGCCGGCGAGCACGAAGAGCGGCACGGCGATGAGCGGGAACGATTCGAGGCCGCTGGTGAGCCGCTGCACGACGAGCGACATGGCCTTGCCCTCGATGAGCACGTAGAGAACCGAGACGGCGAGCAGCGAGAGGTAGACGGGCACGCGGAGGGCGAGCAGGACGAGCAGGAGGATGAAGAGCGTGAGGAGCATCATGGGCGCGCCTCCTTCCGCCCGGTGAGCTCCTCGTCGACGGTGCGGATGACCGTGGTGTCGAATTCGTCGAGCTCGATCTCCTCCACCGGGATGTTGACCCGGCGGTAGTCGTCGCTGCGCAGGCCCCGCACGGCGCGCCAGAGGTGCACGAGGGTGTGGAGGATCATGAGCGCGATGCCGACAGCCGCGGCCAGCGTGATGTTCCGCTTCGAGATGCCGAGGCCGACGAGCGGCACGAACTTCGCCGAGGCGAGATAGCCGAGCGTGGCGATGAAGACGAGGGCGAGCACCGCCGTGGTGACGAGCTCGGCGAAGATGTCGAGCACGGCCCGGGCCCGCGATCCGATGCGGTCGGAGAAGAAGTCGAGGCAGATGTGGGCGCCCTTGCGGCTCACCGCGGCGGAGCCGAGGTAGACCAGCCAGACCATGGCGAACACCGAGAACGGGCCGGCCCATGCCAGCGGGCGGTTGAACGCGTAGCGCATCAGCACGTCGGCGGAGATGGCGAGGGTCATCGCGCCCAGGAGGGCGGCGGGCAGCCACTCCTCGATCACGACGAGCACCCGTTCGAATACGGCGAATGCGGCTCGCACTGGTTTTCTGGTCACCCCGCGCTCCTTTGCACTCGATGGCGTCGGGGTTCAACCCCTGGGGTGATGAAATGTTATCAATACGAAGTCATTAGTACAAAAAAACTACTGATTTGAGCTATTCAGTAACCTCAGTGTCCCAGCCGAAGCGGTGCGTGCGGATCGAATAGTAGGTGAAGGTCTCGGCCCTGAGCACCCCCTCGACGGCGCGCACCTGCCGGTTGATCACCTGGAAGAGCTTCTCCTGATCCTCCGCGATCACTTCCACGAGCAGGTCGAACTGCCCGGCGCTCAGGACCACGTAGACCACGTTGGGGATGTCGTTCAGCTCGTCGGCGATCCGCTCGATGTCGCCGCTGGCGACGACGCCCACCATGGCCATGCTCCGGTAGCCGAGACGGAGCGGATCGGTCACTCCGACCACCTGGACCACGCCGCGCTCTTCGAGGCGCATCACGCGCCGACGCGCTCCGCCCGCGGTGAGGCCGACGAGCTCGCCGAGCTCGGCATAGCCGCAGCGGCCGTCCCGCTGCAGGGCGGCGAGGAGCTTGCGGTCGATCTCATCCAGCTCGAACTGCTCGCTGTTCACATCAATCACAATAATTGTGCCTTCAGTATAAAATAATGATTAGATACGTCACTATGAGTGATCTTTCGTGAGTGAGTGGCGAGAGATGCTCGGGTGGCGCGACGTCTGTGGAGGGACGGTATGTCAGAGATTACCAGCCAGGAGTGGCTGCTCGCCCGGCCGGAGATCGGCCTCGGAACCGCCGAGCGGATCGCGGCCGAGCATTTCGGGGCGGCGGGCCCCGCCGTCGAGCTCGGCAGCCAGCAGGACCGGAACTTCCGCGTCGATCGCCCGAGCGGCGGTGCGATCCTGCTGAAGATCGACCACCCCACGACGTCGGAGGAGTCGATCGACCTGCAGTCGATCGTCGGCGATCGGCTCGCCGAGGGAGGCGTCCCCACCCCGCGCCGCATCGAGTCGGTCGGCGGGTCCGCCCGCGTGAGCGTGATCGACGACGCAAGCGAGCCCACCCGGGCACGGGCCTTCGAGTTCCTCGACGCGCACCCGCTCGCCGATTCCGGCCCGATGCGGGGCGTCGATGCCGAGCGCCTCGGCGCGCTCGCGGGGCGCTCGGTGCGCGCCCTCGCGGGGCTCGATCACCCCGCCGCCCGCAGGCCCATCCAGTGGGAGCTCGGCCGGGCCGAGCAGGTGGTCGAGCGGCTGATCGGATCGCTGCCCGCGGATCGGCGCCGGCTCTGCCTCGACGCGGTGCATCGCGCCTCCCGGCGCATCGACGAGCTC
>JBFXIT010000074.1:0-8829 GCA_050175655.1 Leucobacter sp.
CCACCCTCGGCATCCGCGCGCCCATGGCGAGCGCGATCGCCGACGTCGCGGGGGCCCGCAGCGACTACCTCGACGAGTCGGGCGGCCGCTACGTGCACGTCATCGCCGACGGCGGGCTCGGCACCTCCGGCGACCTCGTCAAGGCCATGGCCTGCGGCGCCGACGCCGTGATGCTCGGCGCCGCCCTCGCGCGCGCGACCGATGCTCCCGGCCGGGGCTGGCACTGGGGGCAGGAGGCGCACCACGACGACCTGCCGCGCGGCAAGCGCATGCGCGTCGGCGGCGTGGCGCCACTCGCAGAGATCGTGGCCGGCCCCGCGCATGTCGCGGACGGCACCGCGAACCTGATGGGCGCCCTGCGACGCGCCATGGCGACCACCGGCTACAGCGAGCTCAAGGAGTTCCAGCGCGTCGGCATCGTATACGCGGAACGCTAGAGCACGAACTGTCGGGACGGGCTCGAACCGCCCCGGCGACTCAGACGAAGACAGCACCCATCGGAGGCGCACCAGTGGCCCGAGCTCCACGCCCGCACTACGAGGGCGAGCCGACCCTCGCCCAGGTCATGCGTCGGCCCCGCTGGATCGCCGCTCTGGTGCTCGCCCTCGCTGTCGCGGGCGGGTTCGCCTGGCTGGGGCGCTGGCAGCTCGGCCACGCGGTCACCCTCGAACACGACGACTCGGTGCACAGCGAGACCGCGCGCCCCATCTCCGGCGTGACCGGGCCGGGCGAGTCCGTCACCGATCGCGCGGCGGGCATGGTCGTGACCCTCGACGGCAGCTTCGTGCCAGGCGACTTCCGGGTGGTCGAGCAGCGGACCAACGGCGGGCGCATCGGATCCTGGGTCACGGCGCATCTCGTCGTCAGTGCCGATGGCGACAACACCGACGCCGACAGCGCCGACGCCGTCAGTATCGACGCCGACGATGCCGCCGCGATCGGCCACCTCGCGGTCGCCATCGGCTGGGCGCCGACGACGGCCGACGCCGAGCGGGCCATCGCAGGCCTCGAGGCCGATCCCGCGCTCGTCTCGGCGACGCTCCCCGTCGAGGGGCGCTACATGCCGAGCGATGCGACCGTCGTGCCGGAGCCGAGCGAGGATCCGCTCGTCGTCACGACCATGGCCCCGGCGCAGATCGTCAACCTGTGGGCCCCCTACGATGGGCTCGCCTACAGCGGCTTCCTGGTGCTGCACGGGTCGCCCGACGACGGGAGCGATCCGCTGTGGGCCGCAGCCCTCGCCGAGCACGGCCTCGAAGCGATCGACTCCGTGCCGCCGCTGCCCGCCGAGACCATCAACTGGCTCAACCTGTTCTATGCGGTCGAGTGGGTCGTCTTCGCCGGCTTCGCCGTCTACATGTGGTACCGACTGACCCGCGACGACTGGGAGAAGCAGCACGAGCTGAAGCAGCTCGCCGAGAGCGCAGCCGATGGCGAGGCCTGATCCTTTTCCTGCTAGTGATTCGCGGTGAGCGCGCTGAACGTGGTTCCCGCCAGGCGCTTGGTTTCGCGGGCGAGATGGGATTGATCCGCGTACCGGGCGAGGGCTGAAACCTCTCCTGGTGCGGAACCTGCCCGGGCGTAGCGGAGCGCGCGCTGGAAACGGTGAATCGCCGCAAGGGTCTTCGGGCCATATCCGAACACTCGACCACTGACCCGTCGCAGCGTGCGCTCCGACAGGCCATGCAGATCGGCGATAGCCCGCACGCTCAGCCCCGCTTGCGCGGCCTGATCCAGCGAACGAGCGAGGTCGAGTGCCGCTGCATCCGGCGACGCTCGTTTCCACAACTCGACCGCAGCCTGCTCGAGGGCAGCGGCCGGGTCTTGCCAGGCCGTGTCGAGCGTTGCCTCGTCAAGCCGAGCCAGCTCGTGCAACTCGATGCGCTGGTTCGTCAGTTCTTCGACGGGCACGCCCAGGAGCGCGTGAGCAACACCGGGATCGAAACGCAGCCCCCACGTCACCGCCCCGGGCGACGAGGGGACCAGAGAAGCCGTGGTATCCGGGCCGGCGAACAGCAGCCCGCCCTCGAAACACACGATGTCCATCACCGCATCAGGCACCACGCGGAACAGGTCACCGTCGTGCTCTTCGGCGGTGACCCGCCAGAGTGTCGTGCCGGGCAGCAGACCAGGGCGAGCTTCGTAGATGCTCACATGCTCCTCCCGTCGTCGTGCTCCTCCCGATGCTACCGCCGGGTGTTGGTGGCCGAAACGTCCAAGACCCGGGCCCCGACGCCCCGCTACCATCGTGGGCATGGCGAAGTTCACCACTGTCGAGCTGTACTCATCCGACGCAGGAGCCTCGGCCGAATTCATGGCCGAGGTCTTCTCACACTCGCACACGCTCTACGGCGATTCTTATGTTGATGTCCACGTCGGAGACGGGTTCACCGTTGCGTTCCAGACGACGGCCGCCGAGGTGCCGCCTCCGCCGCTCGCGATCTTCCAGGTCGAAGACCTCGAGCGGGCACGCGACGCCGTCACGGCTGCGGGTGGCGTCGTCACCGTCGAGCCGTTCGATTTCCCCGGCGGTCGGCGCTTCCAGTTCCGCGAACCGGGCGGGAACGAGTTGTCGGTCTGGGTGCCGGTCGAAGCATGAGCGAGAAGATCGACGGGTTCTTGCGGAGCCTCGAAGAACAAGCAGATGAGCGCCACGGAATCATCGCCCGGATGCGCGAGCTGGTCACGACGACGTATCCCGGTCTCGAAGAGACGTTCCAGTACGGCGGACTGCTCTACAAGGACGGATCGTTTCTGTTCACCGGCCTGTTCGCGCGCAGCAACCATGTCACGGTCGAGTTGGGCGGCGGAGCGTATATCGACGATCCCTACGGTCACCTCGAGGGCAAGGGCGGAAGAGAAGGCCGGAAACACGTCAAGCTATTGTCGGCCGATGAGATCGAAGACAAGCACCTCGCGGAGTATCTCTCCCGCGCCTGGGAAACCCGTTGACGCGCGAGGCATCAACCTGCTGAACCGCGCACTCGTGGCCGCAGCCGCTCCAAGGAATGCATGACCCGAACCCAGGACACAGGAACCAGGCAGCGAGCCCCGGATAGGATGAGGGGCATGGTCCTGCAGCCCAAGCCCGCCGACTACCCCCGCATCCGCAAGGCGCTGAAGATCTACAAGGTCACCTCGGTGATCACCGGTGTCATGCTGCTCCTGCTGTGCGCGGTGATGGTGATGAAGTACGTCTTCAACGTGCAGCTCTTCCTCTTCACCCCCGAGGGCTTCGCCAGGTTCGAGCCGCTCGCGGCCGAAGGCGTCGAGGTCGACTACCAGCCCCCGGGCTTCGACCTGTTCAAGGCGATCCTCATCGCCCACGGCTGGTTCTACGTCGTCTACCTCGTCTCGAACTTCATGCTGTGGAGCCCCATGCGCTGGAACTTCTGGCGGTTCCTGCTCCTGGCGACGGGCGGCGTGATCCCGTTCATGTCGTTCTTCCTCGAGGCCAAGGTGGCGCGCGAGGTCAACGCCTTCCTCGCTTCGCACGACGCCGTGCCGGGCCCCGCCGCGCGGGACGCCGCCCCGCAGGCCGACGAGCAGGGCGCTGCGGCGCAGTAGACTTGCCTTTTACCTTCAACGTCTTGTCGTCCATGCCGGAGGAGCGCCAGTGACCGCCCAGCCCACGCACCGCCCGGTGCTCGTCGTCGACTTCGGAGCGCAGTACGCGCAGCTGATCGCCCGTCGCGTGCGCGAGGCCGGCGTGTACAGCGAGCTCGTGCCGCACACCATCACGGCGGCAGAGGTGAAGGATCGCGATCCGCTGGGCATCGTGCTCTCCGGCGGCCCCTCGTCGGTGTACGAGGAGGGCGCGCCGGCCTTCGACGACGCGATCTTCGAGCTCGGCATCCCGGTGTTCGGCATCTGCTACGGGTTCCAGGTCATGGCGCGCGCGCTGGGCGGCGAGGTCGGCAACACCGGCGACCGCGAGTACGGCGCCACCGGTGCGACCGTGGTCGGCGGGGGCGGTGCGATCCTGCACGACCAGCCCGTCGAGCAGAACGTGTGGATGAGCCACGGCGACGCCGTGCAGCGCGCTCCCGAGGGCTTCGAGGTGCTGGCCCGCACCTCGGTCACCCCGGTCGCGGCCTTCGGATCGCCCGAGAGGCGGATGTACGGCGTGCAGTGGCACCCCGAGGTGAAGCACTCGGATCACGGGCAGCGCATCCTCGAGAACTTCCTGCACGATGTCGCGGGCATCCCCGCCGACTGGAACGCGGGCAACGTGATCGCCGAGCAGGTCGAGGCGATCCGCGCCCAGGTGGGCGACGCGCGCGTCATCTCCGCCCTGTCGGGCGGCGTCGACTCCGCGGTCTCGACCGCGCTCGTGCACAAGGCCATCGGCGACCAGCTCACCGCCGTGTTCGTGGATCACGGCCTGCTGCGCAAGGGCGAGCGCGAGCAGGTGGAGCGCGACTACGTCGCCTCGACCGGCGTGCACCTCATCACGGTCGACGCGGCGGATACCTTCCTCGGCCATCTCGAGGGCGTCACCGACCCCGAGCAGAAGCGCAAGATCATCGGTCGCGAGTTCATCCGCGCCTTCGAGAAGGTGCAGCTCGAGCTCGTCGCCGAGGCGAAAGCCTCGGGCGAGAAGGTCAAATTCCTCGTGCAGGGCACGCTCTACCCCGACGTCGTCGAATCGGGCGGGGGCTCGGGCACCGCGAACATCAAGTCGCACCACAACGTGGGCGGCCTGCCCGAGGATCTCGACTTCGAGCTGATCGAGCCGCTGCGCGCCCTGTTCAAGGACGAGGTGCGCGCGATCGGCCGCGAACTCGGCATTCCCGAGGCCATCGTGGGGCGCCAGCCGTTCCCGGGCCCCGGCCTCGGCATCCGCATCGTGGGCGAGGTCACCCGCGAGCGTCTCGAGATCCTGCGCGAGGCCGACGCGATCGCCCGCGAGGAGCTGACGGCCGCGGGCCTCGACGGCGACATCTGGCAGTGCCCGGTGGTGCTGCTCGCCGATGTCCGCTCGGTGGGCGTGCAGGGCGACGGCCGTACCTACGGCCACCCGATCGTACTGCGCCCGGTCTCGTCGGAGGACGCGATGACGGCCGACTGGACCCGCGTGCCCTACGACGTGCTGGCCCGCATCTCGAACCGCATCACCAACCAGGTGCCCGAGGTCAACCGCGTCGTGCTCGACGTCACCTCGAAGCCCCCGGGGACCATCGAGTGGGAATGAGAAAAGGGGCTTCGGCCCCTTTTCTCATTCCCACGAGCAGACGAGCACTGTGCGGCACTCGATCACGGTACGGCGGCCCCCACCGTCATCTTGTGAGGGCGTAGAAAGCTTCCACAGAGCCGGCCTGGCGCATCTGGGCGTAGTCGGCGCGATCCTCGGCCATGCGCACGTGCCAGACCGAGGCGTTGAGGGCCAGCCTGGCCAGCACGACGACGGGGAACGCGCGCCGCTCCGCCTCCGTGAACGGGAGTTCTGACTCCCATCCGGCGGCGACAGCGGCGACAGCCGCCGCGGGGTCCGCGGCATGGCGCGAGAGGTAGGCGGCCGCGATGGCGGGCTCGGCGATGCGCCAGCCCACGAGCATGTCGTCGAAGTCGATGATGGCCGCCACGGTGCCGTCGGGATGGGCGAGCACATTGGAGTCGTGGAGATCCTGATGCACGAGGGCTCGGGGGAGCTCCGTCTCGACGGGTGCGACCTCTCGCTCGTGCAGGTCGAGGGCGATGCGCGCCATCTCAAGGATTCGCTCATCGGCGACCCGAGGCAGGTGGTCCGCGATCGTGGTGGCGGTCGTGTGCGACACCCAGGTATGCGAGACGGGTCTGGGTGGCCGCGGGGCGGTGGTGAGGTCGGCCTGCATCCGGGCGGCGAGGGCGCCGAGGGAGCGGCCGAAGGCGACGGCGTCGAATGCGGCGACGTCCTGCGCGGCGACGTCCTGCGCGGCGGAGTCTGGTGCGGCGGGGTCCGGTGCGACGGTCGGATCGCCCGCCGAGGCTCGGGCGAGTTCGTTGTAGGGCAGGGCGTCGACCCACTCCGACACGGTGACCGCGACCGGGCGCCCCTCATGCCGGGCCAGGGCGATCGGCTCGCCGGTGGCGCCGGCCGGGAGCAGCCGGGGCACCGGGTGCCCGTGCGCCCGGAGGTGAGCCGCGACCTCGGCGCGCCAGCGCTGGAGCTCGAACTCCTCGGGACCCGAGGCCTGCATCTTCACCGCGTACCGCAGGCCCGCGGCGTGCGCGAGGAAGGTGCTGGCCACCTCGCTGCCGAGCGGCGCGAGCTCGAAATCGGCTGCTATTCCATGCGTCGTCGCCAGCAGTTCCGCAGCGGCGTGCGGTGGGAGAGTGAGGGTGTGCATCGGCTCCGGATCTTCTGTCTGAATATCGTTGCGCTGGCATTGCGCGCCGATCGGCATCGTCGCCTTGACCGGTGACCAATATCGTAGATGTACCGGCAGCTGTCTCGGCGTCGTGGGCGCACGGGCGACGTCGGTAGAGGGGGGACCACGCATGGAACCGAGACCGGAGAGATCAGCCGAGCAGCGCTCGCTGATGGTGAACGCGTTCGACCCGTCTGCGCTCGACGATGCCGGAACCGGTGAGCCGGGAGCCGGCGGCCTCGGCACGGAGGACCTGAAGCTCATCGCGCGCCGCGAGAAGGTGCTCGGCCGACCCTACCGCCTCTTCTACCGCGAGCCGGTCCACCCGGTTCGCGGCTCGGGCGCGCACCTCTTCGACGGCGACGGCAACGACTATCTCGACGCCTACAACAACGTGCCCGCAGTCGGCCACGGCAACCCGCGAGTGCAGGAGGCCGTCGCGCGGCAGCTCGGCGATCTCAACACCCACACCCGCTACCTCACCGACGGCGTCATCGATTACGCGGAGCGGCTGACCGCCAGGTTCCCGGCCCCCCTCACTCAGGCGATCTTCACCTGCACCGGCAGCGAGGCGGTCGACCTGGCGCTCCGCATCGCGCGACACGCCACGGGCGCGCAGGGCATCGTCATCACCCGCAACGCCTACCACGGCACGACGGCCGCCGCAGCCGAGATCTCGCCGAGCCTGGGGGAGGGCAACCCGATCCCCGATCGCGTCGCCCTGATCGACGCCCCCGATCCCGTCCGGGGGCCCGGCGGCGAGGCTGCCGCAGAGCTGTTCGTCGCCCGGTTGCGCGAGCGGATCGAGGCGTTCGAGCGCAGCGGCATCGGCTTCGCGGGCCTCATCGTCGACTCCGTGCTCTCGAGCGACGGGCTGATGCTCGAGCCTGCCGGCTTCCTCGCGCGCGCCGCCGAGACGGTGCGCGCGCACGGCGGCCTCTACATCGCCGACGAGGTGCAGCCCGGCTTCGGCCGCACCGGCGCCTGGTGGGGGTTCGAGCGTCACGGCCTCGTGCCCGACCTCGCAGTGCTGGGCAAGCCCATGGGCAACGGGATCCCGATCGCGGCGGTCGTCGGCTCGCCCGCCCTCTTCGACCGCTTCGGCGCGGAGGTGCGCTACTTCAACACCTTCGGCGGCAACCCCGTCAGCGTGGCGGCGGCCTCGGCTGTGCTCGACGAGATCGAGGAGCGCGGGCTGCTCGCCCACGCCGGGCGCCTCGGCGAGCGGCTGCGCGACGGCATCGCCGAGATAGCGGCCGAGGATCAGCGGCGCCGCGGCGAGCGGATCGTCGCCGACGTGCGCGGTACCGGGCTCTTCCTCGGCGTGGAGTACGTGCGACCGGGTGGAGCGAACGAGCCCGACCCGGAGGCCGCGCTCGAGGTCGTGAACGGGCTGCGGAGGCGCCGCGTGCTCGTCAGCGCATCGGGGGTCCACGAGAACGTGCTCAAGATCCGCCCGCCCCTCGTCTTCGACGACCGCGATGCCGACCGGTTCCTGGAGGCGTTCGCGGCCGTGATGCGCGAGCTCGACGTCTGACGAGGGTGCCGGGCTCTTCGCGTGCGAGGATCGCGATCCTTCGCAACTGGAACTACAACTAGTCGCCCCGCAGAATGGCGAGGATGCGCAGGATCTCGACGTACAGCCAGATCAGCGTGACCATCAGGCCGAACGCCGCCGACCAGGCCCACTTCTCGGGCACGCGGTTCTTGACGCCGTTCTGGATCATCTCGAAGTCCATGACGAGCGAGTAGGCGGCGAGCAGCACGGCGAGCACGCCGATGGCGACGCCGATCCAGCCCGAGCGCATGCCCCAGGGGTTCGAGTTGACTCCGGTGAGCATCAGGATGACGTTGACGACGGAGAACGCCAGGTAGCCGAAGATCGCGATCATGAAGATCTTGTTCATGCGCGGGCTGGTGCGCACCTTGCCGCTGCGGAAGAGCAGCAGGGTCACGCCGAACACGCAGAGCGTGCCGATGATCGCCTGCGAGACGATGCCGGAGTACATCTGCTCCATGAAACTCGAGAAGCCGCCGAGGAAGAGCCCTTGCGCGGCCGCGTAGAGGACGATCAGCGGGACGCTGGGCTCCTTCTTGAAGGCGTTGACGAGGCCGAGCACGAGCCCGACGATCGCACCGGGGATCATCAGCACGGGGAAGATCCAGCCGACGGCGCCGAGGGCGAGCAGCACGAGGAACAGCACGACGGTCTTCGAGATGGTGTTCTCGAAGGTCATGGGCCTGTCGCTGCCGGTGACGCTCTCGGGCGGGATTCCGCCGCCCTGGTACGCGGCTGCGGCGACGCCCGCCGCTGCAGCAGCAGGCGTGTCGACGCCCGGGCGCTGCAGATCTGCGGCGGGCTGATCGTAGATGCGGCGCAACTCGTCTGCGGTGAGAGTCTTGCCGTTCAGGGCTGGGTTGCGAGACAGCGCGGGGTTGCTCATGGCGGCTCCTTTTCGGGGTCGTGGATCCAGCCTAT
>JBFXIT010000075.1:0-8551 GCA_050175655.1 Leucobacter sp.
CCGCGATCCCAGCCGACAGAGGGCGGAATCGGTGCTCGAACTCCTCCGCAAGCCCTGGACGACCCGAGGCCGCCTCCCGGTCCGCGCGGCGGTGCAGCACCGGGATCGTGAATCCGAGCAGTACGCCTGCGATGGTGGCGTGCACGCCGGAGGCGTGCATCAGGGCCCACGCGACGACGCCGATGGGGAGCAGGATCAGCCAGGCCGCGAACGGGTGCAGTCCGAAGAAAACTCGGTAGCGTTGCGCGATGAACCCGTAGGCCGCGATGACTGCGAACGCCAGCAGCAGGGGCAGGATCTCGATGTGGTCGGTGTAGAACACGGCAATGATGCTGATTGCGATCAGGTCGTCGACGACGGCGAGAGTGAGGAGGAAGATCCGCAATGCTGGGGGCAGGTGGGAGCCGATGATCGCGAGGACGGCTACGGCGAACGCGATATCCGTGGCGGTCGGGATCGCCCACCCTGCCAGGAGCGCGGGCTGCTGCCAGACGATCACCGCGTAGATGAGCGCTGGGGCGGCTACGCCGCCTGCGGCGGCCGCGATCGGGACGATCGCGGTGCGGAAATTCCTGAGATCGCCGGCGACGAACTCGCGTTTGAGCTCGAGACCGACGAGGAAGAAGAAGATCGCGAGAAGCCCGTCGGCCGCCCATGCCCCGAGGCTGAGGTTCAGGTGCCAGGGCTCGTAGCCGATCTTGAAATCCCGCAGAGCGAAGTACGCGTCTGCGGCGGGCGTGTTCGCCCAGATGATCGCGATGAGGGCGGCGCCGACGAGCAGCATACCGCCGACGGCTTCTTTTCGCAGCAGCGCGCCGATGCGCTTCGCCTCGGCGAACGTCCCATAGCGAGGGAAGGTGCGATTGGGTGGTGTTTGGGCGGTGTTCAAGGCATCTCCTGAGGTGTGCGCGCAGGCTGAGAGGAATCGGCTCGAATCAAGCCCCTGCACCGCGTCGGGACGAGGGGATCGATTTAGGGTCAGGCTGCAGGCGTCGTGGGAGTGGTACCGGAGAGCATCGCACCCCAGGAGGAGATGTACCCGTTCGTGCCGCGATGTGGCAATACCCAGCCCGTTGGCATGAAAGCCGCGTGAAACCGGTGCTGCGTCATCACATTCAAGGATATCAGCGCCCCTTGACGGGTCACAGTGCGCCTCTTGCCCAGGCTTCGGTGAATCCGCACTCTTCGATATCGCGCCAGGTGAGCGTGACGTCAGCCCAGGAGCCGTGCCCTGGGCCGAGGGCTTCCTCGAGACGGTCATGCAGCAGTGCCGGGTCAGCGCAGTCGGTGAGGTCGAGCACGAGCACTTGCAGGTATCGGGCACGGTCACGTTCCACATCGTTATGCAGCCGCGAGGCGAGGCCCGTGGGCAGATTCACGAGCAGTGATTGCGGGAACCCGGTCGGCCGAAGGCAAGCGATACCAACCCGTAGGACGGCAGGATGCGTATCGAGTTCGTGTTTCAGATCCTGAATGGTGTCATGCCAGCGGGCACGCGCAGCTTTCCGCGTCGCACAGTTCCGGAGGTCTACGCCCCAGAGCATTCCGCGCGACGGAGCATGCTCCAGATCCTCATCGGTGTACGGTGTCTGCGGCAAGGGGTCGCCGCGAACCAGGAACGAGACAGGCAAGAAAGTCTCCTCGGAGGGTCGGGTCGAAGTTGTTTCGCCGACCAGACTTCCCGGCACACCATTCGCTGGATGCGGCAATGCCGCGCAGCGGTCTCCCACTCTACGCCCTCTCCGCGCTCCGTGCGCAAGCACTGCCGTAGAAGGAATCTTCGACGAATATTGTCGTGCGGAGTAAAGTCGAGTGCGGTGCGCCGGGAAGTCTGGTCGGCACACCGCCCGTCCGGGTGGTGTTCATGAATGCTGAGGACAGCCCTATGGATACGCGCACCGGGAACATCGCGATAGCGCGCGTGCGCGACCTTGCCCACCGCGCCACTGCCCGCACCCGCTATCTCGCCGGGCACTCGCCGGCGCGCATCGCGATCCTCGTGTTCGCCGCCGCGGTGCTGCTGTTCACGGCGCTGCTCATGCTGCCGATCGCATCGCACACCGGCACGGTCACCGCGCTCCCCGATGCATTGTTCACGGCGGTGTCGGCGGTGACCGTTACGGGGCTCACGACCGTGGACACGGGCGAGCACTGGTCGATGTTCGGGCAGGTCGTGATCCTGACCGCGATCCAGACCGGAGCGCTCGGGGTCGTCACGATCGCGCTGCTCCTCGCACGGATGGTGACGCGCAGACTCGGAATCAGCGGGCGGGTGTTCGCGCAGTCGAGCATCGGCACCACCGGGCTCGGGGACGTGAAGCGCCTCCTCCGGGTGGTGGTCGTCACGACGTTCACGATCGAGTTCGTGCTGATGCTATTCCTCGTCCCCGCCTTCATCGTCGCCGAAGGGTCGTTCGGATGGGGACTCTGGTATGGGGTGTTCTATGCGATCTCGGCGTTCGCGAACGCAGGCTTCACGCCGCATGTCGGAGGCATGGGCCAGTTCGCCGACAATCCATGGATCTTGTTCCCGCTTGCGATCGGCGTGTTCGTCGGGAGCTTCGGATTCCCCGTGTTCCTGAACCTCATCCGTGCAAAGTGGACGCGGAAGCGTTGGACGCTCCACACGAAGCTCACCATCATCACCACCATCGTGTTGTTCGTGCTCGGCACGGTCGCCTGGGCGGGGTTCGAGTGGGCGAACCCGGCCACGATCGGCGGTGAGACCTGGTGGGCGAAGATCGGAAACGCGTTCTTCGCGTCAGCGATGCTGCGCTCCGGCGGCTTCGCCGTCGTCGACACGGAATCGATGACGGCGACGACGATGCTTCTCAGCGACGCGCTCATGTTCGTCGGAGGCGGATCCGGCTCCACCGCCGGCGGCATAAAGGTCACCACCCTCGCCGTACTGTTTCTCGCGATCTGGGCCGAAGCGAAAGGCACTCAGCACACCAACGCCGCAGGCCGCAGGATCCCGAACAGCACCCTCAGACTCGCGATCAGCGTCGTGTTCCTCGGTGCCACGCTCGTGCTCACCGCCACCTCCCTGCTCACTACCGTGAGCGACGCCACCCTCGATCGCCTCCTGTTCGAGACGATCTCCGCATTCGCGACCTGCGGTCTCTCCGTCGGGATCTCCGCGGAAGTCGGCCCATTCGGGAAATATGTGCTCTCTGCGCTCATGCTCGTCGGACGCGTCGGCCCGATCGCACTCGCGTCCGCCCTCGCCGTACGACAGCGCAAGGAGCTCTTCCGGCTTCCTGACGAACGACCTATCATCGGATAACCAGACAGAGGTCAGTGCCCGTCGCCAAGCCCGCCGGTAAGCCTCGTATGGAAAGCAGTCGTATACTCGTTCATCCCGATCAGTTCGACCGTCTTGCCATGCTGCTCGTACTTCGTCACGATCGCATCGAGCGCGGCCACGGTCGACGCATCCCAGATATGCGACTGCGTCATATCGACCACCACTTGGCCGGGATCCTGAGCGTACTCGAACTGGGTGGTCAGATCGTTGCTCGAAGCGAAGAACAACTCACCGACGACCGTGTAATAGGCGCGCTCCTCACCGAAGTGCTCCATCACTTCACGCTTGACAGTCACGAAGTGCGCGACCCGGCGCACGAACATCACCGACGCGACGAACACCCCGACCACCACACCGATCGCGAGGTTATGGGTCGCGACGACGACCGCGACCGTCACGACCATGACCGTGGTCTCGCTCTTCGGCATCCGCTTCAGCGAGGACGGCCTGATGGAATGCCAATCAAAGGTGCCCACGGACACCATGATCATCACCGCCACGAGAGCTGCCATCGGGATGATCGCCACTATATCGCCGAGGGCAACGATCAGGATGAGGAGGAACACGCCCGCGAGGAAAGTGGAGATTCGCGTGCGCGCACCCGACGCTTTCACGTTGATCATCGTCTGTCCGATCATCGCGCACCCGCCCATCCCGCCAAAGATGCCCGAGGCGATGTTCGCGACGCCCTGCCCCCAGGACTCGCGCGTCTTGTTCGAGTGCGTATCGGTGACATCATCGACGAGCTTCGCCGTCATGAGCGACTCCATCAGCCCGACCAGCGCCATGGCGAGGGCGTAGGGGGCGATGATTGTGAGCGTCTCGAAGGTGAGCGGCACGTTCGGGATGAACAGTTCGGGCAGGCTGCGGGGCAGTTCACCCTTGTCGCCGACGGCTGGCACGTTGATCGCGAAGATGACCACGGCCGCGGTGACGACGACGATCGACACGAGGGGGGCCGGGACCACCTTGGTGATCTTCGGCATGAAGACCATGATCAGCAAGCCGATAGCGATCAGCGGGTAGACCATCCACGGCACGCCGAGGAGTTCGGGCACCTGCGCCATGAAGATGAGGATCGCGAGTGCGTTGACGAACCCGACCATGACGCTGCGCGGGATGAAGCGCATCAGCTTCGCCACCCCGAACACCGCCAGCACGATCTGCAAGAGGCCGGCGAGGAGCACGGTGGCAATGAAGTAGTCCATCCCGTGGTCACGGGCGACCGGTGCGATGACCAGTGCGATCGCACCGGTGGCTGCGGTGATCATCGCGGGGCGACCGCCCACGAATGCGATCGTGATCGCCATGATGAACGACGAGAACAACCCGACCTTCGGGTCAACGCCCGCAATGATCGAGAACGAGATCGCCTCCGGGATCAGCGCGAGCGCGACCACCAGCCCCGCAAGCGCTTCTCGGGTGAGGAGGCGCGGGGTCTTAAGCGCCGTGCGTACGGAAGGTTCAGGGCGATACCGCTTGCGGTCTTCTACAGTGGTGCTAGTGGTCACACCCATCAACCCTAACGTAACGGGAGATTTGGTGCGAAGCGAGAAGAGGATAACTTCGGGATGAGCGATGTGGGAATGATGCATATTGGCGAGCTCGCCCAACGCACAGAACTGTCCCTGCGCACCATTCGTCACTATGACGAGATCGGCCTCCTCGCACCGTCGGGACGTTCTGAGGGAGGCTTCCGGCTGTATACCGAGGGCGACTACGACCGGCTGATGCTCATCCGCCGGATGAAGCCCCTCGGCTACTCTCTCGACCAGATGGGCGATCTTCTGCACGCTATCGATAGCGCTTCGCCGTCTGGCGCTGACCAAGAGGACGCGCGCCGCACGCTAGAAGATTTCCGGCAAGACGCGATGGAGCGACGCGAAAAGCTCGTAAAGCAACTCGAGATGGCGGACGAGTTCCTCCGTCTCCTTGCCATTGAAACGGAATGAGCGAATGTTACCCCAACCGCTTTGCTACTCGATCCGGATCATCGCCACATTTCACAGTCATATTTATCACTTTGTTCACGTTCTCCGCTTTCCTTGGCGCGGTCACGATGAGCGGCCCCTCGGGGGCGCTCGGAGCATCGATCGCTCTAATTGCGGTGTTCCTCCCCTCCGCGCTTCTCGTCATCGGTGTGTTGCCGTTCTGGGAGCGGCTGCGCCGAGCCCCCCGCGTGCAACGAGCCTAGATGGGGGTGAATGCGGGTGTCGTTGGCTTACTCGCGGCGGCCCTGTACGATCCGGTCTTCACCGAGGGCGTCACCGGACTGCACTCTCTCGTGATCGCCGTAATAGCGTTCGTCGCGCTGACCGCGTGGAGGGCGCCCGCGTGGGCGGTGGTGCTGGGGGCTGCCGGACTGGGGGCGTTGCTGCTCTGAACCACGCCCGCGGTCGAGTCCGAAGCATGCTGAGGCAAGGCTCGCCCCCGATGCGCCGACGCCCGCGATCTGGGAAGCTTGCAGCGTGAGACGAGTTTCTGCCGCGACCGGGGCGTATCCGCTGGTGTTCGTGACCCTGCTGGTTGCGGCGATTGGCCTGATCCTGCTCGCGACCCCTGCACGCGAAACCGCCCCATGGCTCGTCGGCGCGTACGCGCTGGCAATCGCGGGCTGGGAGGCGGTCGGTATGATCCGCCAGCTCCTCAAGGGCCACGCCGGGCTCGACATCCTCGCGGTCACCGCGATTGCGGCGGCGGTGACCGTCGACGAGCCGTGGGCTGCGCTCGTGGTCGTGCTGATGCTCACCGGCGGCGAGGCGCTCGAAGACTACGCCGCGAACCGCTCGAAGCGCGAGCTCACCGCGCTGCTGCGCAAAGCCCCGCAGCAGGCGACCCGGTTGCTGCGGGGCGATGCCGCCCCGGCGGGCGGCCCGACTGCCGAGAGGGTCGCCGAGGACGTGCCGGTCGAAGCCGTCAAGGTCGGCGATCTGCTGCTCGTGCGGCCCGGTGCGCTCGTGCCCGTGGACGCGGTGCTCGTGTCGGAGCACGCCGTGCTCGACGAGTCCTCGCTCACGGGCGAGAGCCTGCCGGTCGAGCGAGTCGCGGGCGAGCGCGTCTCCAGCGGAGTGGTGAACGGTGCGACAGCGGTCACGATGCGGGCTGTTGCGCTCGCCTCGGACAGCGAGTATCAGCAGATCGTGCGCTTGGTCGAGCAGGCTGCGGGGAGCAAGGCGAAGGTGGTGCGCCTCGCCGACCGTTATGCGGTGCCGTTCACGGTGCTCTCGCTCATCATCGCAGGCATAGCGTGGGGGGTCAGCGGAGAGGCGGTCAGGTTCGCCGAGGTGCTGGTGGTCGCGACCCCGTGCCCGCTGCTGATCGCCGCACCGGTCGCGTTCCTCGGTGGCATGAGCCGAGCTGCGCGCTTCGGGCTCATCGTGAAGGGCGGCGGCACTCTCGAACAGCTCTCGCGGGTACGCTCCGCCGCGTTCGACAAGACCGGCACCATCACGACCGGGCGGCCCGCG
Organism: Leucobacter sp.; assembly: GCA_050175655.1. Classification (GTDB taxonomy): domain Bacteria; phylum Actinomycetota; class Actinomycetes; order Actinomycetales; family Microbacteriaceae; genus Leucobacter. The sequence continues at coordinate 6,775 of JBFXIT010000075.1, forward strand.
CTCGAACGCATCCTTGCCGAGCCCGGCTTCGACGAGATGAGCGTGCTCCAGTTCGCCGCATCGGCCGAGGTGTACTCGTCCCACGTACTCGCAGAGTCCGTCGTCGTGGCGGCCAAGCAGCACGGATACCCGCTGCTGGACGCGCTCGGAGCCGAGGAGATCGCCACCAACGGCGTCGCCGCGGAGTTCGCATCCGACAACGCGGAGGATGCGGCGACGACGGTGCGGGTGGGCAAGCCCTCCTGGCTCCGCGAGTTCGCCCCGGCCCTCGCGCTCGCCCCGCTGGAGCCCGGTGAACTCGCAATCTACGTCGCCCTCGACGACCGCTTCGCGGGCGCGATCGTGATGCGCGACCAGACACGAGACGAGGCTGCGCAGGCGCTCGGAGAGTTGCAGCGACTCGGGGTCGAGCGCACGCTCATGGTCACCGGCGACGTGGCAGCCACAGCCGAACCGATCGCCGCGGGTCTCGGGATCAACGAGGTGCACGCCGAGTGCCGGCCCTCCGACAAGGTGAGCATTGTGAGCGCGGTGCAGCCCAGACCGCTCATCATGGTCGGCGACGGCCTCAACGACGCCCCCGTACTCGCCGCAGCCGATATCGGCTTCGCGATGGGAGCTCGCGGCGCGACCGCCGCGAGCGAGTCCGCCGACATCGTGAACCGATACGACACCCTCACTTCCCTCCCCCTGGCGGTACGTGTGGGAAAGGACACGGTGCGGATCGCTCTCCAGAGCATCTGGCTCGGCATCATCATCAGCGTGGGTCTCATGCTCGTCGCAGCGTTCGGGTTCCTTCCAGCGTTGATCGGGGCCTGGCTCCAAGAAGTCGTCGACCTGGTCGCAATCCTCGGCGCGCTGCGCGCCGTCGGTCCGCGCGCCGAGCGCAAACTCAAGGCATCGCGAGCCAACGCGGGCGGCGCACAGCGCACACCGCTGACAGGCCCGAGAGAGCCAGCGAACCCACTGAGAATCACTATGGAGGCACCGAGCCATGGCTAGAAAAACAGTACCCCAAGCCCATCCCGGCGAACCTCACGACCGGGGCACTAGCCAGCGACTCAACTGGTTGCGCGCCGGGGTACTGGGAGCGAACGACGGCATCGTCTCGACCGCTGGCGTCGTGATCGGTGTCGCCGCGGCGACCCCGAACAACGTTCTCGCGATCGCCACGGCAGGAATCGCCGCAGTGGTCGCTGGCGCATTCTCGATGGCCGGAGGCGAGTACGTCTCGGTGAGTACCCAGCGCGATACCGAGAAGGCGCTGATCGCCAAGGAGAAATGGGAACTCGAGACCATACCTCAGGAAGAACTCGAAGAACTCGCCGGCCTCTACCGTCAGCGTGGGCTCTCGGACGACCTCGCGCATCAGGTCGCGGTCGAGCTCACCGCGAAGGACGCCCTTGCAGCCCATGCAGAGGTTGAACTCGGAATCGACCCCGAAGAGTTCACCAGCCCCTGGGCGGCGGCTGTCTCGTCATTCGTCTCGTTCGCGCTGGGAGCGCTCATCCCGCTCGTAATGATCCTTTTGCCATTCGGCGAGAACCGCGTCTGGATCGCCGCGGTCGCAGTGGTGATCGGCTTGTTCCTCACCGGCTGGATCAGCGCCGCCCTCGGCGGGGCTCCGCGCGGCCGGGCCATCCTCCGGAACGTGGTGATGGGCTCAGCGACGATGATTGCGACTTACCTCATCGGCCTGCTCTTCGGCGTCGCTGTTGGCTGAGCGGAGACGACCGCTGAACCCAGCTGACCGTGAAGGTGGCGTTCACAGGCCGTT
>JBFXIT010000076.1:0-8475 GCA_050175655.1 Leucobacter sp.
GGCTGATGGAGCGGCATCCGCTCGTCGGGGCGGTGCACGGCCGGGGCCTCTACCTGGGGGTCGAGCTCGTGCGCGATCGTCGATCGCTCGAACCGGCCGTCGAGGAGACCCGTCTGGTGTGCGAACGGCTGCTCGACCACGGCGTCATCATGCAGGCGACCTCGGAGCGGCAGAACGTGCTCAAGGTGAAGCCCCCGCTGGTAATCACGCGGGCGGAGGCCGATCGCTTCGTGGATTCGCTCGATCGCGTGCTGGACGATCTCGGCAAAGAGTGATGAAAATGAAACCGAAACGAAACATTCGTTTCAAAAAATGATTGTTTCGATCTGTATACTAATGATGCGTGACTGCATGAAGCGCACATGTCAAAATACAGCACTCGCAGAGTTGCGAATGCTCTGGGATGACCGGGAGAAGTCAATGATGAAGAAAAGATTCCTGTCGATGGCGGCGGTCGGCGTGCTCGGCCTCGCCGCGGTCGGCTGCTCGTCGAACGGCTCGGGCGGCGATGAGGGCGGATCCGCCGCCGAGGTGACCACCATCTCGGTGTCGCACGTCGAATCCGCCTCGAGCGTCACGCACCGCACCCTCGAGGCCGTCGCCGAGCGCGTGGCCGAGGCCAGCGGCGGCTCGCTCGAGCTCGAGATCTTCCCCGACGGCCAGCTCGGCACCACCGCCGACACCCTGCAGCAGTCGGCCTCGGGCGAGCTCATCATCGGCTACACCGATGCCGCCGAACTCGCGGCGCTCGCGCCTTCGACCAACCTCGACATCCTGAGCGGTCCCTTCCTGTTCGAGTCGACGGACCAGGCCCAGACCTTCCACGACTCCGATGTGTTCCAGGGCATGTCCGATCAGCTCGCGGCGGAGGGAGGGGTGCAGATCCTCGCGCTCAACTACTTCCTCGGCACCCGCAACATCCTCGCCACGGGGGCCTACCCCGAGCCGGCCGATCTCGAGGGCGTGAAGATGCGTGTTCCCCCGATCGAGTCGTGGACTCGCACCTTCGAGCTGCTCGGCGCGGTGCCGACCACGGTCGACTACACCGAGGTCTACAGCGCCCTCCAGCAGGGCGTGGTTGCCGGCGCCGAGAGCGACATCAACTCGCTGCTCGACCAGCAGTGGGGCGAGGTCGCGCAGCACCTCACCATGACGCATCACTTCCAGCTATTCCTCGGCTTCGCGATGGGCGCAGACGCGTTCAACTCCCTGACGGCCGAGCAGCAGCAGATCCTGGTCGAGGAGTTCGCCAAGGGCGGCGTCGATTCGACCGCCGAGAACGCGAGCATGGAGGGCGACACGCTCGAGGCGCTCGAAGAGCAGGGCGTCACCGTGACCGAGGCGAACCTCGAGGCCTACCGCGAGGCCACGCTCGGCTACTACGACGGCTACCCCGAGGGCTTCCTCGACGAGGTGCGTGCCGCAGCCGGCATGTGATCGGCCGCGATCGATAGACCGCACGGATCCGGCCGGGGCTCGCCCCGGCCGGATCCTGCACTGAACGAACGACTACACGAGTGACGAGAGACGGCGAACACCCGATGAGCACGACCGCCAAGATCAACGGAGAGATCTCCTTCTGGTTCAGCCAGGTCGACGACCGGCCCGCTCGGCCCGCGCTGGAGCGGGACATCGCGGCAGACGTCGTGCTCGTCGGCGCCGGGTACACCAATCTCTGGCTCGCCTACTACCTCAAGCAGGCCCGCCCCGACTACGACATCGTCATCCTCGAGAGCGAGGTGGCGGGCTTCGGCGCATCGAGCCGCAACGGCGGCTGGATCTCCTACGGGCTGCCCGGCCAGCACGGGCGCTACGCCAAGACGCACGGCCGCGAGGCGGTGCGCGACTTCCAGCGCGAGATCTTCGCCACGATCGACGAGATCGTCGAGGTCGCCGCGCGCGAAGGCATCGACGCGGACATCGTGAAAGACGGCGAGGTCGCGATCGCCCGCAACCAGGCGCAGCTCGGCCGGCTCCGAGAAGAGTACGAGAGCGGCGCGGAGTGGGGCTTCGAGGCGGGCGACTTCGAGTTCCTCGACGCAGCGGCGACGAAGCGCTTCGTCAACATGGACGGCGCGGTCGGCGGCCTGTGGTCGCCCCACTGCGCCCGCGTGCAGCCGGCGAAGCTCGCCGCCGGCCTCGCCGAGGTGGTCGAGCGCATGGGCGTCACCATCTACGAGCACTCCGCCGTCGCCGAGATCGTGCCCGGCAGCGCCATCACGGAGGCGGGCTTCCGCGCCGATGGCCGGTACGTCGTGCGCGGCACCGAGGGATTCTCGAACTCGATCCAGGGCCACGAGCGCGACTGGCTGCCTAAACTGAGCAGCATGCTCGTCACCGCCCCGCTCTCGCCCGAGCTGCTCGACGAGATCGCCTGGCACAGCGCCGTGATGGTGCGCGACGCGCGCCACTTCTTCAGCTACATCCACCACACCGCCGACGATCGCATCGCCCTGGGCGGCCCCGGCATCCCCTACCTCTGGGGCTCGGGCTGGGACGACCGCGGCAAGACCTCGCGCAGCTCGGAGCTGGCGCTCCTCGCCTCGCTCCACCGCCTCTTCCCCCAGCTCGCGCAGCAGCCGATCGACCACGTCTGGACGGGCATCCTCGGCATCCCGCGCAACTGGTCGGCCACGGTCTCGCTCGACCCCGATACCGGGCTCGGCGTCGCGGGCGGCTACGTGGGCGACGGGGTCAGCAGCTCGAATCTCGCCGGCCGCACCATGCGCGATCTCATCCTCGGCGAGGACACGAAGCTCGTGCGCATGCCCTGGGTCGGCGGCCGCATCCGCAAGTGGGAGGCCGAGCCGCTGCGCTGGATCGCGCTGCGCGGCATGTACGGCGTCTACAACTTTGCCGACGAGCTCGAGGCTCGCTCCGGCCGGGGCCAGACCTCGGTGCTCGCGCGCGCCGCCAACGTCATCGCCGGGCGCAGATGAGCATGCGGGCACGCTCGGGCGAGACGCTGATCGTCGTCCCCGACGCCGAGAGCGAGTCCGACGCACAGGCGTTCCGCGACATCTTCACGGCGCTCGACGCCCCGGGTGTCGAACTGAGCGTGCACGTCGGCGCCCCGGAGAGCGATGCTGAATGGAAGCGGGTGCTGCGCGATGCGGACGCGGTGGTGCTCAACTGGAAGCTTCCGGATGCCGCGCTCCGCGCAGCGCCCCGGCTTCGATCCGTCTGCTTTCTCGGCACCGGCGCCAGCGACCATCTGAACCTGGCGCTCGCCGCCGACCGGGGTGTCGAGGTCGCCACGGTGGCGGGCTATGCCGATGCCGCTGTCGCCGAGCACGCCTTTGCGCTGATGCTCGCCGTGGCCCGGAGCATCCCGCGGCACGACCGCGAACTGCGCGCGGGAGGCTGGAGCCCTGCGAGCGGCCTGCAGCTGCAAGGGTCGCGGCTCGGCCTCGTCGGCTTCGGCGGCATCGCCCGCCATGCGGCGCGCATCGCCCGGGGCTTCGGCATGCAGGTCGCAGCGTACAATCGCAGCCCGTTCGAGCACCCGCATGTGCGGCAGGTCGGGCTCGACGAGTTGTGCGCGACCAGTGACGTGCTCTCCCTCCACCTCGCACTCACCCCCGAGACGCGGGGCATCATCGGCAGGCGAGAGCTGGAACTCATGCCGCCGCACGCGATGCTCGTGAACACGGCGCGCGGTGCGCTCGTCGACGAGGCGGCGCTGCTCGCGGCGCTCGAGGAGGGGCGCCTGCTCGGGGCAGGCCTCGACGTCTTCGGGCGGGAGCCGGCCGAGCCCGGCGACCCGCTGATCGCGCACCCGGCGGTGGTGGCGACGCCCCACGTCGGATATGCGACGGAGCAGGCGGAACGCGAACTGCTGCGTCGCGGGCTCGAGACGGCACTCGCGGCGGTGGCAGCGGCCAAAACCGCGGGAGCCGCAGTGCTCGGCTCGGGGACCGGGACGGAATGAACGTGAAGGGAAGAGAGGCGCAGGCGATGGCTGGAACTAGCGGCATGGCGAGTGAGCGGACGGGAGGGCAACTGGTCGTCGAGGCCCTCGAGGCTCAGGGGGTCACCCGGATCAGCTGCGTGCCGGGGGAGAGCTACCTGCCGGTGCTCGACGCGCTGATCGACAGCGGCATCGAACTCGACGTGTGCCGCCACGAGGCCGGCGCCGGCAACATGGCCGTCGCCGCCGGCAAGCTGACCGGCCGTGCCGGAGTGGTGGCCGTGACCCGCGGCCCCGGCGCGATGCACGCCGCCATCGCGGTCCACACGGCGCAGCAGGATGCGCTGCCCATGGTCCTGCTCATCGGGCAGGTCGCGCTGCGCGACCGGGGCCGGGGCGGCTTCCAGGAGATGGAGTACGCCCGGGTCTTCGGATCGACCGCGAAGTGGGTGACGAGCCTGGACGTGGTCGAGCGGATCCCCGAGACGATCGCACGCGCGTTCAGGGTGGCGGAGGGCGGCCGCCCCGGCCCCGTGGTCATCGAGATGCCCGAGGACGTGCTCGCCGAGGTCGCCGCGGCGCGCATCCCGGGTCGAGTCGAGCCCATGCGCGCGGCTCCGGCACCCGCCGACATCGAGGCGCTGCAGGGCATGATCGCGCGCGCCGAGCGGCCGATCGCGCTGCTCGGCCGCAGCGCGTGGTCGCAGGAGGCCGCCGATGCGGCTCGCGAGTTCGCGGAGCGCTACGCCCTGCCGCTCGCCGCGGGCTTCCGCTGCCAGGATTACATCGACAACGACGCGGAGGTCTACGTCGGTCACGTGGGGCTGGGAACCGATGCGACCCTGGTCGCGCGGCTGGAGGAGGCGGATCTGATCCTCTCGGTCGGCGGCCACTTCGGCGACGCCGAGACCAAGGGCTACGAGATCCTCGCACCGCGCGACGGTCGCGCGGTCGCCCACGTCTCGAACGCCGAGGGCGACGTCGACCGCTACCTGCAGGCCGACCTCGTCGTGCAGGCGACTCCGCTCGAGTTCTTCCGCGCGATGAACGCCGCGGCGCCCGAGCAGGGCGGAACCAAGCGCACCGAATGGATGCGCGCGCTGCGCGAGGAGGAGGCGCATCGCTCGACCCCGAACGCCGAGGGCGATCTGCTCTCGCAGGCGATGGCGGTGCTGCAGCGCGAGTGCGGCCCCGACACCATCGTCGCGAACGGCGCCGGCAACTACGCCATCTGGGTGCATCAGTTCACCAAGTATCGCCGCTACGGCGCTCAGCTCGCCCCCGCGAGCGGTGCGATGGGCTTCGGCCTGCCGGCCGGCATCGCAGCGGGGCTGCACCGGCCGGAGCAGCCCGTCATCGTGTTCGCGGGCGACGGCTGCTTCTCGATGTCGCTGACCGAGCTCGCGACGCTCGCGGAGAGCCGCGCGAACGTGCTCGTGATCGTCGTCAACAACGGCATGTACGGCACGATCCGCATGCACCAGGAGCGCCGGTTCCCGGGCCGCGTGAGCGGCACCGCCCTCGTGAACCCCGACTTCGTCGGCATCGCGCTGGCCTGCGGCATCCCCGCAGAGCGGGTCGAGGATGTCGAGGCGTTCGAGCGGGCCTTCGCCCAGGCGCAGCGGGGCGAGGGCCCCTCGCTCATCGAGATCGCGACCGACCCGGATCGCTCGACGCCCGGGCTGCGGCTCAGCGAGCTGAGCGCCGGCTAGGGCAGGGGAACACCCGCCCGGCGACGCCCTTGCCCGCCCCTACGGGCCGAGCAGCAGCGCCGGGAAGACGTGCTCGGTGTTGAGCGGAGCCAGGTCCGGCCGCCGCTCGGCCGGGTCGACCCACTCGAGCACCTCGATCTCGGCGCTCGCCGCGACTCCCGCGACGAACGGATGCTCGAAGACGTGCGCGACGACCTCGTGCCCCGGCTCGTTCGCTGCGGGCGCCCGGAATTCGCCGACGAAGCCCAGCAGCCGCGGGTCGAGCTCGACGCCCAGTTCCTCTCGGAACTCGCGCAGCGCCGTCGTCGACGGGTCCTCTCCCGCCTCCGGCTTGCCGCCCGGCAGCATGAGCATGCTCGTGCCGCGCTTGCGCACGTTGAGCACGCGGCCGGCGCCGTCGCGCATCACGACGGCGCTGACTCGGATGGTGCTGACCCGAATGGTGCCGACCCGTATCCCGTTCACTTCTGCGCGTCGCGCGCTGCGAGCAGATCCCGGATCTCGGTCAGCAGCTCGGTCTCGCTCGGGGCGGCCTCGACCTCCTCCTCGCTCGGCTTGTGCCCGTGCTTCTTCACGTACATCCGCTCGTTGAGCTTGTTCATCGGCGTGATGATGCAGAAGTAGATGACGATGGCGACCAGCAGGAAGTTGATCACCGCGCCCAGCACCTGCCCGACGCCCAGGCTGACCGGGCCGATCTGCAGCACGGCCTTGTTGATCTCGTCGGCGTTGAAGATCGCGGCGATGATCGGGTTGAAGATGCCGTCGACGACCGCGGTCACGATCGCGGTGAACGCTGCGCCGATGATCACCGCTACCGCCAGCTCGATCACGTTGCCGCGCATGATGAACTCTCTGAAACCCTTCATGGGCCCGTCCTTTCCCCAGATCCCCGAATCGTCTGCCCGTTCGAGGCCACCATTCAAACTTAGTGCGAAGACGGCCGGTGCGTCCGGCGCGCGCACCGCCGCCGAAGGGTGAAGAATGGGTGAGTGGAACGGATCGAGCAGCGCATGCGGCCGGAATGGCTGCGGCCGGGCAGCATCCTCCTGGTGTTCCTGGGCGGCTGCGCGGGCGTCGGCCTGCGCGAGGCGCTCGTGGCGATGCTGCCCGATGCGGGGCCGATCCCGACGGCCATCCTGGTCGCGAACCTGCTGGGGGCGTTTCTGCTCGGGGTGTTGCTGGAGGCGCTGATCCGCAGTTCGGGTCCGGGTGCGGCCCGGGCGCGACTACTGCTCGGCACAGGCATGCTCGGCGGATTCACCACCTACAGCGCGCTGGCCCTGGGCGTCTTCGAGATGTCGGCAGACGGGCATGCGTGGATCGCGCTCGCCTACGGCCTCGCAACGGTGATCGTCGGCGGTCTGCTCTCGTGGGCGGGGATCGCGGCGGCCGTCGCCGCCCGCCGCGGCTTGGATCGGCGGCCGGGGCCGCAGCCCGGGGGAGGCGCCGATGCCTGAGCCTACGGTGCACCTGCTCGCGATCCTCGCGGCCGGACTGGGGGCGGTATGCCGCCTGCTGCTCGACGGCGTCATCAGCGAGCGGATCGCCCGGCGCGACGCGCCGAGCACCCTGCCGTGGGGCATCATCGCGGTGAACCTCAGCGGGTCGCTGCTCATCGGCTTCGCGGCGGGCCTGCTCGCGGTGTCATTCACTGGGGATGCCGGGGGCGGATCCTCCGCCCTCGCCCCGTGGCCGTTCGCGGCGAGCTTCGGGTTCCTCGGCGGGTACACGACCTTCTCGACGGCGAGCGTGCAGACGGTGCGACTCGCGCAGGCCGGCCGATGGGGCGCCGCGCTCGTGAACGGCGTCGTCCAGCTCGCGGTCGCTGTGCTGGCCGTCGCCCTCGGATGGGGTCTCGCGCACCTCGTCGCCAGGTGATCCTCTCGTCCGATCCGCTCCCTGTTAGCGTTGGCCCATGGAACAGTCCGACTACCGCACCCAGAACATCGAGGGGCCGCTCACCTGCCACGCGGTGTTCCTCGTCCTCCGGATCGCCGACGCGACGGATTCGGGCGCCGACACGGCGGCGGTCGAGGTGCGCGAGGTGCTCGCGGGTCTCGAGGATCTGGTGAAGACCGTCGGGTTCCGAGAGCCGCGCGCCCGGCTCTCCTGCACGGTGGGCATCGGCGACCGGGTCTGGGGTCGCGTCGTCGGAACGGCCAAGCCGGCCGAGCTGCATCCCTTCCGCGAGGTCGCGGGCGCGAAGCACACGGCGGTGTCGACGCCCGGCGACCTGCTCCTCCACATCCGCTCCGACCGCCAGGATCTCGTCTACGAGTTCGAGCGGCTGCTGCTGCAGGCGCTCGGATCCTCCGTCTCCACAGTCGACGAGGTGTCCGGCTTCCGCTACTTCGACGGGCGCGACCTGCTCGGCTTCGTCGACGGCACCGCGAACCCGATCGGCCCCGACCTGCCGGAATCAGCGATCGTCGGTGACGAGGATCCCTCCTTCGCCGGCGGCAGCTACGTCGTGGTGCAGAAGTATCTGCACGCGCTCGACGCCTGGCAACGGCTGAGCGCCGAGGATCAGGAGGCGGTCATGGGCCGCACCAAGGCGGACAACGTCGAGCTCGAGGATGCCGCCGCCGATCAGCAGAAGGCCCACAAGACCCTCGCCACCATCGAGGACGAGGCGGGGGAGCACGACATCGTGCGCGACAACATGCCGTTCGCCCGCCCGGGCAGCGGCGAATACGGCACCTACTTCGTCGGCTACTCCCGGCACCTCTGGGTCATCGAGCGGATGCTCGATCGCATGTTCATCGGCGAGCCGCCCGGAATGCACGACCGGCTGCTCGACTTCTCGACGCCGGTGACCGGCAGCGCCTACTTCGTGCTGGCGCCCGAGGC
>JBFXIT010000077.1:0-8422 GCA_050175655.1 Leucobacter sp.
ATCGGATCCTTCGACGACGAGACGGAGACGCTGGCCGAGATGCACCAGCGGTTCATCCCCGAGCACGGGCTGCGCATGACCGGCAAGCACCATGAGATCTATCTCAGCGACCCTCGCAGGACGGCGCCCGAGAAGCTCCGCACGATCCTCCGCCAACCCGTGGCGGGATAGCCGCAGGAGGGCGCTCCTGGCATATCGCAGTGCCCGGACCGGGCCGGGCCTCCTAGTCGAGCACCGAGAATCCGCGCGCGAGCCCGCCGCGCCCCGTGACGGCCATCAGCAGACGAGGCCCCTCCCCGGAGCGCAGGGCGAGACTCGTCGCCAGCTCGAGTGCGCGACGGAGCGCCACCGCGGGAGGGCTCGCGGGCAGGCCGGCCGCGTGCGCGATGTCGAGCCCGTGCACGACCAGCTCAAAGGTGCGGGTGGGCAGGTAACTGCTCAGGCGGATGCCCCCGACGATCGTGGCGACGGTCTGATCCCGCTCACCGGCGAGCAGCGCCGAGACGCGGCCGACGATCTCGTGGAACCCGGCGGCGGGATGCTCCCCCAAGGCCGCTCCGGCATCGATTCCGCGCTGCAGCACCGCACCGGGATCGGCCGAGGGCAGCCGGGCGGCCCGCTCGTAGTAGGCTTCCGCGCTGTCGGTGTCCTCTGCCTCGGCAGGCATCGCGAGATACTGCTCGACGGTGAGCAGCGCTCGGCTGGTGTGGCCCACCAGGGCGCGCAGATCCCAATCCCCGAGTCCCGGCCCGCCCCAGGCGGAATCCGGGATCGCGCCCACCAGCTCATCGGCCCAGTGCGCGGCCGAGTCGAACGCGTCCAGTTCATCGTGCAGATCTGTCATCTTCCTCACCCCGATCCAGGATAGAGGCCCCGGCGACGGGATCCAGGCTCGGGGATCCCGCGGGCTCTCAGCCCTACACTTGCCCCATGGCCAAGACGCATCCGCACATCGAGTCGCCGAAGCTCCTGGCGGCGATCCTCGCCTCCGCCCTCCTCGCGGGCTGTGCGACGACGACCGCTCCGGCGCCCGTTCGCACCTTGGAGAGCTCGCCCACCGCCCAGGCGCCGAGCGCCGCGACGCTGCCAGACGGCTTCGTCCATCTGAGCGAGACCGCCCCGGGCGTCGAGGTGGAGCTGCGGTACGCCACGGACGACAACTTCACCGGATCGGTGGTCGACGGCTACCGTTCGACGGACGCCGCGATCCTGCGGGAGGATGCGGCGGAGGCGCTCGGAGCGGTGCAGCGCGAGCTCGAGCAGCAGGGCCTCGGCCTGCTCGTCTGGGACGCCTTCCGCCCGACGCGGGCGGTCGACTACTTCGTCGAGTGGGCGAGGAACCCGGACGACTCCACGCAGGCGGAGTACTACCCGGGGCTCGAGAAGGCCCAGCTCTTCGAGCTCGGCTACATCGCCGAGCACTCACGTCACTCGCTGGGCGGCACCGTCGACCTCACGCTGATACGGCTCGCCGATGGCGAGGCCCTCGACATGGGCGGAGCGTTCGACTTCTTCGGAGAGCGCTCGCACTACGATGCCGCCGGGCTCACGGAGGAGCAGCGGCAGAACCGGGCCCTGCTCCGCAAGGTTATGGAGCTGCAGGGGTTCGAGCCCTACCCCCTCGAGTGGTGGCATTTCTCATATCCGCTGCCGGAGAGCACCGAACCCTCGGACTTCCCGGTCGAATAGTCGGGCGCCTTGGATCGGTTCGGGCGACTCAGATCCCGCGCTCCCTGAGGTATTCATCGACGTACCCCCGCACGAGCTCGCGCAGCTCGGCGTCGCTGCGGCCCGCGGGCGATGCCGCTCCGCTCGCCCCGGCCTGCGCCGGGCCGGGCGCGGCGAGATGATCGGTCACGGCGGCGGCGATCCGCTCCCCTCGGTGCTCGGCGGCGGCCCGCGCCCGCGCCGCCTTGCGCTGCACGAACGCGGCGATGGTCACGATGGCGGCCCCGGTCAGCGCCAGGATGCTGATGCCCGCCGCGACCTTGCCCAGCGCATCGCCGCCAATATCCCAGCGGAACGGCGAGTCGAGTATGAGCACGGCGCCGATCAGCGCCGCCGTCAGCGCCGCGATGAACGTGAAGACGTAGATGCCGTGCAGCACCCGCTCGCCGACGATCCAGCGGTGGGCGAGAGATACGAAGCCGAGCACGAGCACGGTCACGAGCAGCAAGTGCGCGGCGGCCTCGAGATCCTGCTCGAACCCGAACCAGGGGCTCCAGCCGGTGCCCTCGTCGCCGACGGTGTACGAGGCCCGGCCGCCCGCCCATCGGTAGTACGGCGTGTACTGCCAGAACGCATTCACCAGGCCGATCACGAAGGTGATGCCCGTGCCGATCCACGCCGTCAACCGCAGCCATCTGTGCTGCGCGGCGAACGACGCGATGAGGTAGAGATCTGCGACGAAGACGCGCCAGACGATCGAGTAGGCCGTCGAATCGAAGAACCCGAAGATCACGATGAACGCCATCGAGACGCCCGAGAGCGCGAGCAGGCCGAGCAGCAGCCAGAAGCCCGTCCTGCGTCGCTCGGGCACGCGTCGCCCGGGTGTTGCGGGATGCTCCGCAGTCGTCATGTCGAGGCTCCTTCGTTGCCGATTCGCGCCAGTCTACAGTCGAGCGCGATCCAGCCTCGCCTCCCGTCAGCGAGACCGGTAGTGGAGGTAGACGACCCCGTTCTCGAAGAGGCGCTGCTCGACGAGTTCCAGAGCGAGATCGGCGTCGTCGGGCAGTGCGCGGAGGCCTCCGCCCACGATCCGCGGCACGATGAAGAACCTGAAGTCTCTCACCATGCCGGCCCGGATCGCCGCTGCCGCCACCGTGGGGCCGAAGATCTCGACTTCGCCTGCCGCGTCTGCGACGATGCGATCGAGCTCGGCGAGGTCGAGACGACGCACCAGCCTCGGATCGCCCGCGCCGAGATCATCCGGCCCGAGGGTCGAAGACGCCACCACCCGGTCCAGGGCCTGCCAGCGCCTGGCGAACTCGCGCTCGGCATCGCCCCACTCCTCCCCCTCGGGCTCCGCCTCCCAATAGGTCATGAGCCGGTAGGTGTTGCTCCCGAGCACCTCGGTCGATACCAGTGCCATGCGTTCGACGTGGAAGTCGAAGACCTCTTCGCCGGGCGCCGTCCACTGGAAGTCCCCGCTCGCGTCGGCGGCATAGCCGTCGAGCGACATCGTCACGGTGTAGCTGAGAGTTCCCATGCCTCATCGTAAGACGAAAAGCGGCCGGTGAGGAGGTCTAGACGGGCCGAGCAGCAGACAGGCGGCGCAGCGCGAGCGCCTGACTCCCGGCGAACAGTGCGATGTCCACTGCGATGGCGATGATGCTGGCCACCGCAAGCATCGTGCCACCCGCCACTGCGCAGACGGCGACCAGCAGAGCGGCGAGCACGTTCACGACCATGACCGCCCACAGAGCGCGCCGCAGGGAGAGCCTGGAGAGCATCCCCAGCAAAAGCCCCGCCCAGAGGACGACCGCGGTCCCGGCTATGACCAGCAACTGCTGGGAGATCGCGACCGACTGCGCGATCTGCGGAGCGCAGATCGCGACCAGCAGTCCCAGGATCGTGCAGTAGATGGCGTCGAGACGGAGGCTCCACAGCCCGAGGCTCTGACCACTGATGCGCTTCATTCAGCCAGTATGCCAGGCGCGGCCGGCGCTCGTCCGTCTATCGCGCCCTCGAGACGGGCCAGCCGCCGAGCATGATCCCCGGTGATCTCCACGACGCGCGCCGCCCCCGCGAGATCTGGATCATCGGCGAGCTCGAGAAGAGACAGGTCCATGGCCTCGCGCAGCTCAAGGTCTTCATCCGCTCCGATCTCGATCGGCTCGGGCAGAATCGCCCACTCCCGATGCGCCGCTGCGAAGTCGCCGATCAACGTGCTCTTGCCGCTCCCATGGGTGCCTGAGATCACTACACGCATGTCGGTCCCCTACTCGTGCTCGGGGAGCGATGTGCTGCCCATGGTATGCGTGCGGCTCACCGTCGCCGCTGGCACTTCGGGCAGAAGTGCGAGGATCGGCCCGCGAAAGGGATGCGCTTGATCGCGGCGCCGCAGCGCGGGCACGGCTCTCCCCCGCGCCCGTAGGCGTTCAGCGAGTGGGCGAAGTAGCCCGACTTGAGCAGTTACTGACGTTCATGTCCGTTGGCGGCGAAGAGTGGCGACTTGCAGGGTACCGGCAGTTCGCGCATCGGTCTTATAGGTGCCGCGTCGAGTCCATGCGCTGATGCAGGATCCTAATGACGTCCACACCGTCTGAGTGCTCAACGTAAAACAGCAGATGACTGCCGATACCGTATCGACGATATCCCTCACGAATATCGTCGCAGGCTCGCCCGCGGGCAGGGTCTTCGGCAACACGTTCGATCGCTGCCCTGATCTCATTGATGTAGGTTTCTGCCTGCTGCACGTCCCAGTGCGCTTCGGTGTAATCCCAGATCGACGATAGGTCACGCTGGGCAGCCGGAGTGAGACGGTAGCTCGTCACGATTTCTTTGCCACAATGAAGGCGTCGAAGTCAAAAGCCTCAGGCTCGCCGCTCTCCTCCCCCGCAACCAGCGCGGAACGCAGCGCCGACATCCTCGCCTCTTCGTCTTCAAGCAGACGCAACCCTGCCCGGACAACCTCGCTCGCAGAACGGTATCGGCCCGACGCCACAACGCGGGACAAGAAGCTCGCGAAGTGATCGTCAAGACTGATCGAGGTGTTCGTGCTCATATACCGAGGATACCAAATATTGGTATCGGCGCACAGGGCCTCACCGCCGCCGCTGGCACCGCGGGCAGAAGTGCGAGCCCCGGCCGCCGAAGGTGATGCGCTTGATCGGCCCGCCACAGCGACCACACGGCTCCCCAGTGCGCCCGTAGGCATTTAGCGAGTGCGAAAAATACCCCGCCTGGCCGTTGACGTTGACGTACTGGGCGTCGAAGCTCGTGCCGCCCTCTGCCAGCGCCTGCGCGAACACCTCGCGCACCCGGAGCAGCAGTTCGGCGGCCTTGCGGGCGCTCAGCAGCTCTCCCGGAGTCTCGGGGTGCAGCCGAGCCCGCCACAGCGCCTCGTCGGCGTAGATGTTGCCCACGCCGCTGAGCAGGCCCTGGTCGAGGATCGCGCGCTTCACCGCGGAGCGGCGACTGCGCAGCCCGGCGATGAAGACGTGATCGTCGAACGCCGGGTCGAGCGGATCCCGGGCGATGTGCCGCGCCTGCTCGGGCACGAGGTCCGCTCCGTCGACGACGAGCCGGTCGACGGAGAGCGAGCCGAAGCGCCGCTGATCCGCGAAGTCGACTCGCAGCTCCCCGTGGGCGGGATGCTCGATCCAGAGCCTGATCGTGACGTGCCGATCGTCTGAGGCCTCATGGCTGCGCAGCAGCAGCTGGCCGCTCATGCCGAGGTGCGCGAGCAGGGCCCGGTCTCTCTCGGGCCCCGACGCGATGGGGATCCACATGAACTTGCCCCTGCGCTGCGGGGCGCCGAGTTCGGCGCCCGTGAGCCGGCGCTCGAAGTCGGCTGCCCGCGCGACCGCGGCAGCGGCCGGCAGGGTGATGCCGTGGCCGCCCGCCCCGTCGTCGCCGGTCGCCGGGACATGGCGTTTCAACGATCTGGGGTCGAGCACGGCGACGGCGGCCACGCGCGCGCCGGTGACGGCCGGCGCGAGGCCGGCTCGGACGACCTCGACCTCGGGCAGCTCGGGCATCAGCCGCGATTCTTGCGGTGCAGCAGCTTGCCCGCGGCGTGCAGCTGCTCGATCACGCTGCGCGCCGCGGCGAGCTCCGCAGCCTTCTTGCTGATGCCGGCGCCGGTGCCCGAGACTCCCGCGAGCTCGACCGTCGCGGTGTAGCGGCGGCCGTGATCCGGCCCCTCCGCCACGATCGCATAGCTCGGACGGGGCACGCCGCGCGCATCGGCCTCTTCCTGGATGGTGGTCTTGGGGTCGAGCGTGACCGTGAAGCGTTCGGGATCGCCGAGCAGCGGCTCGAGCAGCGCGAGCACGAACCCGGCCGCCGCATCGGAGCCGGACGAGAGGTACACCGCGCCGATGATCGCCTCGACGGCGTCGGCCAGGATCGACTCCTTGTCGCTGCCACCGCTGCGCTGCTCGCCCACGCCGAGGCGCACGTGGGGCCCGAGGCCGATGCCGCGCGCCACCTCGGCGAGCGCCGCGCTCGACACGAGAGCGGCGCGGCGACGCGACAGCTCGCCCTCGTCGAGGTCGGGATAGTCGCCGAACAGCTTCACCGTGATCGCCTGCCCGAGGATCGAGTCGCCGAGGAACTCCAGGCGCTCGTTGTGCGGGGCATTGCCGTTCTCATAGGCCCACGAGCGGTGCGTGAGCGCCAGCTCGAGGAGATCCGGATCGATCCCCACGCCGAAGGGCGCGAGAAAGCCGTCGGGATCACTCTGCAGTGATCCCGACGGCTCCATGTCTTGCTGCGTCAACCTACGTTGAACCTACACGCGACGACATCTGCTCGGATGTCGTGCAATAGGTTCAGGCGTCGGCGACCTTGCGGCCCTTGTACTCGAGGAAGAGGGCGTTGCCCTGCGAATCCTCGACCACGCGGGCGCGGTGCGGCAGGCTGTAAACGGTCTTGCCGTTCTCGACGGTCTTCACCAGCTTGGGGGCCTCGGCCTTCCACGCCGAACGGCGGTGGCGGGTGTTCGAACGCGACATCTTGCGCTTGGGAACAGCCATGATGCTCTCTTTCCTACTTGCTCTCAGGATCGGATACCCGATCCACGTCTTCATCTTCAGCCAGCAACCCGGCCAGCGCAGCCCAGCGCGGATCAACCGCGACGGACTCGGCTGCAGCCTCGGCATCGCGCGGCTGACCGGTCTCGGGGTCGAGACCCGGGCAATCCGGGCGGCACACAGGCTGAAACGGCAGTGCGAGCACTACCGCGTCTCGGAGCGGGGGTTCAAGATTCACGTGATCACCGTGAACCCCGTACTCGTCGGCCTCCGTAGGAGTATACGCGAAAAGCTCCTGGAATTCGACTTCGAGGGGTCCAGCGAACGACTCGAGGCAGCGGCCGCACTCCGCGTGCATGGTCGTGCGAGCGGTCGCCGACACGAGAATGCCCTCGTGCACCGATTCCAGGCGCACCGCAAGGTCGATCCTCTCCCCCGCGGGCACGGTGGACAGCGCCTCGCCGAAGCCCTCCGGCGCTTCGATGCTGCGCTCGCGCTCGCGCATCTCGCCCGGGCGACCGACGATCTCCCTGACGTTCTCCTCGTACACGCGGCTGCTCTTCACCGCACCAGCCTATCGCGCCCGGCAGCGGCGCCCGCGCGCGTTCAGCCGGCCTTCGCGGCGAGCATCTCCCCGGCCAGGCGAAGGGCTGCGGCAGGCTGAGCCATCGCGGCCTCACGCCCCACCAGCTCCTCGAGGGCGACGGCCTCATGCCATGCCGTGGTGGGCGCTCCGATGGATCCTGCGACCAGCATCCTCCGTCTGCCTCGTGCCTCCGCGAGTCGCGCCACCTCGCTCGCCACCTTCCCCTGCGCGGTCTGCGCGTCGAACCGCCCTTCGCCGGAGATGACGATGTCGGCCCGCTCCACCGCCTGCGGAAGGCCGACGGTCTCGGCGATCGCCTTCGCGCCGGGCCGCAGCTCCGCTCCCCAGGCGGCGAGCCCGAAGCCGGTGCCGCCTCCGGCACCCGTACCCGGCATCGACGGGGATGGCGCCGCTCGGCCCTCGCTCTCCACCATCCGGGAGAGCGCGTCCGACCATCTCTCGAGATCGTGTTCCGCACGGCCCCAGTCCTCGACGCCGAGACCCTTCTGCCCGCCGAAGGTCCGGATGCAGCCGTCGGGGCCGAGAAGCGGAGTCGAGACGTCGCAGAGCACGTACGCCCCGCCGCGTGGCGGATGGTACTCGTGAGAGGCGCGCACGACTCGGTCGACCTGCGCGAGCCCGGCGAGCCCGGGCGCGAGGCTCCGACCGAGTTCGTCGAGGCCCCGAATGCCCAGCCGGCCGAGTGCGCCCGAACCGCCGTCGCTCGAGGCGCTTCCTCCGACCGCGATCAGCAGCCGCTCGACGCCGGCCGCCAGCGCGGCCGCGATCGTCTGCCCCAGCGCGACCGTGTGGGCCGCGAACGGAGCGGGTTCGCGCAGGTGGATGATTCCGCTCCCCGCCGCGAGTTCGACGACGCCCGTGGGCACCCCGTGCAGATCGGGGATGAGCAGCCACTCCGACAGGTGAGGCTCCGAGACCGGCCCCAGCACCTCGATCGGGACTCTGCGCGCTTCGGGGAAGACGCCCGCCAGCGCCGAGAGCGTCCCCTCGCCGCCGTCGGCCATGGGCATGGCTATGAGCTCATCCGAAGGCCGCACCGACCTCCACCCGTCGATCAGTGCGGCGGCGACGTCTCGAGCGGCGATGGTCCCCTTGAACGAATCCGGCGCGAACAGGA
>JBFXIT010000078.1:0-1654 GCA_050175655.1 Leucobacter sp.
AGCACCGCGACGCACTGCGTCAACGACCTGCTCTACCGGCAGCGCAGCGGCCAGCTGCCCATCGAGGTGCCGCTGATCCTCTCGAACCACGAGACCGTGCGCGACATCGCCGACTTCTACGGCGTGCCCTTCGAGCATCGCGCCATCGCGGGCTCAGACGACAAGGCGGCGTTCGAGGCCCGGGTGCTCGAGGTCGTCGAGAGCGAGAGGATCGAGCTCGTCGTGCTCGCCCGCTACATGCAGATCCTCAGCCCCGGTCTGTGCGAGGCGCTGGCCGGCAAGGCGATCAACATCCACCACTCGTTCCTGCCGGGGTTCAAGGGCGCCAACCCCTACCGCCAGGCCCACGCCCGCGGCGTGAAGCTCATCGGCGCGACGGCGCACTTCGTCACCACAGACCTCGACGAGGGGCCCATCATCGAGCAGGACGTGGTGCGCGTCGACCACTCGCAGTCGCCCGACCAGCTGCAGCAGCTGGGCCAGGACGAGGAGGCGCGCACCCTGCGCCGCGCCGTGACCTGGTTCGCCGAGAACCGGATCCTGCTCGACGGGGATCGCACCATCATCTTCCGCTGAGCGCGGCCGGTGGGGTCGCGTCGACGCCCGGCGCGGCCGGCGCGTCTCAGCCGGGGAGCTCGTGCACGACCCTGCCGTCGACGACGGTGAGCAGGATCGGGATCCCCGGGAGCTCGTCGACCTCCGCCTCGACGGGGTCCGCGGCCCACACCGTGAGATCGGCGACCGCACCCGGTGCGATCACGCCGCGATCCTCGTGCCCGCGCGCCCGCGCCGGCCACAGCGTGTAGGCGAGCAGCGCCTCCTCGCCCGTGAGCCTCTGCTCGGGCTCGAACACGTGCGCCGAAGGATCGCCGGGCGTGTGCCGGCCCCGCGCCCAGGCCATGCCGATCCGCGGATCGTACTGCGCGACGGGCCAGTCCGAGCCGAGCACGAGCGGCACGCCGGCCTCGAGCACGTCGCGCACCCGGAACCCGGTCGCCGCGCGATCGCCGCCCAGGCGCACCGCCCAGTTGTCGCTGTCGTCGGCCGCGCGCCACTGCATGTGCAGCGGCTGCATCGAGGCGGTCACACCCGAGTTCCGCAGCTGCTCGATGTCGGCGTCCGAGAGCACCTCGAGGTGCTCGATGGAGTGGAAGGGCGATCCGTCGCGCGCGGGCAGCGTCGCATAGACGTCGAGCACCCGGCTCACGGCGTAGTCGCCGACCGCGTGGGTCGCGATGAGCATGCCGGCGTCGTGGTAGGCCCGCACCACCTCGGCGTAGCGCTCCCATGACGGCCAGAAGGGCGCACGGCCGTCCCCGCACGCGTCGGGCGCGTGCAGCCAAGCCGTTCCGGTGTCGATCACGCCATCGCTGAACAGCTTGATCGCGCCGGCCTGCCACAGCCGCCCGCGGCGATCCTTCCCCGCTATCCGGCGTGCGACCTCGTCGTCTCCGTCGCTCACCGCATGCCAGTGGTGCACGGTGACGCGGTGGTCGAGCTCGCCCCGCTGCTCGAGCTCGGCGAGCAGCTCGACGGTGCGGTCCTTGCCGTCCATGATCGCCCCGCCGGTGAGACCGGTGGCCGCGAGACGGCGGAACATGTCGCGCAGCGCGTCGCGCTCCTCCTCGTGCGAGGGCTTGGGGGCGGCGTCGAA
>JBFXIT010000078.1:1754-6577 GCA_050175655.1 Leucobacter sp.
CGGTCGAGTGCGCCGGATCCGCCACGGCGCCGACGTTGGTGCGCAGCCGCGCGCCCGTCAACGCCAGATCCGATCGTCGCGAGGCCGCTTCTCGCGGCTCGGTGGTGCGCTGATCCTCGGTCATTCTCTCGCCCCTCGTCTTCGTGATGCGCTTCGCCCCGTCACCGGCCATCGACGGCCTGAAGCCGTGAGCGCAGCCCCGCGATCATCGCTTCGAGCCCGACGCCGAACGTGACCTCGGCGGAGCGCTGCCCGCCGAGTGCCGTCGCCCGGGCCGCGTATGCCGTGCGGAAGGCCGGATTCTCATCGTCGTCTCCGGGGTCGAGCATATCGTCGGGCGCGGTGTCGTCGAGAGCCCCGCCGAGGATGAAGCACTCGAGCGCGACGATCGCGGTGAGGGCTTCGCGCTCCGGCCAGCCCGCGTCGATGAACCCGCGGCAGACGGCGTCGTACATGCGGCTCGTGCGGGATCGGGGAACGAGCGGCCGCACTGCGAGGATCGCGATGGTCGGCGGGTGGGCGGCGAAGGCCCTGCGATACGACCATGCCCAGCGCTTCACCGCGTCTTCCCACGGCATCTCGCCGAAACCGCTCACGTCGATCCGATCGCTCACGAGCTCGCGGATGCCCGAGGTGAGATCCTCCTGACCGCCGATGTGGTTGTAGAGCGCGGAGGGCCGCACGCCGAGTTCGCGGGCGATGTCGCGGATACCGGCCCCCTGTTCGCCCCGCTCGTCGAGCAGGCGGAGGGCGGTGCGCATGATGAGGTCGCGGGTCAGCACGGCCTGCCTCGGCCTGCCCGTTCCTCGAGTCGCTGACGCCATCTCTGCCTCCCCGCACGAGCGTATCGCGAGAATTCGCTCGCATTCCGCGCGCACTGTGCTTAGAATGCACTGAACTCAGAATAACGAACAGTGTTCATTATCGGTAGCGGCGAGGCCCGAGCGGCGTCGGCGGAGGACGCGACCGGCATCGCGGCCGGAGAGGGAGCGGAGATGGGACTCACGGTGTTCACCGGCGGTGCGGTGGTCGTCGAGGCCTCGCGGGACGGGCGGATCATCACCTCCGAGGCGGTGGCCTTCGAGGACGGACGGGTCGTCGCCCTCGGCGAGCGAGCACTGGCCCTCGCTGGCCGCGAGGGGGCCGAGGCGGTCGATCTCGAGGGCGGGGCCCTGATCCCCGGGCTCGGCGACGGACACGCGCACCCCCTGCTCGGCGGGCTCGAGGCCGCCGGACCGCGCATCCGGCAGCAGGGCGACCTCGAGGGCGTGATCGCCGCCGTCGGCGCCTGGCGGCGCGACCACCCCGACGCCCGGTGGATCGTCGGCGCCAGCTACGACGCCACCTTCGCACCGGGAGGCCTGTTCGACGCCCGCTGGCTCGACGCGGTGACGGGAGAGACGCCCACGATCCTGCGCGCCTGGGACTATCACACGGCCTGGGTCAACTCGGCCGCGCTGGCCGCAGGCGGCATCACGGCCGACACCCCCGATCCCAGCCTCGGGCGCATCGTCCGCCGGGACGACGGCAGCCCGCTCGGCACGCTGCAGGAAGCGGCGGCGAACGACTTCCTCGCCGACGTCGTGCCCCCGTTCCCGCTGGAAACCCGAGTCTCCGCGATCGAGACCGCGACCCGCGAGTACTCGGCGCTCGGCATGACCTGGGTGCAGGACGCATGGGTGGAGGCGGACGACGTCGAGACCTACTGCATCGCGGCCGGATCGGGCCGCCTCCACACCCGGGTCAACCTCGCCTTCCGCGCCGACCCCGAGCGCTGGCGCGACCAGCCCGACGAGTTCGCGGCGCTCCGCACCCGGCTGAGAGACCTCGGGCACGAGCGGCTGAGCGGCGAGACCGTCAAGTTCTTCGTCGACGGGGTGATCGAGAGCCACACCGCCGCCCTCGGCGAGCCCTACGCCGACCGGCCCGACGACCGGGGCCTGCCCAACTGGAGCGCCGAGGAGCTCACCGCCGCGGTGCTGGCATTCGACGCGGCCGGCTTCCAACTGCACCTGCATGCCATCGGCGATGCCGCCAACCGCATCGCCCTCGACGCACTCGAGGCCGCGAACGAGCAGAACCCCGCCCGCGAACGATCGCATGTGATCGCCCACGTCGCCATGCTCGCCCCCGGCGATGCGGAGCGCTTCGCCGAACTCGGCGTCATCGCGAACTTCGAGCCCTACTGGGCGCAGTGCGACGCCGTGATGCGCGACCTCACCATTCCGCACATCGGGCACGATCGCGAGGGCTGGCAGTACCTCATCGGATCCGTGCTGCGCGGCGGGGCGACCGTCTCGTTCGGCAGCGACTGGCCCGTCACCACCAAGGACTGGCGCCCGGCGATGTCGACCGCGATCACCCGTCACAGCCACCTCGAGCCCGATGCCGAGGCCTGGCTGCCCGACGAGCGCATCTCGCCCGCGGCCGCCCTCGCCGCCTACACGACCGGCATCGCCGCCCAGGCGCTCGCCCCCGACCGCGGCACCCTCGCGGTCGGAAGCGTCGCCGACGCCGCCTGGCTGTCGGCGAACCCTCTGGCCGTCGATCCGACATCGATCCCGGACATCGAGGTGCGCGGCACCTGGCTGGCCGCGGAGCGCACCCACTGAAGACCCCGCAATCACCCGAAACCACTGTTCGAAGGAGAATCGTGTCCACCACCGACCAGCACAGTGCCGGCCCGAACGGCACCGACCAGCAGCCCCATCTGCGCCGAGCACTCGGCCTCACGGGCCTCACGCTCTTCGGCGTGACCTACATGACCGTCATCACGGTCTTCACCACCTACGGCATCGTCAACCAGGTCACCGACGGCCACCTGCCGGCCGCCTACGTCGTCGCCGTCGTCGCCATGCTCTTCACCGCGGCCAGCTACGGTGCGATGGTGCGCAAGTACCCGGTCGCCGGCTCCGCCTACACCTACACGCAGCAGTCCTTCGGCGGCACGGTCGGCTTCCTCACCGGCTGGGTGATGCTGCTCGACTACCTGTTCATCCCGATGATCAACTTCATGCTCATCGGCATCTACCTGAACACGCAGTTCCCGGCGATCCCGGTGTGGGCGTTCACGCTCGTCGCTCTGCTGCTCGTCCTGCTGTTCAACATCCTCGGCATCACCCTCGTGAACAAGCTGAACATGGCGATC
The DNA here is from genome assembly GCA_050175655.1 of Leucobacter sp. Classification (GTDB taxonomy): domain Bacteria; phylum Actinomycetota; class Actinomycetes; order Actinomycetales; family Microbacteriaceae; genus Leucobacter. The sequence continues at coordinate 4,903 of JBFXIT010000078.1, forward strand.
ATCGCGCTCTCGGTGATCCTGGTGATCATCTTCATGGTGCTCGCGTTCAAGTACGCCCTCGGCGGCGACCAGTCGGTCGACCTGATCGAGCCCTTCACCTTCGGCGAGGGCGGCATCGGGGCGATCGCGTCGGGAGCGGCGATCCTCGCCCTCTCGTTCCTCGGCTTCGACGCGGTCTCCACGCTCTCCGAAGAGGCGAAGAACCCCCGCAAGGACATCCCGCGCGCCATCGTGCTCGCGACCCTCGTCGGCGGATTCTTCTTCATCCTCGTCTCGTGGGCGGGAGCGATCGCCTTCCACCCCGACTGGGCCGCGCTGAGCGGCGGCGAGATCGACGCGGCCGGCGTCACCGTCATGGACAACATCGGCGGCGAGGCCTTCACCGCATTCTTCGTCGCGGTCTATGTGGTCGGAGCGTTCGGCTCGGGCATGACCGGCCAGGTGTCGGTGTCGCGCATCCTCTACGCGATGGGCCGCGACGGCATGCTGCCGAGGCCGCTCTCGCGCCTGCACCGGCGCTTCGGCACGCCGATCGTCGCGGCGTGCGTGGTGTCGCTCTTCGCGCTGTCGAGCCTGTTCCTCTCGCTCGACACGGTCGCGTTCATGATCAGCTTCGGCGCGCTCGCGGCCTTCGCCCTGGTCAACCTGTCGGTGATCCGCACCTACCTGTTCCCGAAGGGCGGCCGCAAGACGCCGCTCACCGTCCGCGAGGTCCTCGTCCACGGCGTCGCACCGCTCATCGGCTTCGGCCTCACGATCTGGCTGTGGACCTCGCTCGAGGCGCTCACCTGGCTCGTCGGCGCGATCTGGATCGTGGTCGGCGTCGCCATCATCGCGCTCGTGACGCGCGGGTTCCGCAGGCCGGTGCCGAAGATGGACTTCTCGGAGGGCGAGCCCACGACCGCAGCCATCGACGCGCTGGCGGACGAGTACCCGCTCGAGGGCGAACGCAACGCCTAGTCCCTGCCGAGCCCCGGTTCGTCGGCGCGACCCTGCGTCGGCGAGCCGGGGCCGCGCACGCGCACGCTCGCGCCCGGCTCACCGGCAGGCGAGCCGATCAGCACCCATCCGATCAGCACTCCGCCGATCAGCGCAGATGCTCGATGTCGGCCGCCGTGACCGTCAGCTGCCCGCCCGTCGGCAGGTCGACCACGAGCGCGCCGTCGGGGTCGAGGTCGCGAGCGCGCCCGTCGACGACCTCGTCCATCGGCAGGTGCACGCGCACCTCGGAGCCGAGGGTGAGCGAGTCGCGCAGCACGCGGATGCGCGCGGCGCGCGGGTCCGTCCGCGCGAGATCCGCGAGCCGCAGCAGCTCGCCCGCGACGCTGGAGACGATGCGGTCCGCGAGATCCTGGCCCGCGGGATCGAAGAGGCTCTCAGCCCCGCCCGTGTCTCCGCCCGAGGCCAGCAGCGAGCTGGCCCGCTCGGTCGGCAGCTCCCATTCGGGGATCAGCAGGTTGATCCCCATGCCGGCGATCACCGCGCTCCCGCCCGGAGCCGAGCCCGGCCCGAGGTCGGTGACCATCTCGCAGAGGATGCCGCAGAGCTTCAGCCCGGGTCGCCCGGCCTGGGCGTCCTCCTCGTCGCGCACGTGCACGTCGTTCGGCCACTTCGTGCCGACGCGCAGGCCCAGCTCGGCGGGGAACAGCGGCTGCAGCGCCGCGATGACGGCCGA
>JBFXIT010000078.1:6677-8372 GCA_050175655.1 Leucobacter sp.
GTCAGATCCACAATGCACCAGCGTAGCCGCCGCATCAGCCCTGCCCGGTGCAGGGCAGGGCAAGAGCAGGTGCGCGGGCGCGGCCGCGGAGTCAGAGGAATCAGCACACGAAACGCCGACTCCTTTGGCGACTACCTATGATCGCCTGCGCCCGGCCCGCGCTAGGCTGGCATGCGTGACAGCAGACACAGCAGCTCAAAGCAGCGCGGCCGCGGCCCCCGCGACCACGGCGGAGAAGATCAGCGACCACCGCCGCAAGTACCAGCAGGCGGTCGGCGACCGCGACGCCGCAGCAGCCGGCAAGCAGCACCCCCGCGGCAAGATGACCGCCCGCGAGCGCATCACCGCGCTGCTCGATCCCGGATCCTTCGTCGAGTTCGACAAGTACGTGCGTCACCGCAGCCACGGCTTCGGCATGGAGAACAGCCGCCCCTTCGGCGACTCGGTCGTGACGGGCTCGGGCACCATCCACGGCCGCCAGGTCGTCGTCTACTCGCAGGACTTCACCACCTTCGGCGGATCGCTCGGCGAGGTGGCCGGCGAGAAGATCGTGAAGGCGATGGAGTTCGCGCTCAAGGTCGGAGCCCCGATCCTCGGCATCCTCGACTCGGGCGGCGCGCGCATCCAGGAGGGCGTGGTCGCGCTCAGCAACTACGCCAAGATCTTCCGCCTCAACACCATGTCGTCGGGTGTGATCCCCCAGATCTCCATCGTCATGGGCCCGTCGGCCGGCGGCGCCGTCTACTCGCCGGCCCTCACCGACTTCGTGATCATGGTCGACAAGACCAGCCACATGTTCGTCACCGGCCCCGACGTGATCAAGACGGTCACCGGCGAGGAGGTCGGGTTCGAGGAGCTCGGCGGCGCCCTCACCCACAACAAGACGAGCGGCGTCTCGCACTACCTCGCGAGCGACGAGCACGACGCGCTCGACTACGCGCGTGCGCTCATCAGCTTCCTGCCCGACAACAACCTGGCAGAGGCGCCGATCTACGACAGCGACACCGCGCTCGAGATCACGGACGCGGATCGCAGGCTCAACGGCGTCATCCCCGACAGCCCCAACCAGCCCTACGACATGAAGACGGTCATCGAGGCGATCCTCGACGCGGGCGACTTCCTCGAGGTGCAGCCGCTGTTCGCCCCCAACATGCTGATCGGTTTCGGCCGCGTCGAAGGCCGAACAGTCGGTATCATCGCGAACCAGCCGGCGCAGATGGCGGGCACGCTGAACATCGACGCGAGCGAGAAGGCGGCGCGCTTCGTGCGGTTCTGCGACGCGTTCTCGATCCCGATCCTCACCCTCGTGGACGTGCCCGGCTACCTGCCCGGCACGGAGCAGGAGTTCAACGGCGTCATCCGCCGCGGCGCGAAGCTGCTCTACGCGTACGCCGAGGCGACCGTGCCGCTCGTCACGATCATCACGCGCAAGGCCTACGGCGGCGCCTACATCGTGATGGGCTCGAAGCAGATGGGCGCCGACTTCAACATCGCCTGGCCGACGGCCGAGATCGCGGTGATGGGCGGCGCGGGCGCGGTCAATATCCTCTACCGCAAGGAACTGGCCGCGGCCGCCGAGCGCGGCGAGGACGTCGAGGCGCTGCGCGCCTCGCTGACCGCGAAGTACACGGCCGACGTGACCTCGCCGTTCCTCGCCGCCGAGCGCGGCGAGCTCGACAACGTGCTCGAGCCGGC
>JBFXIT010000079.1:0-8281 GCA_050175655.1 Leucobacter sp.
CCGCGCGCGCATCGAGGCGGGAGACGAGGTCGCCTATGCCGACGGCGAGCGCGTGGGGCGCTCCCCGTTCGAGGTGCGGGTCGCCCCGGCGGCGCTCACCCTGCTGGCCTGATCCGACCTCATCGCGGCAACCGAGCGTTCACTCTCGTTCACTCCGCGTTCACCTGCGAGCGGCGAAGCGGTCACGTCGCGCCCGTACCGTGAACGGTGTGGCCATCCGAGCCACCGAAATCGAGAAGAAACGGATACGACTCACAGTGAAGCTCTCTACTTCCATGAAGGCCGCCGCGATCGGCGGCGTCGCGCTGCTCGCGCTCACCTCGTGCGCCGCGAACGAAGGCGGCAGCACGAGCGAGGAAGGTAGCGCGTCCTCGCTCTCCGGCACCCTCAACGGCTCGGGCGCCTCCTCGCAGGATGCCGCGCAGCAGGCCTGGATCGCCGGCTTCCAGACCGCGAACGACGCGGTCACCATCAACTACGATCCCACCGGCTCGGGCACGGGCCGCGAGCAGTTCCAGCAGGGCGCCACCGCCTTCGCCGGCAGCGACCGCGCCTTCAAGCTCGAGGAGATCGAGGCCGGCCCGTTCGACAGCTGCGCGGCCGACAGCGACATCGTCGAGTTCCCCGCCTACATCTCCCCCATCGCGATCATCTTCAGCGTCGAGGGCGTCGACTCGCTCAACCTCGACGCCGACACGGTCGCGCGCATCTTCACCGGCGAGATCACCAAGTGGAACGACCCGGCCATCGCCGCCACCAACGAGGGCACCGACCTGCCCGACCTCGCCATCACCGCCGTGCACCGCTCCGACGACTCGGGCACCACCGGCAACTTCACCGACTACCTCTCGGCCGCCGCTCCCGACGCCTGGACCGTGGGCTCGATCGAGACCTGGCCGACCGAGTTCGGCGGCGACGGCGCGAACGGCACCTCGGGCGTCGTCGACGCGGTGAAGAACGGCGTGGGCACCATCGGCTACGCCGACGCCTCGAAGGCCGGCGACCTCGGCACCGTCTCGATCAAGGTCGGCGAGGAGTTCGTGAGCTACAGCCCCGAGGCCGCAGCCGCGATCGTCGACGCCTCCCCGCTCGAGAGCGGCCGCACCGAGCACGATCTCGCGATCACGCTCGACCGCAGCAGCACCGCCGACGGCGTCTACCCCATCGTGCTTGTGAGCTACCTCATCGGCTGCACCCAGTACACCGACGCCGCCAACGCCGAACTGGTCAAGAACTACTTCGGCTACATCGTGAGCGAAGAGGGCCAGCAGGCCGCTGCCGAGGCGGCGGGCAGCGCCCCGATCTCGGCCGACCTGCGCAGCAAGGTCGAGACCGCGATCGCCGCGATCGGCTGATCCTCCTCCCCTTCGCCGGTCGAGCGCAGCATCCCCGCTCGCTCGACCGGCGATTCCTCCGCCCGCACCGAACCCGGCCCGCGTCCCGACCTCTGAAGGAAGAGCCTCTGTGACCTCCTCCGCGACCATCCCGAAGCCCGTTCTCAGCCGCGGCGACCGCGTCTTCTCGCGGTCCGCGCTCTTCGCGGGCAGCATGATCCTCGTGACGCTCGCGGCCGTCGCGATCTTCCTCATCGCCCGGAGCATCCCCGCGTTCTTCGCGACGAGCGAGAACGCCTCGATCCTGCCCGACAACTTCTGGTCCTACGTCTGGCCCCTGATCTTCGGCACCGTCTGGGCCGCCGTTCTCGCGCTGCTGATCTCGCTGCCGCTCGCCATCGGCATCGCCCTCTTCATCTCCCACTACGCCCCCCGCAGGGTCGCGGCGGTGCTCGGCTACATCGTCGACCTGCTCGCCGCCGTACCGAGCGTCGTCTTCGGCCTGTGGGGCATCGGAGTGCTCGCGCCCGCGATCCAGCCCGTGTTCGTCTGGCTGAACACCTACCTCGGCTGGATCCCGTTCTTCGGCGGCACCGTCTCCGGCACCGGCCGCACCATCCTCACCGCGGCGATCGTGCTCGGCGTGATGATCCTCCCCATCATGACCGCCATCTGCCGCGAGGTGTTCCTGCAGACCCCCGTGCTGCACGAGGAGGCGGCGTTCGCGCTGGGCGCGACCCGCTGGGAGATGATCCGCATGGCCGTGCTGCCCTTCGGCCGCTCCGGCATCGTCTCCGGCGCCATGCTCGGCCTCGGGCGAGCGCTCGGCGAGACGATGGCCGTCGCCATGGTGCTCTCGGCGACCGGTCTCGTCACCTTCCGGGTGCTCACGAGCGAGAACCCCTCCACCATCGCCGCGAACATCGCGCTCAAGTTCCCCGAGGCCTACGGCACCAACATCAACGTGCTGATCGCCACGGGCCTCATCCTCTTCATCGTCACCTTCCTGGTCAACGCGCTCGCCCGCTGGATCGTGAGCCGCCGCGCTGAGTTCTCTGGAGCGAACTAAACCCATGGCAATCTCAGTACGCCCCGTCTCGGCCGGCGCCTCCCTCGCCGGCAACCGACTCCCCCGCGGCACCGTCTGGCTGATCCTCGCCGCCAGCCTGGTCGTCTCGATCGCCCTCTTCGCGCTGCTGGCAGCCGCCGACGGCGCCGAGTTCAACCTCGTCGGCGCCGTACTCGTGGGCCTGATCCTGCATCTCGTCGCCACGACCGGCATCTCCGCCGCGGTCGAGGGCCGCCGCCAGGCCACCGACCGCTTCGTCACCAACCTGGTGGTCGGCGCGTTCCTGCTCGCCATGGTGCCGCTCATCTCGGTCTCGATCACGGTGATCGGCAACGGCCTCGCACGCTTCGACATGGAGTTCTTCAGCTCGTCGATGCGCAACGTCACCGGCGAGGGCGGCGGCGCCCTGCACGCCATGATCGGCACACTGCTGATCACCCTCGCCGCGACCGTCATCTCGGTCCCCCTCGGCCTCCTCACCTCGATCTACCTCGTCGAGTACGGCCGCGGTCGCCTCGCGAAGATCATCACCTTCCTCGTCGACGTGATGACGGGCATCCCCTCCATCGTCGCGGGCCTCTTCGCCTATGCGGTCTTCGCCCTCTTACTCGGGCCCGGCGTGCGCATGGGCATCATCGGCGCGATCTCGCTCTCGGTACTGATGATCCCCGTCGTCGTGCGCTCGAGCGAGGAGATGCTGCGGCTCGTGCCGAACGAGCTGCGCGAGGCCTCCTACGCGCTCGGCGTCGCGAAGTGGCTCACCATCATGAAGGTGGTGCTGCCGACCTCCATCGCCGGCATCACGACGGGCGTCATGCTCGCCATCTCACGCGTCATCGGCGAGACCGCGCCGCTGCTCATCACCGCGGGCTTCACCGCGAGCATGAACTACAACCTGTTCCACGACCGCATGCAGTCGCTGCCCGTGTTCGTCTACACGCAGTTCGCGAACCAGGGCAACCCGGCCTTCGCGTTCCTCGACCGGGCCTGGGCTGCGGCCCTCGTGCTCATCCTCATCGTCATGGCACTCAACCTCATCGCGCGCCTCGTCGCCAGGTACTTCTCGCCGAAGGCCGGACGCTGATGCGGCCCGACGCAACGGCGCAGACCTCGCGCTAGGCCCGCGACGGCCGCGATCCCACCCGACTTCACCCACCACACCCCCAAGGAACCCACCACATGTCGAAGCGCATCGAAGTCAACGACCTCAACGTCTACTACGGCACTTTCCTCGCGGTCGAGGGCGTCAGCATGAACATCGAGCCGCGCAGCGTCACGGCCTTCATCGGCCCCTCGGGCTGCGGCAAGTCGACGTTCCTGCGCACGCTCAACCGCATGCACGAGGTCATCCCCGGTGCGCGCGTCGAGGGCGAGGTGCTGCTCGACGGCGACGATCTCTACGGCCCCGGCGTCGACCCGGTGCTCGTGCGCCGGCAGGTGGGCATGGTGTTCCAGCGCCCCAACCCGTTCCCCACCATGTCGATCCGCGAGAACGTGCTCGCCGGCGTGAACCTGAACAACCGCCGCATGCCCAAGGGCGATGCCGACGATCTCGTCGAGAAGTCGCTCCAGGGCGCCAACCTCTGGAACGAGGTCAAGGACCGCCTCGACAAGCCCGGCTCCGGCCTCTCGGGCGGTCAGCAGCAGCGCCTCTGCATCGCCCGCGCGATCGCGGTCTCCCCCGAGGTGCTGCTGATGGACGAGCCCTGCTCGGCCCTCGACCCGATCTCGACGCTCGCGATCGAGGATCTCATCGACGAGCTCAAGCAGGAGTACACGATCGTCATCGTGACCCACAACATGCAGCAGGCCTCGCGCGTGTCGGATCGCACCGCGTTCTTCAACATCGCGGGCACCGGCAAGCCCGGCAAGCTGATCGAGTACGACGACACCAAGAAGATCTTCTCGACCCCGGCAGAGCAGGCGACCGAGGACTACGTCTCGGGCCGATTCGGGTAGTCGGATCGCGATCCGCGCTCAAATATATGCTCTCGGCTAAGCTGAGCACCATGACTGAGCTGCGGATCGATGACGATGTCGTGCGTTGGGCTGTCGACGGGCGCGATGCCCCGGCAGACGAGGCGCTGGCAGCGCTCGCGAGCCGCCCCCTGCTGCTGCTCATGCACGGCTTCGGCTCGTTCGAGGGCGACCTGATCGGCCTCGCCCCGCTGCTGCCCGCGGGCTTCGTCTGCGCGTCGCCCCGCGCTCCGCTCGTCGCGCCGCCGCCCATCGTGAACGGCTACTCGTGGTGGCCGATCGAGATGGGCCCCGACGGCATGCCGCGGCACGAGAGCCCGCCCGCCGAGTTCGTCGGCAGCACCCCGCACGCGGCGGCCCTCGCCATGCTCGCCTGGCTCGATGCGCTCGACGCCCGAGTGGCGGACGGGCTCGGCACTGGCCTCGGCACGGTGGTGCCGATGGGCTTCTCGCAGGGCGGCTGCATGGTGACCTCGCTGCTGCGCCTGCGCCCCGAGCGCTTCGCCTGCGGCGTCAACTGCTCGGGGTTCGTCGCTCCGGGCGCCTTCGGCGACGATGCGGCGCTGGCCGCGGTGCGCCCGCCCATGTTCTGGGGGCGCGACGAGGCCGACCCGATCATCAGCCCGGCACGCATGGCCGCTCTCGCCGAGTGGGCCGGCCGGCACACCGCGCTCGAGGCGCACGCCTACCCGGGCATCGCCCACAGCATCAGCCAGGACGAGCTCGGCGACATCGGCCGGTTCCTCGTCGCGCACGTACCCGAGGCCGGGCGTTGAACGAGATCGCCCCCAGGCCCGGCAACAAGACGCAGCTCGTCTACGACTACGTGATGGAGCGCATCGTCGACGGCGCCCTCGTCGCCGGCGACCCGATCAACATCAACTCCATCGCCGAGGAGACCGGGGTGAGCCTCATCCCCACCCGCGAGGCGCTGCGGCGGCTCGAGAGCGAGGGTCTCGTCGAGTTCCTCTTCCACCGCGGGGTTCGGGTGGCCGAGCTCGGCATCGACGAGTACCGGGAGATCATGCAGACCCAGGCTGTGCTCGAGGGGCTCGCGGTCGGGCTCGCGGTACCGTTCATCACGGCCGAGGAGCTGGCTCGCGCACGCGCGGTCAACGACCGCATGAACGAGGCGCTCAGAACCGACGACTTCCACGGCTACAACGAGGGCAGCCTCGAGTTCCATGGGATCCTGCGGGCGCACTGCCCCAACCGGCACCTGCGCGACATCCTCGACCGCGGTCAGTCGCGGGTCGCCGCCGTGCGGGCGTCGGTCATCGGCTACCGGGGCACCGTGGCCCAGCGGCTGAGCGACGAGCACGAGCAGATGATCGATCGCATCGCGGCCGGGGCCCCGGCGAGCGAGATCGAGGCGCTCATGCGGGCGCACCGGGAGGGAACGATCGCGGCGGACTCCGAGGGGTTCCGGCGCACCACCGAAGCCACGATGGAGGGAGCATCATGACGCGCGTCGCACTGGTGCAGATCGCGAGTCCCGATGAGGAGTCGCAGGATTCGAGGATCGCGCGCGTCGAGGCGCTGCTGCGCTCCCGCGCGGGCGAGAGCATCGACCTCTTCGTGCTGCCCGAGCTGTGGAGCGCCGGCTATCTCGCGTTCAAGCACTACGAGGAGCTCGCCGAACCGCTCGACGCTCCGATCGACGCCACGAACACCGTGTCGATGTGCCGACGCGCGGCGCGAGATCTCGGCGCTTGGGTGCATGGCGGCAGCTTCGTCGAGCGGACGCCCGACGGGCGGCTGCACAACACCGCCGTGCTGGTCGATCCGTCGGGCGAGGTGGCGCAGGTGTACCGCAAGATCCACGTCTTCGGCTACCAGTCCCGCGAGGCGCAGCTGCTCACTCCGGGCGAGTCGCTGAGCGTCGTGCAGAGCCCGCTCGGCCGGACCGCCTCGACGACCTGCTACGACCTGCGGTTCCCGGGCCTGTGGCTCGAACTGGGCGCGCGCGGGGCCGAGGCCGCCATCGTGCCCGCGGCGTGGCCCGCCGCCCGGCGGGAGCACTTCAAGCTGTTCACCGAGGCGCGCGCCGTCGAGCATCAGCTCTGGATGATCGCCGTGAACGCCTGCGGCACGCAGAACCGGGTCGAGCTGGGCGGCTGCAGCAGGATCGTGGATCCCTGGGGACGCATCGTCGTCGAGTGCTCCCCGACCGACGAGGAGATCGCCGTCGCCGACCTCGACCCGGGGCTCGTGGGCGAAGTGCGGGCGGAGTTCCCCGTGATCGGCGATCGTCTCGCCCCCGAGGCGTACCCCGCACTCGGATCCTGATCCTCTGCGTCTATTATTCGGATCCTGATCCTCTGCAAGCTCGCACGGCGCGCTGCGCGGTTGAGCCTCAGACCTGACCGGCGAGCGTCAGGCCCAGGAGAACGAGGTTGAGGGCGACGATCAGGATCGCGGTCACGATGCCCGCGACCTTCAGCCACGCGCCGTTGACGAACTCGCCCATCAGCTCGCGGCGGCTCGTGTACCAGATGAGCGGCACGATCGCGAAGGGGATGCCGAACGAGAGCACGACCTGGCTCAGCACGAGCGCCCAGGTCGGGTCGACGCCGACGGCGAGCAGCACGAGGGCCGGCACGAGGGTGACGAGCCGGCGGAGCAGCAGCGGGATCCGCGTCTTCAGCAGACCGCCCATGATCTCGGCGCCCGCGTAGGCGCCGACGGAGGTCGAGGCGAGGCCGGAGGCGAGCAGGCCGACGGCGAAGATGATGCCGATCGCCGGGCCGAGGTGCGCGCTGACCGCGGCGGCGGCCCCCTCGATCGTGTCGGTGCCGTCGACGCCCGGCAGCGAGGCCGCGGCGAGCAGCAGCATGGCGATGTTCACGCCGCCCGCCACGACGAGGGCGAGCACGACGTCCCACCGGGTCGCCTTCAGCAGCCTCGCGAGCCGGATGGGATCGCGTTCGACGCCGTGGCGATCCCGTGCGAGCGACGAGTGCAGGTAGATCGCGTGCGGCATCACGGTCGCACCCAGCATGCTCGCGGCCAGCAGCACGGTCTCGGTGCCCGCGAAGCGGGGCACCAGGCCGTCGGCGACCCCGCCCCAGTCGAGCGGGCTGACGAACAGGCCGGCCACGAAGCCGATCGCGATGATGCCGAGCATGGCGATGATCACGCGCTCGAAGCGCAGTTGACTGGTGCGCTGCAGCGAGAGGATCGCCATCGACACGGCCCCCACGATGAGACCCCCGAGCACGAGCGGCAGGTCGAAGAGGATGTAGAGCGCGAGCGCACCGCCGATCACCTCGGCGAGGTCGGTCGCGATGGCGATGGCCTCGGCCTGCACCCAATAGGCGAGACGGCCCGGGCGCCTCATCCGTTCGCCCAGCATCTCCGGCATGCTGCGGCCGGTCACGAGGCCGAACTTCGCCGAGAGGTACTGCACCAGCACCGCCATGACGTTGGCGAGCACCAGCACCCAGACGAGCAGGTAGCCGTACTTCGCGCCCGCCGACAGGTTGGCCGCCACGTTGCCCGGGTCGACGTAGGCGACCGCCGCGACGAATGCCGGACCGAGCAGGCGCAGCAGCCCGCGCTCGGGCTTCGCCTGCGCGTCGATGCGGCCCGTGTCCGTCACCGGTCTCCTTCTTCCCGCCATGCCTGGTCGCCGATCGCCGGGTTCCTGCCTCCCGGCTGACCGGCTGCGCGAGCCAGGTTAGCACGCTGTTCGCCCCAGTCGCACATCAGAGTTCGGTGAGGCGAACTTCCGCGCGAGATTAGGCGATCGAGGCAGAAGGGCGCACGTTTTGGCGCGCTCCCGCGAACACGATAGAGTAGTCGTTGCGCTTCGGTGCAATCGGGATGTGGCGCAGCTTGGTAGCGCACGTCGTTCGGGACGACGGGGTCGCAGGTTCAAATCCTGTCATCCCGACCAGTT
>JBFXIT010000080.1:0-8141 GCA_050175655.1 Leucobacter sp.
AGAGCAGCACCGCTGCGACGAGCGCGGTGACGCCGCAGACCGCCCACACCGTGAAATAGCCGGCGAGCGATCCGGCCGTGCCGGCGGCCTCGGCCGCGGCCCCGGTGGCGCCCTGCATGAGCGCGATGCCGAACACCGCCGATGCGATCGCGCCCCCGACGGTCTTCACCGAGTTGGTGAGCCCGGTCGCGACTCCGGTCTGAGTCGGCGGCGCAGCGGACGCCGCCGCTGCGGGCAGGGCCGCGACCAGCGCACCCGACCCGATGCCGGCGACGAACATGTTGGTGACGACCTGAGGATAGGTGTCGTGGAACGGCAGGAAGAGCAGGTAGCCGACGCCGACCAGCACGGCCGCGCAGATCAGGGTGATCCGCGGCGTGAGCCAGCGCGAGAACTTGGGGAACAGCAGCGCGCCGACGATCATGGCGATGAGGTAGATGCCGATGATGAGCGAGGTCGCGAACCCGGTCGTGCCCAGGCCGTAGCCGTAGGTCTGAGGGTCGGTGCGGGCGAAGGTCGAGAGCGGCGCCTGTGCGCCGAGCACGCTCACGCCGAACAGGCCAGCCGTGAGGAACACCGGTGCGAGCGAGGGGGAGCGGAACATGCGCACGTCGATCAGGGGATCGGGATGGCGCAGCTCGTAGAGCGCGAACGGCACGACCAGCGCCACGCCCACGAGCGCGACGCCCCATGCGAGCGGCGATCCGGGGCCGTCGAGGCGCAGCAGGCTGAGCCCGCCCGTGAAGAGGATCAGGGCGATCGAGATCAGGGAGAGACCGACGAGGTCGAGTTTGCCGCCCGTGTGCTCCGCGGACTCGGTCACGCCGAAGCGGATCACGAAGAAGCACGCGACCACGAAGAGGGCGGGCACCAGCAGCACCAGCCAGAGCGGCAGCACATCGACCAGCTGCCCGCCGAGCAGCGCTCCGCTGATCGCGCCGGCCTCGAGAGTCGCCACGAGGATGCCGGCGGCGCGCGCGGTGAGCAGCGATGCGCCCTCGCTGCCGCGCGTGCGCGACCAGATGATCGCCACTTCGAGGGGCAGCCACACCACGTAGAAGCCCTGCAGCGTCCAGGCGATGAGGAACACCGTGAACGAGTCGGTGAAGGGCAGGGCGAGCGATGCGATCGCCGTGAGGGCCGTGGACCACAGCAGCATCCGCTTGTGGCCGAACATGTCGCCGAGCTTCGCGAACGCGGGCACGACGAGCGCGGAGAGCATCAGCTGAGTGCCCTCGAACCAGTTCACATCGGCGTCGTGGATGCCGAGATGGCGGGCGATGTCGGTGAGCATGGGCGTGTAGTAGCCCTGCAGGATGCCGCTCGTGAACTCGACGAAGGCGAGGAAGCCCACGATGCCCGCGAGGGCGCCGAGCCTCACCTTCGGCGGCCTGATCCGCCCGGCGGTGCGCGAACTCATGACGGGAGCCTCTCGATCAGTGCGCGGTGGAACGCCTCCCCGCGAGCGAGCTCGTCGACGGCGACGCGCTCGTCGACGCCGTGGATGGTGGCGCGGAGCTCGGCCGACATCGTGAGCGGGGCGAAGCGGTACACGGCCGGCCAGAAGCGGTGGAAGTACCGGGAATCGGTCGCGGCCATCGTGACGTAGGGCACGGTGGCGGCATCGGGATGCGACACCCGCACGGCCTCGGCGATGAGCGCGAACTGCGCGCCGTCCGCCGGCGACTCGGCGGAGGCGTCGCCGCCCTCGACCACGGTGACCGTGACGAGAGGGTCCGCGATCCGGCGCCGCACCCGCCGGGCCGCCCCCTCGACGGTCTCCCCGAGCGCGAGACGCAGGTTCACCGTGGCGCTCGCCGCGGAGGGCAGCACATTGTCGGCGGTGCCGCCGCCCAGCCTGGTGGGCGCGATCGTGGTGCGCACCATGGCGGCCGCCTCGCCGCCGAGCGCTGCGAAGACCCGGGCGGTGAGCCACGGCCAGGATGCGAGCACGCGATAGAGCAGGCGCCATCCGCCTCGGCTCCGTGGCGCGAACCGGGCCAGCATGCGCGGGATCGCTTTCGGGGCTCGGGCGCGGAAGGTGCCCGGGGAGAGACGGGTGACGGCGCGGGAGACGCGTCCCACGGCGGTGAGCGGAGGCGGCACGGATGCGTGGCCGCCATCGCCGCGGGCCTCGATGCGGAGGGTGGCGATGCCCTTCTCGCCGACGCCGACCATGGCCGCGACGCCCCGCACTCCGGGCAGCGGGGCGTCGGTCAGCGCGCCGCCCTCGTCGAGCACGAGCCAGGGGTTCACGCCGCGGCCGTGCAGCGTCTCGGCGATCCTGAGCGCCGCATCCCCGAACGTCTCCTCGTTGCCGCCGAACGAGAGCAGCACGTCACGCGCCGGCGTGAAGCCCGCCGCGAGCAGATTCTCGACGGCCTCGAGCACGACGAGCAGGGGCCCCTTGTCATCGAGCGCACCCCGGCCGTGGACGAAGCCGTTCTCGATACGCCCCTCGAAGGGCGGGAACGCCCAGTCGTCGCTCTCGTCGACCGGTACCACGTCGTAGTGCGCCATCAGCACGAGGGGGTCGAGCCGCGGGTCTCGCCCCTGCCAGCGGAACAACAGGCCGAAGTCGGTGATCCGCTCGCGCGACAGCTGCCGGTGGGCGAGCGGATAGAGCTCTTCGAGCAGACCGACGAACGCCTCGAATGGCTCGTGCCCGCGGGTATCGAGCTCGGCCGACACCGTCTGCAGCTGGATCATGCGAGAGAGCCGCTCGGCTGCGCCGGGCCGGCACTCGACGGCTGCTGCTGCGCGCGTGACGGTCGGTGTCATGCTGCAAGCGTAATTCACTTCCGGCGATCTACTCGGACGAGGCGGAGGTGTCGGTGTCGATATCGAGGATGCGCAGTTGCGCGAGCGTCGCGGCGAGGCGATCGGTCTCGCCATCGCTCCATCCCTCCGGCGGCAGGATCGTCGCCCAGGCGTATGCCGGCGCCTGACCGAACTCGTGGCCCTGCCCATCCGGAACTCCCGAGGCGAGCTGGTCGACGGCCAGCTGCAGCGTCGTCACCACCGGCGCCCAGATCATCGCATCGGGCACCCCCGGCCCGCGCTCTCCGAGCAGCCACTCGGGCGGCGTGATCACCTCGGAGAAATCGAGCCAGGTGACCGGATCGTTGGCGTGCTGGATGTAGCCGATCCGGGGCTGCGCCCACCCCTCGGCGCCGTTCCCCGCGCCGTCCGCTCCCGGCCAGTCGCGGCCGTCGGGCGAGAACCGCACGGTCCGTCCGTCGTCGGTGACGGGCAGGAACACGGGAGAGCCGGCATTCCGCTCCGCGGTGAACTGCTGCCAGAGCACGTTGTTGGCGGTCGGGCCCACGTAGAGGCCGCCATCGGTGCGCGCCGCGAGATCCTGTGCGCTGCCGAAGGCGCCCTCCGAACCGAAGGATCCGAGGCTCTCGCCGCTCACGACCAGCAGGGGCCGATCGCCCTCCGGCAGGGTCTCCCACTTCGCGTAGACGGCCTCGAACAGCGCCCGGCCCGCGTCGCGGGCGCGCTGCCCGTCGACCAGGTACGACATCCAGCTCGGCAGGTACGAGTACTGCATCGAGACCGTCGCAGTGTCGCCGCCCCACATGAACTCGAGGGCTCGAGCCTGGTTCTCGTTCACCCAGCCGCGGCCTGTGCCCGTCACGACGTTCAGCACGGCCCGGTCGAAGGCGCCCGTGCGCTCGAGCTCGGCCAGGGCCGTGCGGGCCTGCCCCGGCAGGTCGAGGTGGGCCTCGGCGTCGCCGCCCGCATACGCCCGGATGGGCTGCATCGCCGGCGCGGAGGGGCCGGCGGCGCCCCCGGGTGCGGCCATGAACTCCGCGATCTGATCGGCGCTGGGCGCATTCGCTATGAACACGCGGCCCTGCCGCCCGAGCGACTCCCAGGAGACCGAGCTCGCGGGCGAACCGGAGAGCTCGGGGGCGGTCGGGGGAGCGACGTCGATGAACTCGTCGTTGACCGCGAGATAGACCCGGTCGAGCGACGCGGCCACCCGGCCGACCGCGACCCCGTTGACGAGCCAGACCGTCGCCCAGCCGACCAGCAGCAGGCCGACCGCGACCGCGATGCTGTGCGGCATGAATCGATCGACGAAGCCGATCACTCGCCGACCCGCGCCCCGCACGGCACGGGCGACGATCAGCAGCAGGGCGAAGACGACCACGGCCACGGCGACCGCGACGAGCGGGTCCGAGGGCGCGGCAGGGGGCATGCCGATGGCTGCTCGCTGATCCTGCTGCCATACGTGCGCGAGCCAGAGCATGGTCGCCGTTCCGAGGAGAGCGAGCAGAGCGAGGCCGCGCCGCGCCCACAGCCGCGCCCCCGGTGACGGGCGGATGCCGACGCCCCGCGCGATCCAGTGCAGGAACGCGCCGACGCCGTACCCGAGCAGTCCCGCGACCGCGCAGAGCAGCCCCTGGAAGAGCGCTGAGCGAGGCAGCAGCGACGGCGTCAGCGCCACCCACGCGGCCGCCAGCGCGACCGCGTGGGGCAGCAGCGGTGCTCGCCAGGGGCGCAGGATCTGCGGCGGCACCGAGGAGTCAGCCGCGCGTGACGATGGTGGTGCGCGGCAGCGACTGCAGCACGCCGTGGCTCACCGAGCCGAGCAGCAGGCGCTGAATGCCGCCGCGGCCGCGGCTGCCGACCACGATCGTGTCGGCGTCCTCGGCCGCCTGGAGCAGTGCGGCGACGGGCGGCGACTGCACGATCTTGCGCTCGATCTTGAGGTCGGGGTAGCGGCCTGCGAGCCCGGCGGTGCCGATCGAGATCGCCTCTTCGGCGGCGGCGCGCTGCGACTCGACCAGCTCCTCGCTCCAGAGGTACTCGAGGCCCGGGGTGAGCGGGGGCATCCACGCGTAGACCGCGATGAGCGGCACGCCGCGGAAGTCGGCCTCTTCGGCGGCGAAAGCGATCGCCTTCTTCGCGGCATCGGAGCCGTCGATGCCGACGACCACGCCGGGCTTCGGGGTGCCCTCCACCGAGAACGGCACGACGGCCACCGGGCAGTGGGCGACGGCGGCGATCTTCACCGCGCGCGTGCCGAAGAACGAGCCCGCGAACTTGCTGCCGGTGTGAGCGCCGAGGATGACGAGGTCGGCGTGCTTCGACGCCTCCTCGACCTCGGCGATCGGGTGGCCCACCACCGCGGTGCCGGTGATCGTGCCGGTGAACCCCGCGGCGCGAGCGTACTCGCGCTCGGCCTCGAGCATCCTCTCCGACGCCTCCTGGGCCTCGGAGAGGAACGCGACGCTCTCGGAGAGGAACGAGTCGTCTGCGACGTGCAGCAGCTCGACCGAGGCGCCGCTCTGCGCGGCGCGGGCGAGGCCCCAATCGAGGGCGACGCGGCTCTGCTCGGAACCGTCGACTCCGATGATGTACTTCTCAGCCATTCCGATCCTCTTCTCTTGGTGATGTGGGTTGGCCGTCGGCCCGTGTCAGGCCTGCAGCGCCGGCAGGTGGGCCGGGTGGTTGCCTGCGAGCTGCTCGATGATGCGCACCACCTGGCAGCTGTAGCCGTACTCGTTGTCGTACCAGACGTAGATCACGGCGCTGTCGTCGGTCGCGATCGTGGCGAGCCCGTCGACGATGCCGGCCCGATTGCTGCCGACGAAGTCGGTCGAGACGATCTCGGGCGACTCGACGTAGTCGATCTGCGTGCGGAGCGCCCCGGTCAGCGAGACCTGCTCGAGGTGCGAGTTGATCTCCTCCGCCGTCACCTCGCGCTCGAACTGCAGGTTCAGCACCGCCATCGACACGTCGGGGGTGGGCACGCGGATCGCATTGCCCGTCAGCTTGCCCTCGAACTCGGGCAGCGCCTTGGCGACGGCCTTCGCGGCTCCGGTCTCGGTGAGCACCATGTTGAGCGCGGCCGAGCGGCCCCGGCGATCGCCCTTGTGGAAGTTGTCGATGAGGTTCTGGTCGTTCGTGTAGGCGTGCACGGTCTCGACATGGCCGCGCTTCACCCCGAAGGTGTCGTTCAGCACCTTCAGCACGGGGGTGATGGCGTTCGTGGTGCACGAGGCCGCCGAGACGATCGTGTCGGCGTCGGTGATCCGGTGGTTGTTGACGCCGTAGACGATGTTCAGCATGTCGCCCTTGCCGGGCGCGGTGAGCAGCACGCGCGAGATCCCCGGGTTCTGCAGGTGCTGACCCAGGCCCTCGGCGTCGCGCCACCTGCCGGTGTTGTCGACGAGGATCGCGTTCTCGATGCCGTACTGCGAGTAGTCGACGCTCGCCGGGTCGTTCGAGTAGATGACCTGGATGCGCACGCCGTTGGCGAGGATCGCGTTCTCGTCTTCGAGTACCTTGATGATGCCGTTGAAGGGGCCGTGCACCGAATCGCGGCGCAGCAGGTTCGCGCGCTTCACGAGGTCGTTGTCCGAGCCCTTGCGCACTACGATGGCGCGGAGGTTGAGGCCGTTGCCGCTGCCTGAGTGGTCGATGATGATGCGCGCCAGCAGACGGCCGATGCGGCCGAACCCGTAGAGCACGACATCGGTGCCGCCCGCGGGCTGCGCATCGATCGCCGGGGCGAGCTGCTCGCGCAGGTACGCCTCGAGGTCGCCGCCCTCGGCGCGGAACCCGTTCGCGAGGAGGGCGAGGTCGACCGAGGCGGGGCCCGGCTGGATCTTCGCCAGCGCCTCGACCACGGCCGAGGTCTCGGCGAGCGAGAGCTCGACCTCGTCGATCTTGCGCGCGTAGCTGTGGGCGCGAATGATGTCGATCGCGGAGCGGCCGACCAGGCTGCGCCCGTGCACCGACATCACCACGTCGTGCTCGCGGTACAGCTGCCCGATGAGCGGGATCATCCGCTCGGCCAACTCCTGCTTGGTCTTCCACGCCTCGAGAAATGCATCCGCGCGCTGGTTCATCTGAACGGTGGGTTCCTTCCGCTGGGTATGAGGTGGCCTGCCCGCCTGCGCCGTGCCGACGCCGTATTCGTTCATTATCCCACGCCGGGAGCCCCGATGCTCGCCTGTTCCGCTCGTCCTCACCCCTTTCGGATAGCCTCGTGGCATGACAGAGTTCACCCTGGCCGATCTGCGCCGCGTCGCAGAGGAGTTCTGGCCCGCGGGCACCGCCGAGAGCTGGGACCGCGTGGGCCTCGTCACAGGCCGGGACGAGATGCCGCTCAGGCGCGTGCTGCTCGCCGTCGACGCCGTTCGCGCGACCGTCAACGAGGCGCTGGCCTGGCAGGCCGATGCCCTGCTCACGCACCACCCGCTGCTCCTGCGCGGCGTGCACACGCTCGCGGAGGACACGGCGAAGGGCTCGCTCATCGCCTCGCTCATCCGGGGCGACTGCGCCCTGCTCGCCGCCCACACCAATGCGGATCAGCCCGAGGGCGGCGTCAGCGACGTGCTCGCCGAGCGCCTCGGGCTCCGCGGCTCCGAGCCCCTCGTCCCCGGAGAGGATCCGGCATCCGGCATCGGCCGGGTCGGCTCGCTCGACGAGCCGATGACCCTGCGCGCGTTCGCCGATCGGGTCTCGTCGATCCTCCCGCCGACCGTCTCCGGGGTGCGCGTCGCCGGCGACCCGGCCCTCGTCGTGAATCGGGTGGCGCTGTGCGGGGGAGCGGGCGACAGCCTGCTCGACCACCCGCTCGTGCGGGGCGCCGACGTGTACGTGACGAGCGATCTCAGGCACCATCCCGCGCAGGAGTCGCTCGAGCAGTCCGCTGCGGCCGGCGGGCCGGCGCTCGTCGACGTGCCCCACTGGGCCGCGGAGTCGCTCTGGCTCCGGGGAGCCGCGGAACGTCTCGCGGCCGAGCTGCCCGGAGTCGAGTTCAGGGTCAGCGACCGGTGCACCGATCCCTGGACCTTCTCAGTAGAGTGAGTGCTATGAAAGCCAGCCCCCGCCAGCAGCAGCTGCTGCTCGACCTGCAAGAGCTCGACAACACGCTGGCTCGGCTGCGCAGGCGCCGCCAGCAGCTGCCCGAACGCGCCCAGATCGCCGAGCTGCAGGGCGAGGCGACCGCGGCGAAGGAGTCCTTCATGGCGGTGCAGCGCGAGCTCGATGCGCAGACCGCCGACATCGCCCGCCTCGAAGACGACATCGCGACCGTGCGCGCGCGCCGCGTGCGCGACGACCAGCTGCTGGCGGCGAGCACCTCTCCCAAGGAGGCCCAGGCGCTGCAGGGCGAG
>JBFXIT010000081.1:0-8053 GCA_050175655.1 Leucobacter sp.
ATGGTCCGCTTCATCTGGGGCGCGTTCGCCACGAAGCCCGAGAGCGGGCTCTGCACCATCGTGCACCGGGATGCGCCGTCCATCCTCATCGCACCGGCGGTGTTCGCCGGTCTCGCGCTCGCGGGCGGGCTGGCCGCCCCTCTGCTCGATCCTTGGCTGGCCCTCGCAACGGAGCAATCCGGCGCGACGCACTCGAGCACCGGATCCCCGGAGCACCTCGCGCTCTGGCACGGCCTCACGCCCGCGCTCGGGGCCTCGATCCTGGTGATCGTGGCGGGAGCCCTGCTGGCCTGGGTCGTCATCCGGTCCTCCAAGCCGCTGCCCGCCGTGCCAGAGCGCTTCTCGGCCTCCCATGTCTACTGGCTGATCACCCACTGGGTCGACGTGATCGCTGTCCGGCTCACCGCGCTGACGCAGCGAGGATCGCTGCCCTTCTACCTCGCCGTGATCCTCAGCGTCGTCATCGGAGTGCTCGGCGGTGTGCTGCTCTTCGGGGGCGGATGGCAGCTGCCCGCCGACCTCACCAGCACGCCGGCCCAGCTCAGCATCGCCGCGGTGATGATCTTCGCGGCCCTGTTCGCCCTGCGCGCCCGCACACGCTTCCAGGCGGTCGTGCTGGTCGGGGTGACGGGGTACGGGATGGCCGCGCTCTTCGCCATCCACGGGGCCCCCGATCTGGCGCTCACACAGGCGCTGGTCGAGACGGTGACGCTCATCGCCTTCGTCCTGGTCATCCGCAGGCTTCCTCAGCACATCGGCGTGCGTGCGCGACTCAGCCGGCGCTGGGTGCGCGCTCTCATCGGCGCCGGCGTCGGCATCGTGCTCGGAGTCGTCGCGCTGATCGCCGTGGGCTCGCGGGTCGCCGACCCGATCTCGCTGCAGCTCGCCGACATGGCGCATTCTGGCGGGCACGGCGACAACGTCGTGAACGTGATGCTCGTCGACATCCGAGGCTGGGACACCCTGGGGGAGCTCTCCGTGATCCTCGCGGCGGCAACCGGAGTCGCCTCCCTCGTCTTCCTCAGCACCCGCGTCGACACCGCGCCCAAGCTCAGCCGTCGCGCGGCCCGCTCGCAGGTGGCCGACCTGCTGCGCCGCGTGGCCGACCCGAACGATCCCGCGCAGCGTCGCACCTGGCTGCTCGCCGGCCGCAACCTCGATCCCTCCCGTCGCTCTATCCTGCTCGAGGTCGTCGTCCGCCTGATCTTCCACGCGCTGATCCTGCTCTCGCTCTATCTTCTGCTCACCGGACACAACACGCCGGGCGGGGGCTTCGCCGGCGGCCTCGTCGCGGGCCTCGCGCTCGTCGCCCGCTACCTCACCGGGGGCCGACACGAACTCGGAGCCACCGTGCCGATCGACGCGGGCCGCATCCTCGGCGCCGGTCTCGCCCTGGCCGCGACGATGGCCGTTCTGCCGCTCTTCTTCGGCCAGTCGGCGCTCGCCTCGGCCTGGATCGATCTCGACCTCGGCCCGCTCGGCACCGTTCCGCTCGTCACATCGACGCTCTTCGACATCGGCGTCTACCTGGTGGTCTTCGGCCTGATCCTCGATGTGCTGCGGAGCCTCGGAGCCGAGATCGACAAGCAAGAGGAGAAGGATCTGGAGACATCGCTGCACGAGCCGCACTCCGTCGACCGTCAGCGCCCCGGGGGTGCCTCATGAGCATGCCCCTCGCCCTCGTCGCCATCATGGTCGTGCTGTACGCGGCCGGCGTCTACCTCATGCTCGACCGGAGCCTCACGCGAGTGCTGCTCGGGTTCCTGATGGTGGGCAACGCGACGAACCTGCTGATCCTGCTGGCGGGCGGCGGATTCGGCCTCGCGCCGATCTACGGCACGGCGGAGCCCGAGGACATGACCGATCCGCTGCCGCAGGCCTTCATCCTCACGAGCATCGTCATCACCTTCGGGGTCAGCGCCTTCATCCTGGCCCTGATCTACCGGGCCTGGCGCCTGGCCCGCGACGGCGAGGACGCGGTGCAGGACGACGAGCACGATACCGCTCTCGCAGACGCCGAGACGCTCACGACCGAGGAGGTCACCGACGAGGAGCTCGCATCGTCGCACGAGTTCTCCGGCCCCGGCGACGACGACGCGGACGAAGCGGAGACCATCGAATCCGCGGCGCACCGCATCGACGGATCCCGCGGTGAGGAACGCGACCGGGATCCCGGCAGCCGGGCGACTGGGGACGGGGGGCGCTCGTGACCGCGCTCGTCCCGCTCGTCGTTCTGGTGCCGCTGCTCGCCGCGGCGCTCGCCCTCGCGCTGCCCGGGCGCCGCAGGGCGCAGCAGATCATCACGGTGACAGCCCTCACCGTCGTGCTGCTGCTCGGGTTCGTGTTCATGTGGGCGGTCGACCTCTACGGCACCCTGGTGATGCAGGTCGGGGGATGGGCCGCCCCGTTCGGCATCTCCCTCGTCGTCGACCGGCTCAGCGCACTCATGCTCGCGGTCTCCGCCGTCGTGCTGCTGGGCGTGCTGCTCTTCTCACTGGGCCAGGGCCTCGCCGACGGCGACGACGAGACCCCCGTGTCGATCTACTACCCGACCTATCTCGTGCTGGGGGCGGGGGTGTGCAACGCCTTCATCGCGGGCGACCTCTTCAATCTCTACGTCGGCTTCGAGATCCTGCTCGTGGCGAGCTACGTCCTCATCACGCTCGGAGGCACGGGCCCTCGCATCCGCGCGGGGGTCACCTATGTCGTGGTGTCGCTCGTCTCCTCGATCCTCTTCCTCGCATCGATCGGCCTGGTCTACGCCGCCGCCGGCACCGTCAACCTGGCGCAGCTCACCCTGCGCCTCGCTGAACTGCCCGACGGCGTGCAGCTGCTGCTCAACCTGGCGCTGCTGATCGCCTTCGGCGTGAAGGCCGCGGTGTTCCCCCTGGCGTTCTGGCTGCCGGACTCCTATCCGACGGCGCCCGCCCCCGTGACCGCGGTGTTCGCAGGCCTGCTCACCAAGGTCGGCGTGTACGCGATGATCCGCACGCAGACGGTGCTCTTCCCCGAGAGCCAGCTGAACGACGTGCTCATGGTCGTCGCGGCACTCACCCTGCTCGTCGGCATCCTCGGAGCAGTGTCGCAGCTCGACATCAAGCGGCTGCTCTCGTTCACGCTGATCAGCCACATCGGCTACCTGGTGTTCGGCATCGCCATGGCCGATGCCGCGGGGTATGCGGCGACCATCTACTACATCGCCCACCACATCATCGTGCAGACCACCCTGTTCCTCGCCGTGGGCCTCATCGAGCGGCAAGGCGGCACCACCTCGCTCACCGAACTCGGCGGCATGCTCCGGGCGGCCCCGGTGATCGCGGTGCTGTTCTTCATCCCGATGCTCAACCTCGGCGGCATCCCGCCGTTCTCGGGGTTCATCGGCAAGCTCGGCCTCTTCACCGCCGGCGCAGAGCTCGCCACCCCCGCCGCCTACTGGCTGATCGGGATCGGAGCGCTGGTCTCGCTGCTCACCCTCTACGCGCTCGCGCGCGCCTGGAGCCTGGCCTTCTGGCGCAGTCGCGCCGCCGCGCTGGGCTCGGCGAGCGCGCCGCCGTCCACGAGCACCGAGGCGCTCATGCTGCAGGGCCGTGAGGCTGCGCTGCTCGAGCGACTGCACGACGCCCCCGATGCGCAGCCCCGCCAGGAGCAGCGCGATACGCCGGCGCTCATGATGGGCGCCACGGCGGGCATGGTCGGCGTGAGCGTGGCGCTGACGCTCTTCGCGGGCCCACTCTACGACTACGCATCGCGAGCGGGCGAGAATCTCGCGGATCCGGCGGTGATGGTGCAGCGGGTGCTCGGAGACGACAACGGCGCGGACAAGGGCGAGAACAGCCCGGGCACCGGCGGCGGCAGCGGCGACACGACGCCCCCCGAGGGCTACGATCCGGCCGACTCGAATGACGGGCCGACGACTGTCGACCCGGCGAAGAACAGCGGAGGCGGTGACGGATGAGCCCGAGAAGGATCGAACCGGTGCTCCGTTGGCACGAGCTGCCGCTGCTCATCGGCCTCGTGCTGATGTGGATGGCGCTCTGGCACGAGGTATCGTGGCTGACCCTGCTCAGCGGGCTCTTCGTCTCGGTGCTCGCGATGCGTCTCTTCTACCTGCCGCCGGTGGAGCTCGCCGGTCGCTTCAACGCGTGGTGGGCGGCCCGCTACGTGGGCTTCTTCCTCTGGCACCTCGCGGTGGCGTCGTTCCAGGTGGCCTGGCTGGCCGTCCGCCCAGGCCCGGTGCCGCGCACCTCGATCATCGCGGTGCGATTGCGCACGCATTCCGACTTCATCCTGACGATGGTGGGGCTCACCGTTTCGCTCATACCGGGGTCGCTCGTCGCTGAGGTCGACCGGTACGGGTCGATCCTCTACCTGCACGTGCTGAACACTCCGACCCAGAAGCAGATCAGGGCGATGCGGAAGCAGGCGCGGCGCATCGAGGTGCTGCTGATCCGCGCCGTCGGTTCGCGCCAGGAGCTGGAGGCGCTGCGATGACCCTCTTCCATACGATCGGTGCGGCCGCGGTGATCCTCGGCCTGACTGCGACCGCGCTCGCGGCGGTGGCGAGAATCGTCATGGGGCCCACGATCCTCGACCGCATGATCGCGAGCGACGTGCTCCTGACGACGCTCATGCTGGCGGTCGGAGCCGATATGGTGCTGCGCGGCCATACCGACAGCATTCCGCTGATGACGGTGATCGCGGCCACGGCGGTGCTGGCCACGATCGTCGTGGCCAGGTACGTGCGCAGGCGCGCGCGGATGCCAGAGCCGAAGGCGAAGGGCAAGGGGGCGAGCCATGTCTGAACAGTTGCTCGATCAGCTGCTCGATGCCGCCGCTCTCGTGTGCCTGCTCGGAGCGGTCGCGCTGTCGGTCGCCGCGGGGATCGGCCTGCTGCGCTTCCCGGATGCGCTCAGCCGGCTGCACGCGGCCACCAAGCCGCAGATCTTCGGGCTGCTGCTCGTCATCGCGGCCATCGCGCTCGAGCAGCGGTCCTTCGGCACCATGCTGGCGCTGCTGCCGGTGTTCGTGTTCCAATCGCTCACCGCACCGGTCGCGGCGCACATGGTCGGGCGCGCCGCCTACCGCACGGGGCAGATCGACGAGGAGTCCCTCGTGATCGACGAGCTCGGCCCGGCCATCGAGCGTTCGGAGCGCGAGAGGTAGCTCCTTCTTGCAAGCCGGCTGCGGCATCGGGCCGGATCGCGTGAGACGGAACGGGGGCCGGGCGCGCATGCGCCCGGCCCCCGTCTCCGGTGCTCCGGATCAGTTGTCGACGAGGTAGCGGCTGTAGGCCGGCACCGTGAGGAACGTGGGGAAGTGGTCGCTCAGGGCCACGTCCTCGAACAGCTCCACCGCGTCGTCGTAGCGATCGCCCTCGGAGCGCTCGAAGCCCGCGACGGTCTCGGAGACGAGCCCGCGCACCCACTCCCGGGTGATGGGCGTGCCCTCGGCGGTGCGCTGATCCTGATGGATCCACTGCCAGATCTGCGAGCGGCTGATCTCGGCGGTCGCCGCGTCCTCCATGAGGTTGTCGATGGCCACGGCGCCGAGGCCGCGCAGCCACGCCTCGATGTAGCGGATCGCGACGGAGATGTTGTCGCGCACGCCCGCTTCGGTGATCTCCCGGCCGATGCGCACGTCGAGCAGCTGCGCCTCGGTCACCTCGACGTCGTCGCGCTGCCGGTCGACCTGGTTGGGGCGCTCGCCGAGCACGGCGTCGAACTCGGCCTGCGCGATAGGGATCAGGTCGGGGTGGGCGACCCAGGTGCCGTCGAAGCCGTCGTTCGCCTCGCGGTGCTTGTCGGCCCGCACCTTCTCCTCGGCGCGCGCGGTGACCTGGGGGTCGCGGCGGTTCGGGATGAACGCGCTCATGCCGCCGATGGCGTGCGCCCCGCGCTTGTGGCAGGTCTGCACGAGCAGCTCGGTGTAGGCGCGCATGAACGGCACCGTCATGGTGACCTCGCTGCGGTCGGGGAGCACGAAGCGCGCGCCGCGGCCGCGGTAGTTCTTGATGATCGAGAAGATGTAGTCCCAGCGGCCGGCGTTGAGGCCCGCGATGTGATCCTTCATCGCGTAGAGGATCTCTTCCATCTCGAAGGCGGCCGGCAGCGTCTCGATCAGCACGGTGGCGCGGATGGTGCCGTGTTCGAGGCCGAGGCGCTGCTCGGTGAACGCGAACACGTCGTCCCACAGCTTCGCCTCTTCGCTCGACTCGAGCTTGGCGATGTAGAAGTAGGGGCCGCGGCCGTTCTCGACCAGCTGCCGTGCATTGTGGAAGGCGTAGAGGCCGAAATCGACGAGGCTGCCCGATGCGGCGCCCGACTGGCCGTGGGCGTCGGTGAAGCGGATGTGCTTCTCGACCAGGTGCCAGCCGCGGGGGCGCATCACGATGGTCGGGGTGCGCTCGGCGGTGACCTCGTAGACCTTGCCCTCGGGGCTGGTGTAGCTCAGCTGACCGCGGATCGCGTCGAAGAGCGAGAGCTGGCCGCCGATGACGTTCCGCCAGGTGGGGCTCGTCGCATCCTCCTGATCGGCCAGCCAGACCCGGGCGCCCGAGTTGAGAGCGTTGACGGTCATCTTGGGGTCGGTGGGGCCGGTGATCTCGACGCGGCGGTCCTCGAGGCCGGGGCCGGGGCCCGCGACGCGCCAGCTCGCATCCTCGCGGATCGCGCGGGTGTCCTCGCGGAACTTCGGATCGCGCCCGTTGCCGATCTCGTAGCGGCGGCGCTGACGGTCGGCGAGGCGGTCATGGCGGGCGCCCGCGAAGCGGTGGTGCAGCTCGGTGAGGAACTGCAGGGCCTCGGGGGTGAGGATCTGCTCGGATCGCGGCACGGCCGGGCCGAACACGTCGATGCGGGGGCCGGCGGTCGCGATGCCGCCGGTGGTCGGCTCGGTCGTGGACCCGGTCGCCTGCAGAGTGGTCATGGTCTCGTTCCTTACGGTGCTCTGAAGATCTGCGTCTCGGCAGTTCTGCGGAAATATGGTGGGTGCGGCGGGGCGGTGATGCGGCTGTGCCTCTCGTCGCCCCGATCGCGGCCGGTCCGGGACTCGTGGATCCGGCCTTCGGTTTTCGGTGTGGTTCCATCTTCCGTGCGCAAGACGGGGTATAGGCATCCGATTCCGGGGTGAATTTTCTGAATATTTCTAGTTGGCAGAAGAACGCGACTCTGGCACCATGGGAGTATGACGTTGACCGATCCGATGACCGCCGCGCAGTCCGGGCCCCGCCCCGCCCCGGCTCCCGCGCCCCCGCCCGAAACCGCGGACACCGCCGACGCCCTCACGCTCGGCCGCAGGGTGCGCGAGCGCCGCACGCAGCTGGGGCTGAAGCTCGAGCAGCTCGCCGAGGCGATCGATCGGGCCCCGTCGCAGCTGTCGGCGATCGAGAACGGCAAGCGGGAGCCGAGCCTGCCGGTGCTACGCGCCCTCGCCCAAGCCCTCGACTGCACGGTCGACGAGCTGCTCGACACCGAGGCGCCGAGCGAGCGGGCCGCGCTCGAGATCGCGGTGGAGCGGGCGCAGCGCGGCTCGGTCTTCGCGTCGCTGGGCATCCAGCCGATCCGGGTCTCGAAGGCCACTCCCGACGACACACTCAAGGCGTTGCTGGGCCTGCACCAGGAGGTCGAGCGCCTGCATCGGGAGCGGGCGGCCACTCCGGAGGAGGCCCGTCGCGCCAACACCGAGCTGCGCGCGGAGATGCGCGTGCGCGGCAACTACTACGCGGAGCTGGAGCGCGAGGCGCAGGCGCTCCTCGACGCGGTCGGTTTCGCCGGCGGGCCGGTGTCGCAGCTCGCGATCTCGGGCATCGCCGAGAAGCTCGGATTCACGCTCCACTACGTGAACGACCTGCCCCATTCCACCCGCTCGGTGATCGATCGTCGCAACGGCAGGATCTACCTCGGCACCAACCAGCTCTCGCGCGACGCGCGGGCGTCGATCCTCCGCTCTCTGGCGAGTCTCATCTGCAAGCACCAGGAGCCCCGCAGCTATGGCGAGTTCCTGCGGCAGCGGGTCGAGGCGAACTATCTCGCGGGGGCCGTGCTGATGCCGGAGA
>JBFXIT010000082.1:0-2130 GCA_050175655.1 Leucobacter sp.
GAAAGGAGCAGGCGTGGAGATCGCCCTCTGGATCACGCAGCTGCTCATCATGTCCGCCCTGATCGCCGTCATCGGTGTCGCCGGCGCACCCCCGCGCGACAGCCGCGAGGATCCGACCGTTCGCGAGGAGCTCGACGACTTCGTCTACCGCTCGCGTCGGCTCGGCTCACGGCTCAAGCGCCGATGGCAGCAGCGCGGCAGGCGGAAGAAACGCCCTCCGCGTCGCTGATCTGTCGTCTTGCCGGGTCTTGCCTACACTGGACGATGCGGCTACACTAGTGAGTGCAAACCGGAGCATTCCAGCCCAGCGCTCGATAGCTCCGGCGGCCCCCGGTCTCTTGCTTCGGCTACCGGGGGTTGCTTTTTTCCACGGGCACGACCCGCAGCAGCGGCGCCAGCGGCACGGCATAGCCCGCGTCGCTCCCACGCTCAAGGTGGCTCTGCGCGAACGCCACGATGTCGGGCACCCACAGCAGCGGCTCCACTGACGGTGAGGTGAAGGTCACCTGCATCTGGCCGATCACCTGCGCCTGTCGCATCGTCTTGATCGTCCGCAGATCACGGGCCCGCTGTCCTTGGTGGCGTCGCTCCTCGGCCACGACGAGCGACGGCCGAGGCGTCAGCTGCCCCTCGTGCAGGTTCCCCAGCAGTGCCGTCAAGCATGCCTCGCGAGCGAGTTCATCGCCGCCAGGAGCATCTTCGATCGGCGACTGCACCGCCAACAGGAACGCTTCGTCCTCCTCGGCTGCGGCGAGGTAGCGGCAGAGCTCGTGGATCGTCTCCGCATCGCCCGCCGCGTGTGCCTCGCTCGTATGCCAGTAGCTTCCGCCGACGATCGACCCGAGATCGTCACGCACCGGCTGATGGAGTCGAACCGGCGACACATACGCGGTCGCGATGTAGAACGTGCGTGCACCGTGTGCGACCTCGGGGACGACGTAGCTCTCATCGACGAACGCCACATGCGCATCCGGTCGGAGACGACGGTAGGACTCGGAGAGCAGCCGACGCCGAGTCTCATCCGTGTGCGAAGCTGCCATTCCGCCATTCTCTCAAACCTCAGCCGGGCGGCGGGCGATGTCACCGCGGCGCGGCGTGCCGGTCAGCGTCGAACTCACTCATCCCCAGATCACCATCATGCGGTAGAGCATGACGGCGACGGCGAAGTTCACGACGACCAGCACGAGGTTCGCCGTGCGGCGACGGTCGACGAGCGCCCAGAACGCCGCACCGAACGGGATGAGTAGCGCGACGATGAGATACATCCAGAACTCGAGCGGATCCCCCACGACGGGATTGCCTGCGACAGGCTGCACGATGCCGACGACTACCTGCGCGATGAGCAGCACCCCGACAAGCAGGGTCGCGCCGAGGGTGTAGTCGTTGGGGCCTCGCTTGCGGGAGAACTCAAGGATGCAGACGAGCGCCGCGAGCAGGGCGAGGACGATCTGGGCAATGCCGAACCAGACGATCATGCGGCGAGAGCGGGGTCGACAGTCACGGCTCAAGGATATGCTGGCGCCGCTGCGCATTGCCCCCGGAGGAGCCAGGCGGCCCGCCGAACGACGAGAGCCGACCGATCAGGGCTTCCAGCGGCCCTTGCCCGACCAGCAGACTCCACACCACGGAGAGCACAATCGTGGCGAGCGTCATCGGGAGAAACGGGTCGAGATCGCGGAACGCATGCTCATGCGCGGAGCCGAGCAGGATCGTCGAGGCGAGGGCCCAGCCCACGATCTGCAGCACATAGGCCGTCAACGGCATCGACCCTACCGCCCGGAGCGGGAAGGTGAGCCACGGCAGCCGTCCGGCAGAGCACAGCAGCAGGCACACGCCGATCACCGCGATCGCGAAGCCGCCGCTCCCGATCGCCTCGAGCACGCCGCTCGAGTGCGGATCCGCCGTCCACCAGGCCTCAAGGAACGGTCGATCAGCCGACTCCTCCGACGACTCCGCGCCGGGGGAGAGACTGTATCCGGCTACCGCCAGCAACATGCCGAGGCCGAGTGCCGCCCACTGCACCCGCCGCGACCACATCCCCGCGCGCGCCAGACCGAGGCCCGCGAGGGTGAACGCGACCCACAGCGGAAACGGATAGTTCCATCCGATGTAGAGCCCGGTGAGCCAGCC
>JBFXIT010000082.1:2230-4072 GCA_050175655.1 Leucobacter sp.
CCGCGCCACTCGCTCATGGGTGCTTGACGCCCACCGGCTCGTCGTCGCTGATGTGCGCCGTCTCGATCTGGAAGGTCGAGTGGTTGACCGACACCTCGAAGTGCTCCGCTACGCACTCCTTCACCGCATGGAGCACTTCGGCAGCATGCCCGTCGGTGAAGCATTCATCCTCGACGACGACATGCGCGGTGATCGTCGGCAGACCGGTCGCGACCGTCGAAGCGTGCAGGTCGTGCACATCCTTGACGTGCTCGAGCTCGAGGATGTGCGCACGCACCTCGTCGAGATTGAGGCCCTTGGGGGTGAACTCCATGAGCACGCTCGTCGTCTCGCGCATCAGCTTGAAGGCGCGGGGCACGATGAGCGCGGCGATGAAGAGGCCGGCGAGGGCGTCGGCGCGCTGGAAGCCCGTGGTGGCGATCACGATGGCGGCGACGATCACGCCCAGGGAGCCGAGCGCGTCGTTGAGCACCTCGAGGAATGCGGCGCGCATATTGAAGTTTGCGCCTCGGCTCGAGGAGAGAATGAGGATGGCGGTGATGTTCGCGGCGAGGCCGACGATACCGAAGACCAGCAGCTCGGTCGCAGGCACCTCCGGCGGTTCGAATAGGCGCCGGATGCCCTCGATGGCGGTGTAAAAGCCGACCACGAGCAGTAGCGTCGCCTGCCCGAGCGCGGCGATCACCTCGATCCGGCGGAACCCCCAGGTGCGCGTCGACGTCGCCGGCCGCAGCATCAGTGTCGCCGCGATCAGCGCGACCAGCAGCCCCGAGGCGTCGGTGATGGCATGCGCGGTGTCAGTGAGCAGTGCGAGGCTTCCGGTGACGACGGAACCCACGGCCTGCGCGACGACGATCGTTGCGGTGATGCCGAAGGCGATCCAGAGCTTACGGCGATAGTCGCCGGGCTGTCCCGCCTCGGCCACGCCCGGGCCGTGATCATGTCCTGCGCCCATTCGAGATCTCCGTTCTCATTCGGTACTGGTCAATACACTTCACTATATAGATAACATCGTCGTTTGGCGATGTTATCTTTCGCCAATAAGTCGCGGCTGCCTCCGACCTAGAGTGATTGCCGATTCGGAGATAACATCGTGATATGACGATGCAAGCCGAACGTTCTCATGAGCTGCCGACGATTGCCGAAGCCGAGGCGCTGACCTCTGCGGCAGCCCTCTTCCATAGCCTCGGCGATCCTTCCCGACTGGTGATCCTGCAGCATCTGCAACTCGGGGAGCACCGCGTGGTCGACCTGGTGAAGCACCTCGGTCTCTCCCAGAGCACCGTCTCCAAGCATCTCGCCTGCTTGAAAGACACCGGCATGGTCGTCTCGCGAGCCGAGGGGCGGGCCTCGATGTACTCGCTCGCGCATCCCGACGCCGTCGTTGCGATCCTCGCAGCAGCCGAGAAGATGCTAGCTCTCACCGGGGACGCCGTCCGCTTGTGCCCCATGCATCATGAGGGCATCACCGCTGACTGACCGGCCAGCGTGCTCACTCCGGCGTCTCTTCGACAGGCGCGGGCTCGGCAGCCGCCGGCGACTGCGCGGGAGGCTGCTGTTTCGGCGGGAGACCAGCTTTCGCGCGCTCCTCGGCCTCGATCTGCTTATAGACCCGGCGCTCCGTGCGATCGGCCCGAGAGATCGCGCGGATCACGAACCAGAAGAAGGCGCCGATGATCACCGACGGGGTGAGCGACCAGAGCGCGTTCGCCCACCAGTTCTCCATGCGCAGAGGCTACTGTTGCATGCTGTGAGAACAATGCAATAACTCGACGAGATGTAGAGTAAAAATCATCGACGAGGAGGGTACGACATGGCCGGGGTGCGCAAACGCGAATGGGG
>JBFXIT010000082.1:4172-7997 GCA_050175655.1 Leucobacter sp.
GATCTGGGTCGCCGCCGGGATCTCCGGCGTCTTCCTCGTCTTCGCCTTCACCTTCGCCGGCTCGCTGCAGTCCCTGCGCCCGGCCTCCCACTCCCACGCTGTCGCCTATGCGAGAGACGAGCACATCGGATTCACCCTCGTCCGCTTCCACTCGGAGACGCCCGAAGCCTATGCTGTCCCCGGCAGACGTCCCGAGATCTTCGTCTCCTCAGCCATGGAGCAGCTCCTCACCCCGCCGCAGTTGCAAGCCGTGCTCGCCCACGAGTTCGCCCATCTGCGCCACCAGCACGGACTCGCCATCCGCATTGCCCAGCTCAACACGCTCGTCCTGCCGGGTACCCGAGCCAGCCGAGCGCTCGAACGCGCCACCCGCCTGCAGATTGAGCTCGCTGCCGACGATGCCGCCGCCCGTCAAGTCGGGGCCGCACACCTCGCGAATGCACTCATCGTCCTCGCAGCCGCGACGCACGATGTCGGCATGACCCTCCGAGCCGAGCGCCTCACCCGGAAACGCTGGCCTACCCCGCAGCGACGCCGCATCCCGCAGGGCCTGCACGCCGCCGCACAGTTGCGCTGACCTCGTCGCGCCGGCTGCCCGCGCCAAGCTCGCGTACGTCTACATCTTGTAGTCTTAAGCGAGTATCCCGAGGAGAGGACGACGGCGATGGACGTGACCAGCAAGCAGGAGCTCACCGTCAACGGCATGACCTGCAGCCACTGCGCTCAGACGTTGACCACGGTGCTCAGCGCGCTCAGCGGCGTCGAGAACGTCGACGTCGACGTGACCTCCGGCCGGGTGATCCTCGACGTCGCCCACCCCCTCAGCACCAACGCCCTCACGCAGGCCGTCAGCGAGGCCGGCTTCGAACTCACCGCCATCCGCGAGCGGGCACGATGAGCAGCAGCGCGGCCACGACCACGCCCGCTCAGGCCTCACGGGAGCGCTCGCCACGTCGCACCGCCGTCGCTCTGGCGATCGCGGCATTCGGTCTCCTTGCGATCATCGTCCCCCCGATCGTCGCCACGCTCCGCATCGGGCCGGCCGCCTATGAACAGATCTACCTCACCTTCCCTGGCTTCGACGTCGCCGTGCCGACCGCGCTCGGGCAGGGACTCGGCGATCTCGCCGCCATGCTCACCCTCGGCGCCCTGCTGTACCTCCTGTTCTTCCGTGACGCTCGCGGCAAACAGGCCAAACGGATCGAGCCATGCCTCGAACTCACCCTGCTGCGTATCGCCTCGGTCGCCTGGGCGATGGTGTCGGCAGGCATGGTGGTCTTCGAATCGCTCGACAGCAGCGGCATGCCCCTCGCGCGTCTCACGGAGCCGGGCGCATTCGCCTTCCTCTACGAGACGAGCGCCTTCCCGCGAGCCTGGACGGTGTCGCTGGTCGCCGCCGTCATCACCTCACTCGTCTGCCAGTTCGTCACCCGGTGGACAGGACTCCTCATCCCGCTCTGGGTGACCTGCTTCGGCATCCTCGCCCCCGTGGTCGTCGGGCAGATCCTCGTCGGCCCGAATCACGACCTCGGCAGCGACGCCGGCACCTATCAAACCCTCGCCACCGGAGCAGTCTTCGGCGTCATCCTCATCGCCGCCATCCGCGCCGCGAGCGGCCGCACCCTCGACCCGGTCATCGTCACCCGCCTCACCAGCTTCGTGCTCGCGGGCATTGCGCTCATCATCGCCACCGACCTCGTTCTGACCTGGTTCAAGCTTGCCGGATCGAGCCTCCTCGAGTCCGAGACGGGCTGGCAGATCCTCGCACGCTGGGCATGCCTGGCACTCCTCACCGTCGCCCTGCTCGGCTGGCGCGCGGCCCAGCGCGCAAACCCGGCACAGCCCGCTGCCCTGCCGCCCGCCATCGCGACCCTAGCGATCACCGGATGGATCGGGATCACCGCGGCGATGACGAGGATCCCGCCACCCCACTACTTCCAGCCCACCAGCATCTCCCAGGTGTTCCTCGGCTTCGACGTCGACGAGGCACCCTCGATGCTCGTGTGGTTGACGCACTGGCGGCCCAATCTCCTCTTCATCGTGCTCGCGATCGCCGCCATCGCCGCCTACCTCTGGGCGGTGCGCGTGCTACGCACGCGCGGCGACCGGTGGCCGATCGGCCGCACGGTCTCCTGGATCGGCGGGTGGTGCGTCATCGTCTTCGCCACGAGCTCGGGCTTCGGCAAGTACTCCGCCCCCGACTTCGGCACGCACATGATCGTGCACATGAGCCTGAACATGCTCGCCCCGATCCTCCTGGTGATGGGCGGCATCATCACCCTGCTGCTGCGGGCGACCCGCGCAGACCCCACCAGACCAGCAGGCCTGCACCTCTGGATCACCTGGATGCTGCACTGGAAGGCGCTCCGCCTCGTCTACAACCCGCTGTTCGTGTTCGTGCTCTTCGTCGGCTCCTACTACGGGCTGTACTTCACCGGGATCTTCGAAGAGGGCATGCGGTTCCACTGGGCGCACCAGCTCATGAACGTCCACTTCATCATCGCCGGGTACCTCTTCTACGGGCTCGTAATCGGGGTCGACCGACCGCCGCGCCCCCTCCCGCACATCGGCAAGCTCGGCTTCGTGCTCGCCGCGATGCCGTTCCACGCGTTCTTCGGCGTGATCCTGATGATGGCTGATGGCGAGTGGATCGCGGAGAACTTCTACCTCTACTTCGGGCTGCCCTGGACAAACCTCCAAGCCTCCCAATACCTCGGCGGCGGCGTCG
This sequence comes from Leucobacter sp., assembly GCA_050175655.1. Taxonomy (GTDB): domain Bacteria; phylum Actinomycetota; class Actinomycetes; order Actinomycetales; family Microbacteriaceae; genus Leucobacter. The sequence goes on from JBFXIT010000082.1 coordinate 6,901, forward strand.
CCTGGGCTGGCGGCGAGCTGCCGCTGCTGCTCGTCATCATCGCGCTCGGCATCCAATGGTCGCGGCAGGACGCGAAAGAGGCCCGCCGCAAGGATCGACACCTGGACTCCGGCCGCGATGAGGAGTTCGACGACTACAACAAGATGCTCGAAACTCTCGCCAATCGACGGCAAGCCGCAGGCCCTGGACGACCCGCGCCCCGGAGCGAAGAGGAGCCCCAGTCGTGACCCTCGCCCCCGACGTCGTCGAGCCGTTGCAGCTCGACGTCTCAGGCATGACCTGCGCCGCCTGCGCGGGACGCGTCGAGCGCGCCCTGAACAAGATCGAGGGTGTCACCGCGAGCGTGAACTACGCGACCGAGCGCGCCATCGTCTCTGGCCTCGGCGCCGCTCGCGCGAGCGAAGCACTCGAGCGCGTCGAGAAAGCCGGCTACGGGGCGCGCATCCACGACGACGCCGACGACGCCTGGTCAAAGCGCGCTACCGAAGTGCGCATCACCTCGCTGCGCAGACGGCTCATCCTCGCCGCCGTGCTCACCGTGCCGCTCATGGATCTCACGATCGTGCTCGCCCTCGTCCCCGAGTGGCGCTTCCCCGGCTGGGAATGGCTCTGCGTCGCCCTCGCCGTGCCGATCGTCACCTGGGCGGCCTGGCCGTTCCACAAGGCCACCCTCAGAAACCTCCGCCACGGCGACGTCAGCATGGATACCCTCGTCTCCCTCGGCATCGCCGCGTCCTTCGGCTGGTCGGTTGTGACGCTGCTACTCGGTATCGAGGGGAGCGGGGCCGGATACTGGCTTGGCATCGGCGCCACTCCCGAGGGGGCAAACGCCATCTATCTGGACGTCGCCGCCGGCATGACCACCTTTCAGCTCGCCGGCCGCTACTTCGAAACCCGCTCACGCCGCAAAGCCGGCGACGTGCTCGGCGCTCTCAGCGAGCTTGCCGCCACGCACGTCCGCATCCAGCGCGACGGCACCGAGGAGATCAGGCCCGCCACGGAACTCCGCGTCGACGACGTGTTCGTCGTGCTCCCCGGCGAAACTCTCCCCGCCGACGGCACCATCATCGTCGGTAGCGCCGACATCGACGCCAGCA
>JBFXIT010000083.1:0-7782 GCA_050175655.1 Leucobacter sp.
GCTGAGCGTGCGGTTGCCCGCGAGCGACGAGATGCAGGCCGCGCCGCCGCACTCGAAGCCGCCGAACGCCAGGGGGAACCGGGTCGCCCTGCCGAACTCCTCCACGGCGGCGTCGAGGCTGCGTCGCGCAGAGTCAGAGAGCTGCATCATCGGGCTACCAACTTTCGGGGGTATTCCATGCTATCCGCAATCCCTACGATCGTGAACGCGCGGCGAGGACGCCGTGCATGCCGGCGATTTCAAAGGAGAAAGCGGATGGCGGCGACTGACAAGCCTCGCGCGGCCGAAGCGCTCCGAACGATCTCACTCTGCCCGAGCAGCATCTGATCCGCGCACGTCGCTCCGTGCACCATGAGGCGAGGAGGCCCATGTCCATCGAATCCAACCCACCGGGCGAAGGCGCGCCCATCGACTACGAAGCCTTCCAGGCGCGCCCCGAGTTCCAGGAGTACAAGCACCGGTTCCGCCGCTTCACGTTCCCCCTCGCCGTCGCCTTCATGGCGTGGTTCCTGCTCTACGTCGTGCTGGCGGCGTTCGCGCACGAGTTCATGGCGAGGCCTCTGCTCGGCCTGAACGTCGGCCTCTGGCTCGGGCTCGGCCAGTTCGTCACCACCTTCGGGATCACCATGTGGTACGTCTCCTTCGCCAACCGCCGCCTCGATCCGGCTGCCGAGCGGCTGCGGGCCGAGCTCGAGGACCTCGCGGCCACCGCCGACGATGGCCGGGGAGGTGCACGATGAGCGCGCTCGGCATCTTCCGCTTCGAGAACGCAGGGGCGGAGCAGAACCCCGTGCTGAACATCTCGATCTTCCTCGCGTTCGTCGCGGTCACGATGGTGATCGTGATCCGCGCGAGCCGCAACAACAAGAGCGCTGCCGACTTCTACGCGGGAGGCCGTTCGTTCTCGGGCAGGCAGAACGGCCTCGCCATCGCGGGCGACTATCTCTCGGCCGCCTCGTTCCTCGGCATCTGCGGCGCGATCGCGATCAACGGCTACGACGGCTTCATGTACTCGATCGGATTCCTCGTCGCATGGCTCGTCGCGCTGCTGCTCGTGGCCGAGCTCATGCGCAACACCGCGAAGTTCACGATGGCCGACGTGCTCTCGTTCCGGCTGCGGCAGCGGCCCGTGCGCATGGCCGCAGCGCTCACCACCCTCGCCGTGTCGTTCTTCTACCTGCTCGCGCAGATGGCCGGAGCGGGCGGGCTGGTCTCGTTGCTGCTCGGGATCAACGACAAGCTGGGGCAGTCGCTCGTGATCGCGGTGGTCGGCGTCGTGATGATCCTCTACGTGCTCATCGGCGGCATGAAGGGCACCACCTGGGTGCAGATCATCAAGGCCGTGCTGCTGATCGCCGGGGCCGGCGCGATGACGGTCTGGGTGCTCGCGCTCAACGGCTTCAACTTCGCGGCCGTGCTCGAGTCGGCCGTCGCCAACCCCGAGAACACGAACGGCGCCGCGATCCTCGCGCCGGGTCTGCAGTACGGTGCGAACCCGATCGACTTCGTGTCGCTCGCCCTCGCGCTCGTGCTCGGTACCGCAGGCCTGCCGCACGTGCTGATGCGCTTCTACACCGTGCCCACGGCGAAGGAGGCCCGGCGCTCGGTCGTCTGGGCGATCTGGCTGATCGGCATCTTCTACCTGTTCACCCTCGTGCTCGGTTACGGCGCCGCGGCGCTCGTCGGCCCGCAGACCATCGCGTCGGCGCCCGGCGGCCAGAACTCCGCGGCCCCGCTGCTCGCCCTGCACCTCGGCGGGCCGCTGCTGCTCGGCTTCATCTCGGCGGTGGCGTTCGCGACGATCCTCGCGGTCGTCGCGGGCCTCACGATCACCGCGTCGGCCTCGTTCGCCCACGACATCTACAACAGCGTGATCAAGAAGGGGCAGGCTTCGGCGAAGCAGGAGGTGAAGGTCGCGAAGATCACGACCCTCGTCATCGGCGTGGCCGCGATCCTCGGGGGAATCGGGGTGCAGGGCCAGAACATCGCGTTCCTCGTGGCGCTCGCCTTCGCGGTGGCCGCCTCGGCGAACCTGCCGACGATCCTCTTCTCGCTGTTCTGGAAGCGCTTCACCACCCGCGGCGCCGTGTGGTCGATGATCGGCGGCCTCGGGTCGGCGATCCTGCTCATCGCGTTCTCGCCGGTGGTGTCGGGCAACGAGACTGCGATGCTCGGGGCGGGGGTCGACTTCGCGATCTTCCCGCTCAAGAACCCGGGCATCATCTCGATTCCGCTCGGCTTCCTCCTGGGCTGGCTCGGTTCGGTCACCGCGAGCCCGCGCCGCGCCGAGTCGAAGCGTCTCGCCGCCGAGATGGAGGTGCGCGCGCTGACCGGCTACGGCGCCGAGCCGCCCGTGCAGCACTAGAGGCCCGCTCCGCGGCTCCGGGGCGAGCAGGCCCCGGGGCCGCGGCCGTGGAAGAATAGACAACCATGGCCAACCAGGTGAACCCGCCGCGCGGCATGCGCGACTTCCTCCCCGCAGACAAGGCCCGCCGCGAGCACGCGCTGGGCGTGATCCGCGGCGTGTACCGCGCGCACGGCTTCGACGAGATCGAGACGCCCGTCGTCGAGGACTGGGCGAGGCTGCACGCGGGCCTGGGCGGCGACAACGAGAAGCTCAGCTTCTCGATCCTGAAGCGCGGGATCACCCCCGAGGCGCTCGCCGGAGCGGCCGAGGCGGGCGACCCCGAGAAGCTCGCCGACCTCGGTCTGCGCTTCGACCTCACGGTGCCGCTGACCCGCTTCTACGCGAGTCACCGAGCCGAGCTGCCGCCGGTCTTCCGGGCGATCCAGATCGCACCGGTCTGGCGCGCCGAGCGCCCGCAGAAAGGCCGCTACCGCCAGTTCGTGCAGGCCGACATCGACATCATCGGCGAGGCGGACCCCCTGGCGGAGATCGAGCTCATCACCGCCACCTCGCAGGCACTCGCGGCCCTGGGCCTCGAGGGCTGCGTGATCCGGGTGAACGACCGGCGCATCCTCTTCGGCCTGCTCGAGCACTGCGGCTTCGCGGCCGACCAGCACGACCGCGCGCTCATCACGATCGACAAGCTCGACAAGATCGGCGCCGCCGGCGTGGTGGAGGAGCTGCGCGAGATCGACGGGGTCGCGGCCGAGCGCCTCGGCTCCGTGCTCTCGGCAGTCGAACCGCTGCTGGGCGAGGAGGCGGGCATCCCCCTCACCCGGGAGGCGATCGCGGCCGCGCTGCCGGGGTTGGCCGCAGATGCCGCCGGAGGCGCCGCCCAGGGCATCGAGAACCTGGCGGGCCTCGGAGAGGCGCTGGCGGACGGGCTGCCCGAGGGGGTCGAGCTGCGGTTCGACCCGACGCTCGTGCGCGGCATGGGTTATTACACGGGCACGATCTTCGAGGTCGCACATCCGGGATCTGGCAGCTCGGTCGGCGGCGGCGGCCGCTACGACGGAATGGTCGGGCGTTTCCTCGGGCAAAACGTGCCCGCGGTCGGCTTCTCGATCGGCTTCGAGCGCGTGGTCGACCTCATCTCGATCGACGGTCATGACGGCCCCGAGGCCATCGCCCTGGTGTTCGACGCCGACGCCTCGCACGCCGATCTCGCCGCGCTGAAGCGCGAACTCGTCGCCCGCGGTCACCGGGTGCGCCTCGAACGGAGGCAGAAGAACATGAGGGCGCTGCTGGATCGCGTCGCCTCCGAGGGGTTCACCCGCTTCGCCGCCGTCCGCGCCGGCGTGCGCGGCGCCGACGAGCTCGAGCTCCGGGATCTCGGCTGACAGCGGCACCGCGTCGGGTTCAGGCGCGGAGCGCAGCATCAGGGCGAGGCTTTAGAATCGAACCGGACTGCACATTTCCGACGCAAGGAGACCAGGTGGCATTTGTAGACGCGGTGATCGCGCGCGAGATCCTCGATTCGCGGGGCAACCCGACCGTCGAGGTCGAGGTCGGGCTGACCGATGGCTCCGTGGGCCGCGCGGCCGTTCCGAGCGGCGCCTCGACGGGCGCCTTCGAGGCCTACGAGCTGCGCGACGGCGACGGAGACCGCTACCTGGGCAAGGGCGTGACGAAGGCGGTCGACGCCGTGTTCGACGAGCTCGGCCCCGCCATCGACGACTTCTCGGCCGACGACCAGCGCCTCGTCGACCAGGCTCTGATCGAGGCCGACGGCACCGACAACAAGCAGCGCGTCGGCGCGAACGCGATCCTGGGCGTGAGCCTCGCGGTCGCGCACGCGGCCGCCGAGTCTGCCGGCCTGCCGCTCTACCGCTACCTGGGCGGCCCCACCGCGTGCACCCTGCCGGTGCCGCTCATGAACATCATCAACGGCGGCGCGCACGCCGACACGGGCGTCGACATCCAGGAGTTCATGGCGGTGCCCCTGGGCGCCGAGACCTTCAGCGAGGGCCTGCGCTGGGGCGTCGAGGTCTACCACGCGCTCAAGGCGCTGCTGAAGGAGAAGGGGCTGACCACGGCCCTCGGCGACGAGGGCGGCTTCGCCCCCGACCTGCCGAGCAACGCCGATGCGCTCGATCTCATCGTCGAGGCCATCGAGCGCGCCGGCTACGTGCCGGGCCGCGACGTGGCGCTCGCCCTCGACGTCGCCTCGACCGAGTTCTTCGAGAACGGCGTCTACCGGTTCGAGGGCAAGGACCGCACGGCGGCCGAGATGTCGGCCTACTACGCCGACCTCGCCGACCGCTACCCGCTGGTCTCGATCGAGGATCCGCTGGCCGAGGACGACTGGGAGGGCTGGCAGACGCTCACCGCAGAGCTCGGCGACCGCGTGCAGCTGGTCGGCGACGACCTCTTCGTGACGAACCCTGAGCGTCTCGCCGGCGGCATCGCGAAGGGCGCCGCCAACTCGATCCTGGTGAAGGTCAACCAGATCGGCACGCTCACCGAGACGCTCGACGCCGTGCAGCTCGCGCAGCGCGCCGGCTACACGGCCGTGATGTCGCACCGCTCGGGCGAGACCGAGGACGTGACGATCGCCGACCTCGCCGTCGCCACCGATTGCGGGCAGATCAAGACGGGTGCCCCCGCGCGCTCCGATCGCGTCGCCAAGTACAACCAGCTGCTGCGCATCGAGGAGGAGCTCGGGGCCGCGGCGCAGTACGCCGGCCGCGGTGCGTTCCCCCGCTTCGCAGCGAAGTAGCGGATCGCGCAGATGTCGAGGCGCCGGGGCGGTGCGAATCCCGGGGGCGGCGCGAAGCCCCCGGGCGACGCGAAGCCCCGGACCGAGGCGTTCGGTGACTGGGCGTCGAGCCTCAGGTTCAGCGGCTTCACGCTGCTGATCGTCGCCCTGGTGATCGTCGGCGCCCTCATCGTGAGCCCGACGCTGTCGTCTTACGTGCAGCAGCAGCGCGAGCTCGCCGAGCTGCGGGAGAGCGTGGCGCTGCACCGGGAGGCGGTGGCAGAGGCCGATGCCGAGCGGCTGAAGTGGCAGGATCCCGCCTACGTGCGCGCGCAGGCGAGGGGTCGCCTCTTCTACGTGATGCCGGGCGAGGTGCAGCTGAGCGTGATCGAGGACGTGGTGGTTCCCGCCGAGTCGGACGAGGAGACGAGCGACCGGCTCTCGCGGATCGAGCAGAACTGGGCGCGGTCGCTGGTCGCGTCGACGCTGCAGGCTGGGACGACGACGGCCGACCCCGATGAGCTGATCGCGCGCATGCTGGGCCTGCCGCAGACGGAGGGGTTCGGCGTGAGGGCCGACCCCGGCGCCGGGAGCGGCGAGACCGAGACGACCGAAGGAGAGAGCGAATGAGCCGGCCACCCTACGAGGCGCCGAGCGATGCCGACATCGCGGCCGTGAGCGAGCAGCTGGGTCGGGAGGCCCGCGGAGTGGTGGGGATCGCGGCCCGTGCCGCGGACGGCAGCCCCGCCGTCGTGGCGACCGCGCCCCGTCTCCCCGACGGCAGCCCGTTCCCCACGTTCTACTACCTGTGCCACCCCGAGGTGGTGGCCGCGGCGTCGCGGCTCGAGGCCGTGGGCGTGATGGTCGAGTACAACGAGCTGCTGGCGAGCGATGAGACGGTGCGCGAGCAGTACGAGCGGGCGCACGAGCAGTACATCGAGGATCGCGACAGCGTGGGCGAGGTGCCCGAGCTGGCCGGGGTCAGCGCCGGCGGCATGCCGACGCGGGTGAAGTGCCTGCACGCGCTCATGGGGCACGCGCTCGCGGCGGGCCCGGGCGTGAACCCCATCGGCGACCTGGCACTCGAGCGCGCGGGCATCGCGCGCTGAGGGAGCGGAGTCGCGCGGGCGTCGCGCGCTGAGTCGGGCGCCGTCGCGCGGGCTTGCGTCGAAAACGTATTAGACTGAATCGGTCGGGCGGTAACGCCCGTCTTTTCCGTGCTCGGCGAATGACGAGCGGCGCAACAGACGGCCATACCAAGGAGCGAACTTCGTGGCGAAGAAGATTCTGATTGTCGGCGGCGGCTACGCCGGTTTCTACACCGCGTGGAAGCTCGAGAAGCTGCTCCGCTCCGGCGAGGCCGAGGTGACGATCGTCGATCCGCTGCCCTACATGGCCTATCTTCCGTTCCTGCCCGAGGTCGCGGCCGGCTCGATCGAGCCCCGTCACGCGGTGGTCGCCCGCCGGCGCCACCTGAAGCGCACCCAGAACATCGCGGGCGAGGTCACTGCGATCTCGCACGCGAACAAGACCGTCACCATCACCCCGAACGTGGGCGAGGCCTACGACTTCGCATACGACCACATCGTGGTGACCACCGGCTCGGTCTCGCGCACCTTCCCGATCCCGGGCATCGCCGAGAACGCGATCGGCATGAAGACCATCGAAGAGGCGGTCGCCGTGCGCGATCGCATGGTCGGCAACTTCGAGCGCGCTGCTTCGCTGCCGGAGGGCTCGCCCGAGCGCGCCCGCCTGCTCACCGTCACCGTCGTGGGCGGCGGCTTCGCCGGCATCGAGACCGTCTCCGAACTGCGCTCGTTCGCGACCTCGCTGCTGCGCCGCTACCCCGAGATCACCTTCGACGAGACCAGGTTCCACCTGGTCGAGGCGATGAGCCGCATCATGCCCGAGGTCACCGAGGCGCTCGCCGAGTGGGTCGTGAAGGATCAGACCCGCCGCGGCGTCGACATCCACCTCGACACCCAGCTCTCCTCGGCCGAGGGCGGGCACATGGAGCTCTCGACGGGCGAGAAGTACGAGTCCGACCTCATCGTCTGGACCGCGGGCGTCATGCCCCGCCCGTTCCTGCGCGGCACCGACCTGCCGATCGGCCCCCGCGGCCACGTGATCGGCAGCCCCGAGCTGCGCATCACGACCGAGGAGGGCGAGGCGCTCGAGGGCGCGTGGACCGCCGGCGACACCTCGCAGACCCCCGACATCTCGTCGACCCCCGGCCCCGGCGGCTTCTGTGTGCCGAACGCGCAGCACGCGGTGCGCCAGGGCCGCCTGCTCGCCAAGAACATCGTCGCCGACCTGCGCGGCGAGGGCGTGCACCAGTACAACCACAAGAACGCGGGCGCGGTGGCCGGCCTCGGAGTGAACAACGGCGTGTTCAAGTCGGGCGGCAACTTCACCATGAAGGGCTACTTCGCCTGGCTCGCGCACCGCTTCTACCACGGCCTCGCCATCCCGACGTGGGAGCGCAAGTGGCGCGTGTTCGGCGGCTGGGTCGGCCATTTCTTCCTGGGCCGCGACATCGTCAACATCGAGGCGCTGCAGGAGCCCCGTGCGATCTTCGAGGAGTTCGCTTCGCGCCCGAAGGCCTGATCCGATCCTCTGAACGAAACGCCTCGCGGGCATCGCCCCCGGGGCGTTTCGCATTCCGGACGCCGCCTAG
>JBFXIT010000084.1:0-6391 GCA_050175655.1 Leucobacter sp.
CGTCTACCGGGTGATCGGCACCGAGGTCGTGCAGCCCGACCAGACCGAGTCGCTCCTTCCGCAGTACGGGCGCGATCTCGTCACGCTCGTCACCTGCACGCCGCTCGGCATCAACAGCCACCGCATTCTCGTCACAGGGGAGCGGATCACCCCGACGCCGGTCGAAGACATCGAACGCGCCGGATCCGTTCCCGACATTCCGGGCTTCCCCTGGTGGGCGGTCGGCATCGCCGCCGCGGGGCTGCTGCTCGGGGCGGGAGTGTGGCGCGCGGGAGCGAATCCGCCCCCGCGCGAATAAGCGCCGGGGCGGCCGCGACCCCCCACTGCGGCCGCCTCGGCTTCGTCCCCGAAGCTGTGAACTATCACCAAAAGGGTTGTATATATCACGATGTGGAGTGAAGATGCAAGACGGGGAGATTGTTTCTTTGACGATGGCGTCACAGAGGGGTGAACCGCATGCCTGAGGTCGGGCTCGAACAGTCGAGCCTGCAGACGAGTTTCGCGGAGGTGCTCGCAGCGAGAGCCGAGCAGCCGCTCCGAGCCATGTCCGCGCCCGGTGCAGTACTGCTGCTCACGGGCGACGCCGGCTCCGGCAAATCGTATCTGGCCGAACACGTGGCCAGGAAGGTCGAGAACGAAGGGCGCGGCGCGGTTCGCGCCTTTGTTCTGCCGCAGCCGCCCGCCGCGATGAACGATCCGCAGGCCGTGTTCGCGGATCTGTTCCCGGAGGCGTTCGTCGACGGCGGAGCCGATCCCATCGATCAGCTCGCGGAGACCTTCCAGGCGAGACGGCTCGCCGAGAGGATCGTCGCGCTCGCTCGATCGGAGGCGGGATCGGCGGAGCCGCTGCTCGTGCTGCCCGGGATCGACCGCTACTCGCTCCGATCCGCCGCGGTGCTGGAGCACCTCATCAGGCAGGGAGGGGCGCGCATCATCGGCACCGCCCGGCGGATGACCGGCGGAGCAGGCCACATGGGCCGCGACCCCCGGGTGACACGCCTCACGGTGGCCCCTCTCGACCTGCATGAGGCCGACGCCCTCATCACGTCGCTGCTGGGCAACGCGCACCTCGCGCCGGCGACGCTCAAGCGCTGGCACGCGGTCACGGAGGGCAACAGCCACGCGCTGATGCTGATGCTGATCGCGAACGAGAGGAGCGGGTCGCTGCAACGAGTCCACGGGGTGGCATACGTGCCCTCCGGGCGAGACGAGATACCGGAGGAGCTGAGCTGGCACCTCTCCGAGACCTGCAGCGAGCGCGAGTACGAGGCGCTCGAGATGCTCGCCCTGGCCGAGCCCATGAGCGAACCGCCGCTGCTCAGGCTGCTCGACCCGCACATCGCCAACGCGCTCATCGACCGTGGCCTCGTCTCCACACATCCCTCCGACGGCGGTCCGTCGGTGCTGCGCTTCAGCCGCCCGATCCTCGCCGCGGCGCTGAGGGCCCGGATGACGCCCTCGCGCCGGATCGAACTCGCCGAGGCGTTCTTCCATGCGCTGACCGGCGAGACCCCTCCGGAGGAGTTCGCCAGATCCTCCCTCCTGCTCCGAGCGGTCGCCTTCGGCCTCGAGTGCGGCAAACCGCTCTCGCACGACTGGCTCACCGGAGCCGTCGATCAGCTCCGCACCGGCACCGACGCCCGTCTCATGCTGAGCGTTTCGCTCGCCCTGGCCCGCGGCTACTCGACGGAGGACGCGGCCGCGGCGGCCCTGCGCGCCCTCTCGTATGCGATGCAGCTCGGCGACCTCGCCGCCACGGAGGCGGCCCAGGCGAGAATCGGCGAGTTCGTCTCGGACGCTCCGGCTTTCGCCGCATTGCCGAGCATGCTCCGGAACCGCCTCCGCCTCTCCCAGATCGAGCAGCTCTTCGGGCAGGGCGCACCCATGGGCCAGGCTCTCGAAGAGCTTCGCGTCTTCGAGGCGGGACTCGGGCCGGAGGAATCCGTCTCGCGCGAGGCGGTGCGGGCTCTGCGCTACCGGCTGATGCTGCGCGAGGGCGACTTCTCCTCGGCCGCAGCGCATCCCATCGATGTCGAACCGTCGTCGGAGATCGTCGTGGAATGGGTGCGATCACCCGCGATCTCGCTCTCGGCGGTGATGCTGCTGCAGCAGGGCGATATGGAGGAGGCGATCCGCCTCGCCCACCGGGCCCGCAGCATCTCGCTGATCGGGCGACGTCCGCTGAACGACACCCTCGAGCTGCAGGGCTTCTTCTGGTTCCTCGGATACTGGGCCAACGGCTGCGCGGGGAGCGCGCGCCAGGCGCTCGAAGAGATCGAGGCCGACGCCGAGGCCAACCGACAGACCGGGGCGCGATTCTCCGAGCTCGTCGAGACCGGATGGGCGCTGCTCGCCCTGCAGGAGGCCCGGTGGCGCGACGCCGCCGAGCTCATCGAGCTCATCGTCGCGAGCCGTGTGCCGATCGACGGCTACGGCATCGCGCCCCTGCTCGGAGCCATGCGCGCCCTGGCGCTCGCGGCTCTCGGCGACCGCGCGGGCGCCGTCGCCGAGCTGCGGGGCGCCCGGGCGCACCGTCGCGGCGTCTCGCAGGCGCTCGCCGGGTTCAGGATGAGGATCGCGCTGCAGGCGCAGCAGTGGCTCCGCCTGGGCGATCTCGGCGCGGACGCGCTGGGGCTCGCGACCTGGGCGGAGGGGCAGAACCTGCGGCTCATCGAACTGCAGGCCCTGCACATGGTCGCGACCGAGTCGCGCATGCGGGCACACAGCATCTCGGGGCGCGCCCGAGAGCTCGCCGAGCAGGTCGATCCGCTCATCGGCGAGGTGATCCTGTCGCACATCGAGAAGATCGCCGCAGGCGCCTCGCCCTCCGACGTCTCGGAGCCCGAGCTGCGCCTGCTCGCCGAACTCGGCATCTGGATGCCGCTGCCCGGCGCGTCGGGGCTGTCACCGCGTGAGCGGGAGATCGCCCTGTTCGCGTCGCTCGGCTATCCCAGCCGGTTCATCGCCGAGCGCTTCCATCTCTCGGCGCGCACGGTCGAGACCCACCTGGCCCATGTCTACGCCAAGCTCGGCATCGCCGATCGGACGGAGCTGCGCCAGTGGTTCTCGGCGGATCGCCGAATCGGAGACGAGGCCCGTTCGTTCGGCACACTCGGCATCCGGGCCCTCGACGAGAGCCGGATCCGCACCAGCCCGAGGGCCGCCTCGGGCCTGTTCCGTCAGAGCCGCTCGAGAACGTAGTCGATGCAGCCGGTGAGAGCCCGGACGTCGGTGGGGTCGATCGCCGTGAAGGTCGCGATGCGCAGCTGATTGCGGCCGAGCTTGCGGTAGGGCTCGGTATCGACCACGCCGTTCGCGCGCAGCGCCTTCGAGATGGCCGAGGCGTCGACGGAGTCGTCGAAGTCGATCGTCACCACCACGTTCGAGCGGTGCGCGGGGTCTGCGACGAACGGCGCGGCGACGGGCGAGCGCTCGGCCCACTCGTAGAGCACGGCGGCGCTCTCCGCAGTGCGGGCCGCGGCCCAGGCGAGACCGCCCTGGCCGTTGACCCACCGCACCTGATCGTCCATCATGGCGAGGGTGGCGAGTGCCGGGGTGTTCAGCGTCTGGTTCTGGCGCGAGTTCGACACGGCGCCCGCGAGGCTCAGCGTCTCGGGGATGTAGCGGCCGGAGGCCGCGATCCGCTCGATCCGCTCGATCGCGGCGGGCGAGACCAGCGCGAACCAGAGGCCGCCGTCGCTCGCGAAGTTCTTCTGCGGCGAGAAGTAGTAGACGTCGGTCTCGCCCGCGTCGAAGTCGAGGCCCCCTGCGCCGCTGGTCGCATCGACCACGGTCAGCGCGCCGTCGTCGCCGTGCACGCGCCGCACCTCGGTCATCACGCCCGTCGAGGTCTCGTTGTGCGGATAGGCATAGACGTCGACGCCCGCCACGGGCTCGGCCTCGCTGCGCGATCCCGGATCCGCCTCGCGGATGTCCGGAGCCTCGAGCCACGGCGCGCCGGCCGCCGCCTTGCCGAACTTCGCGCCGAACTCGCCGAACGCGAGATGCTGGCTGCGGCGCTCGATCAGGGAATGCACGGCGGCGTCCCAGAACGAGGTCGCCCCGCCGTTCGCGAGCAGGATCTCGTAGCCCTCGGGCGCTCGGAACAGCTCGGCGAGCCCCTCGCGGAGGCTGCCGACCAGGTTCTTCACGGGTGCCTGGCGATGCGACGTGCCCAGCACGCCGGGGCGATCCGAGGCGCCGGGGGCAGCCGGCTGCAGCGAGGCGAGGAAATCGAGCTGCTCGGTGCGGATCTTGGAGGGGCCGCAGCCGAAACGGCCGTCTGCGGGCAGGAGTGACGAGGGGATCGAGATGTCGGGCATACGGGCAATTCTAGTTGCCGGAATCCGGCCGATTCCGTCGAGGTTGTAAGCTGATGGTTGTTCACGGCACGGGAAGGTGGCAATGACAGACCTCATTGACACGACCGAGATGTACCTCCGCACGATCCTCGAGCTCGAGGAGGAGGGCATTGTGCCTCTGCGCGCCCGCATCTCCGAGCGCCTCGGCCACTCGGGCCCCACCGTGTCGCAGACGGTGGGCCGCATGGAGCGGGACGGCCTCGTGGTGGTCAGCGACGACCGGCACCTCGAGCTCACCGAGCAGGGGCGTATGAAGGCCGTCCACGTGATGCGCAAGCACCGGCTCGCCGAGCGGCTGCTCTCCGACGTGATCGGGCTCGAATGGGAGCTCGTGCACGAAGAGGCCTGCCGCTGGGAGCACGTGATGAGCGAGCAGGTCGAGCGCAAGCTCCTCGGCATCCTCGGCAACCCGACCGTCTCCCCCTACGGCAACCCCATCCCGGGCCTCGACGAGCTCGGGGTCCGCCCGGCCGTGCTGCCGCAGGCCGTGAGCGCGGTCACGCTCTTCGACGACAGCCTGGGGCCCGTGACGCGGCGCATCCGGAGCCTGGCCGAGCCGCTGCAGGTCGACCCTCAGCTGCTCGTGCAACTGGCAGAGGCCGGCATCAAACCCGGCGCCGAGGCCCGATTCTCGTACATCGACGGCCGCGTGCGGGTTGAGGCGGTCGCCGAGAGCCCGATCCCGGCCCTCGAGCTCTCCGGTGAGACCGCGAGTCACATCTTCGTAGTCCCCTAACCACCACCCGCACACCCTGAACTGCTGCGGCAGCCCTGAGGGGTGCGCCGCGGATGGAGCTGATAGCACAAGGAGTCGAATTGCCGACAACCACCCCCGAAGCACACGTTCGCGCGATCACCGAGGTCGTCGAACAGCGCAGCCCGAACGAGCCGGAGTTCCTGCAGGCCGTGCATGAAGTGCTCGACACCCTGATCCCCGTGCTCGCTCAGCACCCCGAGTTCATCGAGTCCGACGTGCTCGAGCGCCTCGTCGAGCCCGAGCGGCAGATCATGTTCCGGGTGCCGTGGCAGGACGACCAGAACCGAGTGCAGGTGAACCGCGGCTTCCGGGTGCAGTTCAACTCGGCCCTCGGCCCGTTCAAGGGCGGCCTGCGCTTCCATCCCAGCGTGAACCTGTCGGTCATCAAGTTCCTCGGCTTCGAGCAGATCTTCAAGAACGCGCTCACCTCGCAGCGCATCGGCGGCGGCAAGGGCGGCTCGGACTTCGACCCGCGGGGCAAGAGCGACCACGAGGTGATGCGCTTCTGCCAGAGCTATATGACAGAGCTCTACCGCTACATCGGCGAGCAGACCGATGTGCCCGCAGGCGACATCGGCGTGGGCGCCCGCGAGATCGGCTACATGTTCGGCCAGTACCGCAGGCTCACCAACGGCCACGAGTCGGGCGTGCTCACCGGCAAGGGCACCGGCTGGGGCGGCGCCGAGGTGCGCACCCAGGCGACGGGCTACGGCGCCGTCTACTTCGCGCAGGAGATGCTGGAGCGCGCCGGCGAGGGCATCCAGGGCCGCCGCGTGATCGTCTCGGGCTCGGGCAACGTCGCGATCTACGTCATCGAGAAGGTGACGCAGCTCGGCGGCGTAGCGATCACCGCATCCGATTCGGCCGGCTACGTCATCGACGAGCGCGGCATCGACCTCGAACTGCTGAAGCAGATCAAGGAGGTCGAGCGCGGGCGCATCGCCGCCTACGCCGATCGGCGGCCTGGCTCGCGCTACGTCGCCGGGGGATCGGTGTGGGACGTCCCAGGCGATCTCGCCTTCCCCTGCGCCACGCAGAACGAGCTCGACGTGGCCGGCGCCCGCGCGCTGCTCGACGGCGGTGTGCGCGCCGTCACCGAGGGCGCCAACATGCCCACCACGCCTGAGGCGGTGGAGCTCTTCCAGCAGGCCGGCGTGCTCTTCGCGCCCGGCAAGGCGGCGAACGCCGGCGGCGTGGCGACCTCTGCGCTCGAGATGAGCCAGAACGCCTCGCGCGACCGCTGGGACTTCGAGCAGAGCGAGGAGCGGCTGCA
>JBFXIT010000084.1:6491-7694 GCA_050175655.1 Leucobacter sp.
GCCGGCATGGTCGGCATCTTCGCCCTCCCCGCCTACGCGACCCCCGAGGTGGAGGGCATCCCCGACGGGTTCGCCAACGCCACCCAGACACTGCAGGCCAGCGAGTTCGAGTCGGACGCCCTGCCCGGCTCCGTGGCTCCCGCCGAGGTCGACGCATCGATCGCCGAGCGCGCGCGCGCCGAAGAGGCGGCCGCCGCCGCCGCTCAGGCCGCCGCTGCCGGCTCGGGCGCCGCTGCGTTCGGCGGCGCCGATGTCCCGGCCGGGGTCGGCGCTGGCGGTCTGGTGACCGCCGCCCTCGCCCAGGTCGGCCAGGCTCAGGACTGCACCGCTCTCGTAGAGCGCTCGCTGCGCGCCATCGGCTTCGGCGTCGGCGATCTCGGCACCCTCATCGGCCATTACACCCCCTACGGCTCGCTCGTGACCTCGGGCGGCTACGCCCCGGGCGACATCCTCATCTGGGAGGGTCGTCACGTGGCCATCTACATCGGCAATGGCCAGGCCGTGCACGGCGGGTTCGGCGGCAACATGACCGTCGTCGCCTCTGCGTTCATGGACGGCACCCCGAGCGCCGTCGTGCGCGTCGGCTGATCCTTCGGACTGCGAACGGGCGGGGCTTCGGCCCCGTCCGTTTTTCGTTGACTGCTAGACTCGACTCTCGGTGCTCGTGCACCCCACGCCTCAGTAGCTCAGTGGATAGAGCACCGCTCTCCTAAAGCGGGTGTCGGAAGTTCGATTCTTCTCTGGGGCACTGTCGGCCAAGTGCTGGGAAGGCGGCGGATCATGGCTCGGAAGTTCGAGGTGGGCGATCACGTCGGCTGGAACTCCGAGGCCGGCCGCGTCAGCGGGAGGATCATCAAGGTCCACACCGCCGACTTCGACTACAAGGGGCACACGCACCGCGCGAGCGAAGACGACCCGCAGTACGAGATCCGCAGCGACAAGACCGACCACATCGCCGCGCACAGGGGCAGCGCGCTGAGGCGCCTGCCCGACTAGACGCGGACGGCACGGCAGATGTCGGAGAGCATCCTCACGGTCGGCCACTCCACGCTGCCCTTCGCGGAGTTCGCCGGGTTGCTGCGGGGAGCGGGCGTCACGGCGATCGTCGACGTGCGACGACTGCCCGGGTCGGCGCGATACCCCTGGTTCGACGAGGACGAGCTGCAGGCCGAACTGCCGGAGCAGGGCATCACGTACCGACGG